>JANXZJ010000022.1 GCA_025355585.1 Mariniphaga sp. | reverse complement strand
CTTCTGCAAGTGATCCGGATACGGTGTCCATAAAGGCCTCAACTGCTTTCTGAACTGTTACTTTCTCGATACCCGTGTTTTTCGAAATCTCGTTTACGATATCTGCTTTTGTCATTGCTATAAATTTAAATGATTCGACTTTCTATTTTAATTTTGGTTCACAAATATATAGCTTTTGATTTAACCAACATCATACTAATCAATATTTTTTGTTCTTTTCGTAAATTTTTTTTAAAAAACGCCAAAACATGCCCAAATTCCATAAAATATTGACAGTTTGGTATCAACAGAACAAACGAGAACTACCCTGGAGAGCAAAAAAAGATCCTTATTTGGTATGGGTATCAGAAATTATACTTCAGCAGACGCGGGTTGACCAGGGAACAGCTTATTTCCTCCGTTTTATTGAGCAGTTTCCAGATGTAAAAACGCTTGCAGAAGCACAGGAAAATGAAGTTTTAAAGGTTTGGCAAGGTCTGGGTTACTATTCAAGGGCCCGAAACATGCATGTAGCGGCCTTGCAGATCATGAACGAATTTAATGGATTGTTTCCTGATACCATTATTAATATAGAGAAACTGAAAGGAATCGGCAGTTACACCGCTGCAGCCATTGCATCAATCGCGTTTGATTTACCTCACGCGGCAATCGATGGGAATGTCTACCGCGTACTTTCAAGAGTGTTTGGAATTGAAACAGCTATCGATTCAACAATTGGGAAACGGGAATTCCGCGACTTGGCCGATGAATTGCTCGATCGCCAAAATCCAGGATTGTTTAACGAAGCCCTTATGGAATTTGGAGCACTGCAATGCACACCTCAAAACCCCGACTGCAAAAAATGTCCGTTTCAGGATCAATGCATTGCCTTTGCTCATAATATAATAGGAGAGCTCCCCTTTAAATCAAAGAAAACTAAAGTAAAAAATCGATTCTTCAATTATATGTTCATCCGTCAGGAAGAATACTTTTATCTTGAGAAACGTGAAGAGAATGACATCTGGCGTAATTTATACCAATTCCCGCTTATTGAGTCTGCAAAAACATTAACAATTGAAGAACTTCTCGCCAATGAGCAATTCAAATCAACATTTAATGGTTTGGAGATTACAATTGAATCAATAAGTCATGAAATAATCCATGTTTTGACCCATCAGAAACTACATGTCAGGTTCATCGAAATTTTCTCGGCGAAACCGGATGTTAATCTTCCGTGGATCAAAGTTCATCCTAAGGAGGTTAATGACTTCCCTGTGCCGAAACTGATCGATAATTTTTTACTGGCAAAAGCATAGACCAGGAATGTAAAAGACTGAAAATTTGTCATATTTTTTTATCTTTGAGAACTTGTAATCTAAAAACATTTTTCGTAACTTAGACTTGCAAACCATAATCTTAACAGTCATGTCAGTTAACAAAGTTATTTTAGTAGGAAATGTAGGGAAAGACCCTGAAGTAAAGCATCTTGACAGTAATACCTCTGTGGCAAATTTCACATTGGCCACCTCCGATCATTACACAAGTAAAAGCGGAGAGAAGGTAACAACAACCGAGTGGCATAATATCGTGTGTTGGAGCGGTCTTGCTTCACTTGCTGAAAACTACATCCGTAAAGGAAGTCAGATTTATGTCGATGGCAAAATCAGAACAAGAAGTTACGATGCACAGGATGGATCAAAAAGATACATCACCGAAATTCTTGCAGACACGATTCAGTTACTCGGTAAGAAAAATGATGGTACATCCTCCGAAGGGAACAAAGTAGCTCAGCCATCAGGAGTAAGCGAACCACTCAACAGCACAAACGCTTACGGGAATGACGATAAAGAGGGTGACGATTTGCCCTTCTAATAATTAAACGAATAAAGTTGGAAACAGACGCGGTTTCATTTTTTGAAACGCTAAGTGGGGATATTGGATTTAATCATTTTACTTCCGAAACCCTCACTGGCTTGCTTATTGTAATTGTATTATTGGCCATCTCGGCACTTATTTCGGGATCGGAAGTTGCACTCTTCTCGCTGGAGCCGAAAGAGATCAAAGATCTGAAATCGAATAAAAAGCGATCTGCCGGATTAGTAATCAAACTGTTGTCTGAGCCCGAACAACTTCTTGCAGCCATTTTGGTTGGAAATAATTTTGTAAATATTGCAGTCGTCTTATTGACAGCCCATATAACGAATAGTTTGATCGACTTTTCGCTGGTTCCAACCTTGGGCTTTATTTTCAATACTATATTTATTACTTCCCTCATCCTTCTTTTCGGAGAGATTATCCCGAAGGTTTACGCTGCTCATTATCCCAAGACATTAGCGTTAAGGGTGGCATCGTTCATTAACGGACTCGTAACCATCACAAAGCCAGTCAATTTCTTACTTATTAACTCGACATCCTTTGTAAACAAACGTCTCATCAAATACAAAAAGAACCTTTCAATTGACGAGATTTCCAAAGCATTGCAACTCACTGACCATCTCGACATTTCGGACGACAAGGAAATTTTGGAAGGAATTGTAAAATTCGGGAACAAGGGGGTCAATGAAATTATGCGGTCGCGTCTCGAGGTGACTTCCATCGATATACACAGCAATTTTGAACGGGTGCTCCAGATTATAAAAGAATCAGGTTACTCCCGAATACCGGTATTCTCCGGAACTCTGGATGATGTGCGGGGTATACTATATATTAAGGATCTTCTTCCTTATCTGGATAAAAGTGCTGCCTACAGATGGCAACCACTTATGCGACAACCATTTTTCGTTCCGGAGACAAAAAAAATAGATGATCTTCTCGAAGATTTTCAAAAATCAAAAGTTCATATGGCCATTGTGGTTGATGAATTTGGAGGAACGTCAGGCCTTGTAACACTTGAAGATATTCTCGAAGAGATTGTTGGAGATATAGCCGACGAATTTGACGATGATGAGTCTTTGTTTTCTCAAATAAGTGAGTTTGAATATCTTTTCGATGGAAGAGCAATGCTCAACGACTTCTGTAAAGTATTTGATTATGAAGATGATATATTTAATGATATTCGGGGCGAAGCCGATACATTGGCTGGGTTGATACTCGAATTAAAAGGAGAATTCCCAATGCTGCACGAGAAACTAAATTGTAAAAACTTTACTTTTGAAGTTGAAGGTGTAAATACCCGTCGCATTACAAAAATCAAAGTCACAATTCAGCCAATTACAACAAACAAGTCTTTATAGGATGCTAAAGGTGAAGCAAATAGTTGTTTTTTTACTGTTCGGAACGCTGCTTTTTTTCGATTCATGCAGGAAAGAGTATACGCCCAGACCAAGAGGATACTTCAGAATCTCATTTCCGGCAAAGAGTTATAAACCACTTGAAATGCCTGTCCCATATAGTTTCCAGATACCAGTCTATGCTATTCCTGGAAGAGATTCGTTAAATCTGAAGCAACTTGATTGGGTTACCATCGAAGTTCCTGCCAACCATGCGCAGATACATCTTAGTTATAAGGCGATTAATAAGAATCTGGGGGAATATATTGAAGAGTCACGCACACTGGCCTATAAACATTCGCAGAAAGCGAGTTCGATCGAAGAACAGATTTTTATTAATCCGGGAAAAAAGGTTTTTGGGACCATTTACAATATAAAAGGAAACGCAGCTTCACCTATGCAATTCTATCTGACAGACAGTGTAAATCATTTCCTTCGCGGATCGCTGTATATTAAGGAAATACCAAATATCGACAGTTTACAACCAGTTATTGATTTCTTAAATCAGGATGTGCTCCGACTGATAGAATCAACTGAATGGAAAGAACGTAAATAATGCCACTGATACTACACGAAAATATCGATAACGGAGAGATCGGACTTTGGAAAGTTTCAGAGGAGATTGAAACGTTGCTTTCACTGGCCAAATTATCTGCCGCTGATGCACTCACCTATTCCGGAATTTCTGCCCTTCACCGTAAAAAAGAGTGGCTTGCAACAAGAGCGCTTCTTAACCAGCTATTTAGAGAACAACACCTTATTAAATATCATATTGATGGACGACCTTATCTCGACAACAGCCAGATCAATATAAGCATATCTCATTCAACAGGTTATATTGCAATAATTCTTCATTCTACGTCGATTCCAGGTATTGACATTGAACTTATCACCCGAAAAGTGGGAAAAGTAGGCAGCCGTTTCCTATCCTCTGAAGAGTTAGCTGTTTGCAATAAACAACCTGAGCTTTCGAATCATCGGATGCTGGTACATTGGTGTGCGAAAGAGGCCATTTATAAAATGGTACCACTTAGCAATATTGAATTCGCGACCGATATCCGAATTAAAATGAGTGATTCTGCTGAAGATTCCGGTTCATTTCGGGGAATTTTCAATGACAAGTCTGGCCCGATACCCATCACCTTGTATTATAAGATATTAGATGAGGTACTTATTGTATGGGGCTGGATTGATGTGATCAAATTCCACCTTTAGAATTCAGTGGAACAATCTTCCTTTGGAAATGAACAATCGGGGCGTTGAAACGTCATTATACTATTTATCCAATTACAAATAAAATTGACATGAAAATACCTGATTCACATATCATTGTTATTTTTGGAGCATCGGGCGATCTGACAAAAAGAATGCTTATTCCAGCTATTCATCAATTATTTATTCACCATCTTTTGCCTGAAAATTTTGCAATCTTAGGTACTAGCCGGACACAACTATCAGATATTGAGTTTCGTCAACGGATGAATGAGTTTTTACCCTCCGGGGAAGAAACAAATTCACAGTTTCTAAACAAAGTCTATTATCAAACAATCGATTACGACCTACAGGAGGACTATCAAAAATTAAAAATTCGGTTAGAGAGTCTGAAACAGACCCTGAATATCTCTTCAAATTACCTGTTCTATCTCTCCACTCCACCTAATCTTTATGATGTAATTCCAGAAAAGCTTGCGCTTGCAGATCTAAACAACCAGGCGGATGGTTTCAAAAGACTTATCATTGAAAAACCATTTGGCATTAACTTATCCAGTGCCAAAAATTTGAATATTAGTCTTCTGAAAAATTACGAAGAAAACCAGATCTACCGGATAGATCATTATCTTGGCAAGGAAACCGTTCAAAACCTGATGGTCACGCGGTTTGCAAACGGGATCTTTGAACCTGTCTGGAACCGGAATTTCATCGAACGGGTTGAAATTTCATCTGCAGAAAGTCTTGGAGTTGAAGGACGTGGGGGATACTACGACCATTCAGGCGCCATGCGGGACATGGTACAGAACCACTTGCTGCAGGTTGTGGGAATGGTCGCCATGGAACCCCCCGTTGTCATCGAAGCGGATGCCATAAGACACGAAGTAATGAAAGTTTTTCAGTCCTTGCGTCCAATAAAACCAGAAGATATCCGAAAGCAAGTAATTAGAGGACAGTATACTGCATCGACTATAAAAGGTCAGTCGATAGCTGGTTATCGCGATGAGCCGGGAGTTGATCCCGATTCTCATACTGAGACCTTTGTTGCGATGAAGTTTTACATCGATAACTGGCGATGGGCTGGCGTTCCATTTTTTATCCGGTCAGGCAAAAAACTACCGACAAGGGTAACAGAGATCGTCATCGAATTTAAACCAACACCTCATCATCTGTTTGATCAGAAAGGATTTGAACAATACAAACCCAACCAATTAATTATCAGAATACAACCCGATGAAGGTATATTGCTGAAATTCAACATGAAAGAGCCCGGCGCCGGATTTATGGTGAACCAGGTGAATATGGATTTTCACTATTCGAGTCTCACCGATATTCATTTGCCAGCAGCCTACGAACGTCTCATACTTGATTCATTACATGGAGATGCTACTCTTTTTTCCCGTGGCGATACCGTTGAAGCTGCATGGAATTTTATTCAACCAATTCTTGATGCATGGGAAAATGATCCTTCGATACCGATATATGGTTATCCTGCAGGAACATGGGGACCATACGAATCGGATGGCCTTATTGAAGGAGATAAAACCTGGCGGTATCCGTGCAAAAATCTTTCAGATGACGGGTTATACTGCGAGTTATAGATTGTAAGTCAATGGAACCTATTATTCATGTTTTTAAAACACCTGAAGATCTGGCTGAATCATTTGCCTTGCAATTAATTAGCTGGATAAATGCAACTTCTGGAGATACATTTCACCTGGCGTTATCAGGAGGAAGAACCCCGTCATTGCTTTTTTCAATCCTAGCCGCAAAATATTCACAGGAAGTGTTTTGGAAAAAAATTCACTTTTGGTGGGGTGACGAAAGAATGGTTGCTCAAGGAGATCCGGAAAGTAATTTTGGAGTTGTAGATAAACTCCTGTTTTCAAGGATCGTGCTATCTCAAAGTCAAATACATCGGATAAAAGGCGAATCCATACCAATAGAGGAAGTGAAGAGATATGGATTGGAAATAAGCAAGAAAGTTCCAATGGTTAACAATTGGCCGGAATTCGATCTGATTATGCTGGGTTTAGGTGATGACGGACATACCGCGTCAATTTTTCCCAATCAAATGCAATTGATGGAATCAGAGGAAATTACCGGTATCGCCTTTCACCCGGTTACTGGTCAGCAACGAATTACCTTAACCGGCAAGGTACTAAACAATGCAAAAAGAGTCGCTTTTCTGATTTCGGGAGCATCAAAAGCGCAGATTTTCAATGAGATAATTCATAGTTCCGAAGATTCATCGGTCTATCCGGCTTCGCACATCCACCCTGATGGAGAATTGCATTGGTTCGGAGATAAGGATAGTATAAATGAAAATGGATTGAAATAATTATTCAAAACTATTTCAATCCATTCGATATATACTTGACCAACAGGACCATTAACTATTTCACCAAAAAATCAAACATCTTCTTTTCGCCAATAAAGCCTTCGAGCTGGTCATTGATTTTAACCGGACCAACACCCGCAGGAGTACCGGTATAAATCAGATCTCCAATCTTTAATGTTACAAACTGCGAAATATATTCGATGATAGTATCAACCGCAAAGATCATATCGCGTGAATTTCCATTCTGAACCACTTCCCCATTCTTACGTAGTGAAAAATCAATCTGACCGAGATCTCCAAGCTCTTCTTTAGGAATAAATCCACCCAGTACAGCTGCCGAGTCAAATGCTTTGGACTTTTCCCAGGGTAACCCTTTTTCAATCAGTTGACGTTGCAAATCGCGGGCGGTGAAGTCGACACCAAGACCAATTTCATCGTAATAACGATGTGCATATCGTGCTTCAATACTCTTTCCCAAGCGGTTAATCTTAATGATCAACTCAACCTCGTAATGAATTTCGTTCGAAAACCCCGGGATATAGAAGTGCCTGTTATCCAATAACAATGATGAATCAGGTTTCATAAAGAAAACCGGTTCCGTGGGAATATCATGCTCGAGTTCGCGGGCATGTTTTAAATAATTGCGACCTATGCAAATGATCTTCATAGCTATCTGTTTAAAAATTAAAAGATTTTATACCTTCCGGTTTAATTCCTTCAGCTTTATGGCTGTCAGTACTTTTTTTGTATAAAGGGGAAACTCACCCTGCATCATCCATGAGAAGTATCCTGGTTCCTCGCGTAATACCTTTTCTACAGGCTTTCCTTTGTGCTTCCCAAAATTGAAGACTTCGACCCCTTTTTCATCGTAAACGATCCGCCCAGCGAAATCAACACTCTTATCAAACGCTGAAAAAGAAGCCAAAGCATCAACACTATTCACAACGGGAACCGACTTCTTACCGTTATCATCAAATTCGACACCATCGTACCGATCGAGTTGTGCTTTTAAAACCTCATAAGTTGCTTTGGTATCTGCCATTGCACTATGAGCATTTTCGAGATCCTGCAGGAGATAGAATTTATAGGCGGCAGCAAGTGTTCGTTTTTCCATGCGATGGAAAATGATTTGCACGTCAACGAATTTATGTTTCTTCAAATCGAGATCAATATCAACCCGCAAAAACTCTTCAGTGAGCAGCGGAATATCAAACCGCGTTGAATTAAAACCAGCCAGGTCGCAACCTTCAATAAATTTGGCATATATTTTTGCAACCTCTTTGAAAAATGGGGCATCTTTTACATCATCATCATAAATACCATGAATATCAGAAGATTGTGCTGGAATCGGAATTCCCGG
The DNA here is from genome assembly GCA_025355585.1 of Mariniphaga sp. Taxonomy (GTDB): domain Bacteria; phylum Bacteroidota; class Bacteroidia; order Bacteroidales; family Prolixibacteraceae; genus JAAFHB01. The sequence continues at coordinate 66,976 of JANXZJ010000022.1, read as the reverse complement.
ATTGATCCGTTGCAACTTCTCCTCTTCCCTCCCGTCGGGGAAAATTTTCAAAAGAGCGATCTCCACAATACGATCTGTGACAACATTGACCCCGGTTGTTTCGAGATCGAGAAATACGAGTGGATTTTTAAGATTCAGCTTCACAACAGATTTTTAAATTAAAAACAAAAGACCCGGCAGTTGGTTAACCACCAGGCCTTTAATATATAAATTCAAGCATTAAGCATTGATCATCATTGGCATTAACAGCATCAAAACGTCTTCATAATCAAGTTCCTTTTCTGCTGGCAATAAAAGTCCAGCCCTTGAAGGATCAGAAAGTTTCATCTTCACATCTTCGGATGAGAGGTTTGAAAGAATTTCGACAAGAAAGGTTGACTTGAAACCAATCTCCATTGGCTGACCATCATATTCACATTTAATTGTCTCAACAGCGGATATTGCAAAATCAATATCCTGGGCAGAAACGATTAATTCTGTCGGTGTCAATTTCAAACGAACGAGGTTGCTTGCCTGATTGGCAAAAACCGAAACCCGTTTAAGTGTTGTGTAAAATTCAACACGGTCGACTACCATTTCATTCGGGTTATTCAACGGAATAACAGAATTATACGCGGGGTATTTCCCTTCAACCAGTCGGCAAACCATTTTAAAACCACTCAAAGTAAAAAATGCATTCTTTTCATCGAATTCAAGTTTTACATCCGAATCTTCGCGTGGAAGAAGGTTTTTAAGTAACGAAGCTGGTTTTTTAGGAAGGATGAAAGATGCTACATCACTGTATTTTGCATCATTTCGTTTGTATCGTACAAGTTTATGAGCATCTGAAGCGACGAAAGTAATCTCGTCGGGAGAAAGCTCAATATAAATACCATTCATTACTGGACGTAATTCGTCATCGGCAGTAGCAAACAGGGTTTTATTGATCCCTGTAAGTAAAAGGTCATGACCGAGGGTGATCTCGTGATGTTTTTCTCCAATTTTCGGCAAAACCGGGAAATCTTCTCCGTTGTGTCCAACAATCGAAAACTTACCATTGGCTGAAAGAATCTCCACCGCCATCGTTTCAGGATCAATATTAAAAGTAAGGGGTTGCTCAGGAAACTCTTTCAATGTGTCGAGCATTATTTTTGCCTGAATGGCGATCAAACCCTCTTCCTCCGAATTTTCAAGTTCAATCTTTGTGATAAGCGTGGTTTCCAGGTCAGAAGCCGTAATCATCAAAGTTTTCCCTTCAAGCTTTAACAGAAAATTATCAAGAATGGGTAAGGTGTTTTTACTGCTGATCACCCGGCTGATTGCATTCAGATGCTTCAGCAATTCGGTACTTGAAACGACAAATTTCATCGGCTTATGCTCTTAAATTAGTTGACTATACTATTATATTTCACTCTTTTTGCTGACAAAAGAGATCGAAAATCTCGTTTGCAGGAATTCACGAATTTACAAATATTCGATCATTAAACAATTTCATTAGGCAATTATTTCAAATTTAGCCTAATTATGAAAAAAAATATCTGCGACTCTTCTGTTATCTAATTAATTATCAGGGCGCTGTCGCGAATATTTTCGGTGTCTTAAAAACCAGAAAATTAATCCTCCTGACAAGATTAGAGCGACCGGAAGAACTACATTGAAAAGTTGCCAAAACAATTTTTGCTCGCGCAATTTCACTTTATCGAGCAAGCGCATTTGCATTGTACGCGAGCGCAACTCCATCAATCCGGAATCGTCGCAAAGATAGTGAACAGCATTGACTAAAAACTCCTTGTTCCCAAAAGTAATGTTCGAAACTTTATCAAATCCAAGCGGCAATGGAATATATTTCCCTTCTTTATAGCTCAATTTATTGGCAATGAGCCCTCCATCAGAAATAAAAATCATTTTTGCAGCCTTGCTTTCCGAAATTATAGGTGTCCCTTGTGCTATTCCAAACTCTTGCACCATGCGGTTTTTAAACACCGATGTAAACTTACCTTCCGTTAAAATACCTGTCGGGATAAACTGCCTGTTAAACAGACTACGCGCCGGAGGAGCATCGATCATTGCAAGATTGACGATCATCGGGCTTTGGTTTGATCGGGCATACGGAGAGGAGGTAAGGATGACAGTGCTTTTTCGCGATTCAGTCTCTCCGACCAGTTCAATTGAGCTCACAAATTCTGACAATACCCGGTTGACGTTTTTCCCAATCGGATGATTTTGAGACGGCGTCAACAGCGGTGAAAAATACCATGGAGCATTCGAATATTTCGGTGGTTGCCCGGCCAATGCAATATTTACTTTTATTTGTTGACATTCAACATCTTGTATAAGATCTGAATTGATTCTCACACCATAGTGAAAAAGTTGATCGCCCAGGTTAAGTTCTCTTGGAAAAGCCATTGTAGACATTCCATTCGACAAACTATCAAGACTGACGCTCACTGGATCGATTAGCCACATGATCCTTCCACCACGCATCAGATATTGATCGATTGCAAACTTATCTTTCTCGGGAAATGGTTTTGTCGGATTTGCAACTACCAAAAGTTTGAAACTATCAGGAACAGCCAGAAGATCAGCAGAGGTAATCCGATGAATATTAAAACTTTCGGAAAGTGTAACTGAAATATCATGCACCTGTACCTCTTCCAATTCGTCATGACCGGTCAGAAAAGCGACATTCTCCCGTTTTTCCTGAAAAAGCAATTTCAATCCACGGGCAAATTCATATTCAAGCAATTCGACAGAACGAATCAGATTTTCCTCGTCGCGCAGGAAAGGGTCATTTTTTAATAAATTAATAGCCACTTCATTACCGTTAGCCCGAAAAATGACTGTTGGAAAAACTGTCTTTGTTGTAACTCCCTGTTCAGTATTTATCCTGAGATTTACCGGAGCAATTCCTTTTGCCAACAAGCTTTCAAAATATTTATTTTTATCGCCACCAGGTATTATAACGTCATAAGGATCTGTGGTATGTATTTTAAATGGCTGATCGCAATAGATTTTTAAATCGCGTAACTTTTCAAGGGCAGCCGACTGCAATTTCATAAATCCGGGAGGAAGATCACCTGCAAGTAAAATTTCAGCTTCGATCGGTGCATTCACCTTCTTTAGCAATTGCCGGCTTTGAGTGGATAGTGTGAATCTTTTCTCTGTCGTAAAATCAATCCGAAAGAAATTGTTTGCAGATACGAGTGCAACCATCAATGCAAAAAGCATATACACAAACAGATGGTTTGCAGATCTTTTTAATGGTCTTCGTTTCCATTCCAACACAATACGCGTTAAGAGAATGAAGAACCCGGACATCAAAATAAAATAAAGCAAATCGCGGCTATCGAGAACGCCCCTGCTAACCGACTCGTAATGAGCATCTATTCCAAGTGAAGTTATTATAGATGAGACATTTGACGGAAAAGGCAATCGTGCCAGGAATCCAAAACCCGAGTACCAAATGAAACACATAAAAACAGCCAGAATAAATGCGACGACCTGGTTATCTGTAATTGAAGACGTAAGTAATCCTATTATGAGGTAGATAACAGCAAGGAAAAAAAGTCCGGTATAACTACCCCAGGTTGCTCCGGTATCAATGCTTCCAACTGGGTTGCCTATAAGGAAAACGGATAAAAAATAGATCAGGGTTGGCAATAGGGTGAGTAAAACGACAGCCAAAGCAGCGAGGAATTTTGCAAAAATCAGCTGTAGTTCTGTAACAGGCCGGGAAAGAAGTAATTCCATGGTGCCGCTCCGTTTTTCATCGGCAAACATGCGCATCGTAACAGCAGGTATCAGAAACAAATAAATCCAGGGAGCGATTTCAAAAAGACCATCCAGGGTTGCATAACCGCCATCCGGAATATTGTAATTTCCGGAAAAAACCCACAAAAACAGTCCTGTCAGTAATAAAAAAACAACCGAAACCATTGTTCCTGTAATTGAACCAAAAAACTGGGTGATCTCCTTTCTGAATAAACTGATCATACCAATACCTATTTTTTATTTAACAATTCAATCATCAGACTTGCAGCACGTTCCGCGCATCCTGGACCGCCCAGGTCTTCCATTACCTCAGCATAACCAGCCAGCATGGCTTCACGGTAGATCTTATCGGTGAGTATCTTATTCAATTCATGGCTAACCGTGTCGGGGGTACAATACTGCTGAAAAAGCTCCTTTACAATTTCACGGCCGGCAATGAGGTTGACAAGTGAGAAAAAAGGAATCTTAATAAGCTGGTCCTTTACCCAGGTGCCTAGTCTGCCTGCCTCAATTCTGTAGCAAACTACCTGGGGAATATTAATATAGGCTGTCTCAAGTGTTGCAGTTCCGGAAGCCACCAAGGCAGCGGTTGATTGTTGTAACAACTCATAGGTCTGTCCAAACACTACGGGGATTGATGTCTTACCTAAAACTTCGTTATACAGAAGTTGAGATTGCGAAGGTGCACCAGCAATAACAAACTGATAATCAGCAAATCGTTTGGATACTGTTGCAAGGACCGGCAAAATTCTTTTAATCTCGTGATGACGGCTTCCTGCCAACAAAGCGATCACAGGTTTATCCTGGAGATTATTTTTCAGAATAAAATCTGCGAATGTTTCCTGCTGATTTGGCCGGTGAGCTAATTCATCGATGGTTGGGTTACCAACAAACCGGACCGGATAATTGTATTTGGCATAAAATTCCGATTCGAATGGAAAAATCGTAAACATTTCATCTACAAACTTTTTCACTTTATGAACACGTTTGGTTTTCCATGCCCAGATTTTGGGCGAGATGTAATAGAAGACTTTTATGCCATGTGCCTTTGCAAATTCGGCCATCCGCAGGTTAAATCCGGGATAATCGACCAATATCAGAACATCGGGATTAAACTCCAGCAGCTTTTGCTCAGCCAAAGTAAAGTTCCGCTTGATTTTATGAAGATTGAATATGACCGGAAATAGTCCCATAAATGCCATTTCGCGATAATGCTTCAACAATGTACCGCCTTCATGAGCCATCAGATCACCGCCGAAAAAAGAAAAACTGGCGTTGCTATCTCCATTTTTAAGTTCGCGCATCAGATGTGATGCATGAAGATCTCCCGAAGCTTCGCCGGCTATTATAAAGTACTTCATCAGAAGATAATTTGTTTTTTAATTGACTGATGGAACCCGTCATTAGTCATCAGTATATATGAGATATTAATGCTTATGTCTCGTTTCATTGAATGAAATAAAAGATGAAAATGAAAATCCCAAGAATTATGGTTGAAGCCAAAACTCCCCGTGCAGAACTGTACCGATTACTGTTGATAAACAGCATAAAAGGAATAAGATTAGGGAATATGGTTAAACTGATTACACTGACCAGTTTTTTCGATTCGATCAAAAATTGCAGATAGTCGCTAAAATTGTATTGGCGAAATCGAAAAATGTAGTTCAACAGGAAAAAAAGGATCGGGCTAATGATCCCTATGATGACTCCGTAGCTTATTTTATTAATAAACAACGTTTTATCATCGTAATTTTTTGGATTATTCATTTACATTATTATATCAGTTATGTGGATCTTCAATGTAGCCGACCAGAGATAAAAAATTATTATTGCCAATCGAAACGATTGAAACAATAAAATTTTCGCTCTAAATATTTAAAATTTCCATTTTTGCATAGAAGGAAATGCCGAATAGGCCGTAAGATCGGTATTCACAGGTACAACAGAAACAAAACCATTAAGCAATGCAAAATCATCTGTATCACGTGCTTCAGCCTCCGCATTATTGAAATATCCTTTGAGCCAATAGTATTCGCGTCCATGAGGATCAGTTCTTCTTTCGAATTCTTCCATCCATTTCCCCCTGGTTTGACGGCAAAAATTAATTCCTTTCACTTCACCCTGGGGAATATTCACATTTAAGCAGACCCCCTCGGGAAGACCCCTTTCTGCAACTGCCTGAAAAACACGGGCAACAACCATTTTTGATCTCGAGAAATCAGCTTCCGGACTATAATCATTCAATGAAAAACCAATTGACGGAATTCCATGAATACATCCTTCCAGCGCTGCGCCCATTGTTCCGGAATATAAAATAGAAACTGAAGTATTTGCTCCGTGATTGATTCCAGAAATCACAAAATCGGGCAATTTTTCCAATAATTGATTGCAAGCCAATTTAATACAGTCAGCAGGTGTTCCTGTGCACGAGTAGATTAAAAGCCCTTCGTCCTCCTGAAGACGAGTAACCCTTAAAGGATGATCAACTGTTATTGCATGTCCCATTCCTGAACGAGGGCTATCGGGAGCAACAACAACTATATTTCCAAAAAGGCGGATTACTTCGATAAGTTCATTCAAGCCTTTCGCGTAAACCCCATCGTCATTAGTAATTAGGATTAAAGGTCGCTCGTCCATTGCTTTTTTTACAGATTAATAGTTTGCCAAAGATAATGGATTCAATAGTAAGTAAAGTTATATTATTTAAAAAATCAGATTTTGAGATGTTTGAGACAAAGACCACATAGTTAATATTTAGCGAATAGCTTATTGAAACTGAATACTGTTTCTTTCAGGATTGCTTTAAACCTGGTCTCTTGAATAAAAAAATAGAGGACTACCAGAAGATATCATAGTGACAAATATTGAGAAACCGGTATGCCAATTAACCGCTATTTTTCTATTATTTAACTTATTACACTAATTTAGAATCTAATACATAGTTCGATAAAAAGGGATATAAAGGAGAACGTATTTGACACTAGTTTAAATATTCAGATATTTATTTATAATTGCATCAACTTAGAGGTTCGTGGTCTTATTAAAAAAATTTACCTTTGTCTTAAATTCTGACTGCTTTGAAAAGAAAAATTATCCTTCTTGGTACTACCTGGCCCTTCAGAAGTGGAGGTATTGCGACTTTCAATGAACGACTTACGCGGGCGCTTATTGAAGGAGGCGACGAAGTAATCAATTATACTTTTTCACTTCAGTATCCATCCTTTCTGTTTCCTGGTAAGACCCAATTTTCGGATCAACCCGCTCCTGAAGGTTTGGATATCAGAATAAAAGTAAATTCTATTAATCCGTTCAATTGGCTGGCAGTCGGTCGGGAGATTAAACGACTCAAACCCGATCTGCTTCTGGTTCGATACTGGACACCATTTATGGCACCTTGTCTGGGAACGATCTCGAAAATTGTCCGCGGGAATAATCATACCAAAGTAATTGCGATCGTTGATAATGTAATCCCGCATGAAACCCATTTTATCGATAATGCTCTAACTCGCTATTTCACTATTAGTTGCAACGGATTTATAACCATGTCAAGGGCTGTCCTGAACGACCTTAAGAAATTCATGCCTGTTGCACCCATGGTCTATACACCGCATCCACTTTACGATATTTTTGGGAATATAGTACCCCGGGAACAGGCAATTAAACAATTAAATTTAGATCCAAATTTCCGGTACCTTTTATTTTTTGGATTTATCCGCGATTACAAAGGGCTTGACTGGCTGCTGGAAGCTTTTGGAGATAAAAGGCTTCGGCAATTCCATGTTAAGCTGATCGTTGCAGGGGAATTTTATACCTCTTCAGAGAAATATCTGAAGCTCATCCAGGATATGAAACTTGAAGAACATGTGATATTACGAACTGATTTTATTCCAGATCAAGATGTTGCAAATTACTTTGGAGCAGCCGATATGATTGTACAGCCCTACAAGTCAGCAACCCAGAGCGGGGTTACGCAAATTGCCTTCCACTATAATAAACCTATGCTTGTTACCGATGTAGGAGGTCTTGGTGAAATTATACCTCACGGGAAAGTAGGATATGTTGTAAATCCTGGACCAGAAGCAATAACCGAAGCAATTTTCGATTTTTATAACAATGATCGCAATGATTTTTTCACCGGAAATGTCATTTCCGAAAAGGAGAAGTTTTCGTGGGGCACAATGGTCGAGACCATCGAAATAGTCTATGGAAACATCAACAAATTGTAGTTTGAAATCGTTTAAATTAAAAAGTTATTTTTACGCTTTATAAAAATAAAATGAGGTAAAACTACAGGATGGATCTGCAGACCGAAATAGAAAAAAGAGAAATTGAAGATTTATTTGAAGACCTGATAAAGTCGTTCACAAGGCCTCTGTCGCCTGAAAACGAACAACTTATCCGAAAAGCATTTCAATTTGCCAACGCGGCTCATATGGGGGTCAGACGTAAATCAGGAGAGCCTTATATTATTCATCCTATTGCCGTTGCTAAGATTGTTGTAAGTGAAATAGGTCTTGGAACAAAATCAGTTCTTGCAGCGATTTTACACGATGTAGTTGAAGACACCGAGTATACGCTCGACGATATTGAGAACATGTTTGGAGCGAAAGTGTCCTCACTTGTAGACGGCCTCACCAAGCTTTCAGGAACATTCGACTCGAAGCAGGCTACCAATTTTAGGAAGATGCTCCTTACTTTATCTGACGATGTAAGGGTTATTCTCATAAAACTTGCTGACCGGCTGCACAATATGCGTACGCTCGAATCGATGCCATATCAGAAACAGCTAAAGATCACATCCGAAACACTATACATTTTTGCCCCTCTCGCCCATCGTCTTGGCCTCTATGCGATAAAAACTGAACTCGAAGATTTAGCCCTTAAATACAAAAACCCAGAAATTTTCCAGCAAATTGAACTGAAGCTCCGAACTGAACAGGAGCGAATGAATTACCTTGTTTTCGATTTTGCGAAACCTATTCAGGAAAAGCTTTACACCGAAAATTTTGACTTCACCATCAGCGGACGCCCTAAATCGATCTATTCGATATGGAATAAGATGCAGACCAAAAATGTTACGTTCGATGAAATATACGATTTGCTGGCAGTAAGGATTGTTTTTAAACCAAAAGAGGGAATCTCAGAAAAACGACAATGTTTTGATATTCTGTCATTAATCACCGATGTCTACACCCCTAAACCAGACCGGATTCGAGACTGGATCACAATTCCAAAAGCCAACGGTTACGAAGCGTTGCATGTAACAGTGATGGGGCCTGAAGGACAATGGGTCGAAGTTCAAATCCGTACGGAAAGAATGGATGAAATTGCCGAACGTGGATTTGCTGCTCACTACCGCTACAAAGAAGAAGGAGCGTCGGAGAGCGAACTCGACAAATGGCTCCTGAAAATCCGCGAATTGCTTGGTAATCCGGAATCTGATGCACTTGATTTCCTTGACGAGTTCAAGTTAAACCTCTACTCGCAGGAGATTGTAATCTTTACCCCCAAAGGTGAGATGAAGATGCTTCCAAAAGGTGCTACAGTACTTGACTGCGCTTATGATATTCATTCCGAACTGGGAAACCATTGTATCGGAGCAAAAGTCAACCATATACTTGTGCCGATGAGCCATGTTTTGAAGAGCGGCGACCAGGTTGAAATCCTGACTTCCGATAAACAATCGCCTAAACCTTCGTGGATTGAAAGCGCCATTACTGCCCGGGCAAAATCTAAAATCAGAGATTCTTTCAAACAAGAACAGAAAAGGCACATCGAAGACGGTAGAAATCAGCTGAATCAACAACTCGAAAAATTAACGGTAAAACCATCTTCAAACACCCTCAAGAAACTTATTAACCATTACGGATTACATACCAAAGAACAACTATACGCCGAAATTGGAATGGGCCTTGTGAGCCTCGATAACCTCGAAACAACTCTCCTGGAAAAATCGGTCAATAAATTTATAAAATTCTGGAAACTCTCTTTTTCGTTTGGAGGCGATAAAAAGATTGCAAATCAAATTATTGACAAAAAAAAGCCCTATTTGCTCGACGAAGATCAGAAAAAAGCCAATTACCTTCTTTCTCTTTGCTGCAATCCAATCCCTGGTGATGATGTAGTAGGTTTTGTTTCTGATGATGGAAGAATCATGATCCACAATAAATCGTGTCCCGAAGCAGTAAAACTGATGTCAAGTCACGGAGATGACATAATTGAAGCAACCTGGACAAAATCCAAGATGCTTTTTTATCTTACTCACTTATATATCAGGGGTTTTGACCAGCAAGGAATTGCTAATAAAATCACCAATGTGATCTCAAACGAATATGGAATCAACATGAGGTCAATTAATCTTGATGCACACGATGGTATTTTTGAAGGAAACTTTTACCTCTATATCCAAAATACAGAGCTTCTTGAAACGCTGATCACGAAGCTTTTAAATATTAAAGGAGTCGATACGGTGAATCGCAAGGAAATTTAAGTTTTTTACGTATAATTTTTTTCCTTTAAATGTTTGATTCTTAAAAATATTTCTAATTTTACGCTCTATTTAAACTTAGATTAAGTATGAATAGTCTGCTAGATAATAGAGAAACAGTAAAATCCCTTTTCACGGATTACCTTGAAAGAAAGGGGCACCGAAAGACTCCGGAACGGTACGCTATTCTTGATGAAATATACTCTCGGGAGGGGCATTTCGACATCGAAACGTTATATATTTCGATGAAAAACAAAAACTATCGGGTAAGTCGTGCAACATTGTACAATACCATTGAACTTCTGCTCGATTGTAAATTGGTCGTGAAGCATCAGTTTGGGAAAAATATTGCTCAGTTCGAGAAAACGCTTGCCTCCAAGCAACATGATCACCTAATTGACATCCGAAACGGAAAGGTAACGGAGTTTCAGGATCCGCGATTACAGGAAATCATTGAGGATGCGTGTGCCAAAAACAATTTCAAGCTCTCGCATCACTCCCTTTACCTTTATGGTGAGATGATTGATCCGAAATAAACCGAAATTGCGTTGAGATTATAAACAACTTTAATTTAGGTAATTATCGCTTTTACAAATGTGGCTATTGTACTGTAAATTATGCATCGGTTCTAAAAGCATTAATAATCAACCTTCCGGACGGAAGGTTTTTTTTATCCCTTTTTCAAAAAATAATCTTTACCTTTGGTCGATTTTTGCCCGCCGTTTAATGAATTCTACAAAGACTTTAAAGGTTAAAGGTTTTGTATTTCAGGAAAGATCAACTGCAAAACAATAATTGTTAGTAAAGATATTTAAAATGAAAGTAGATGTATTGCTTGGTCTTCAATGGGGAGACGAAGGAAAAGGAAAAGTTGTGGATGTTTTAACTCCGCGATATGATGTTATTACCCGCTTTCAGGGAGGGCCAAATGCCGGTCATACGTTGGAATTCAACAACATAAAACATGTCTTACATACCATTCCTTCCGGAATCTTCAGAGCCGATAAGATCAATATTATCGGGAACGGGGTTGTAATCGACCCGTCAATCTTTAAAAAAGAGATCGATTCGTTGCTCAAATTGGGATTCGATCTGAAAAAGACGCTTCTAATCTCTAAAAAAGCACACCTGATTCTTCCTACTCACCGGCTACTTGATGCCGCGTCTGAAGCAGCCAAAGGAGCCGATAAGATTGGATCAACGTTGAAGGGAATTGGTCCTGCCTACCGCGATAAGATTGGACGCGACGGACTCCGGGTTGGAGACATCCTTCATAATTTCGAGGAAAAATATAAAGCACGAGTCAAACAACATACTGATCTGCTGACGAACTACTATCATTTCGATTACGAAGAAGCACTTAGCGATTACGAAAAAACATGGTTTGAGGGAATTGAAACAATCAAACAATTTCAATTAATTGATAGCGAGACGGTCATCAATAAATTGGTTGATTCCGGAAAGTCGGTAATTGCCGAAGGTGCACAGGGAACAATGCTCGATATCGACTTTGGCTCCTACCCTTTCGTGACTTCATCAAATACAATCACTGCAGGTGCCTGCACAGGTTTGGGCGTTGCTCCGAATAAAATCGGAAAGGTCTACGGAATTTTTAAAGCATATTGCACACGCGTTGGAAGCGGTCCGTTTCCTACTGAACTAAACGATGCAACCGGACAAAAACTCAGGGATGTAGGACATGAATTCGGTTCGACAACAGGGCGTCCGCGCCGTTGTGGATGGCTCGATCTCGTTGCACTTAAATATGCCATCATGATTGACGGTGTAACTGAACTGATCATGATGAAAGCCGATGTTCTCGATGATTTTGATACAATTGAAGTTTGTACGAAATATAAAATTAACGGTCAGCTTACCGAAGACTTTCCTTACGAATTAGATGGGAATGAAGAGCCAATTTATGAGTCACTTCCTGGTTGGAAAAAACCACTTACGGGAGTTACCAGCGAGAAAAATTTTCCTGCAGAATTGAGCTCCTACATTAAATACATCGAATCGAAGCTGAATGTTCCGATCAGGATCGTTTCTGTAGGTCCTGACAGGTATCAAACGATTGAGCGATAGCCATTGGAAGACTAAGAGAATTAGTGATGGAGAGAAAAGAAGAAATGGGTAAATATCTCATTTGCTTCAATTTATCTCTCATTCGTTCCATTTTCATTCAGGCAAAGAATTAATTCTTGCATAACAACAAAAAGTCCCGGAACTCTACCGGGATTTTTTATTTTGTCGCAATTGGTTACATTTGGATAAATTAAGCGCTATGACGATCAATTCAGCTTCCGAAACGATGGGTCTCTACACCGATTTCTATGAGTTATCGATGGCTCAAGGATATTTCCTGGCCGGGAAGAAAGATGAACAAACAGTCTTCGATTACTTTTACAGGACGAATCCCTATGAGGGCGGATTTCTTGTTTTTGCAGGACTTTCAGACTTACTCCATTCGTTGTCAGCCTTTCGTTATTCGGATGAAAACCTTGAATACCTTGCAAAACAAGGGTTTCGAGCCGATTTTCTTGAGTATGTCAAAGATTTCACCTTTACGGGAACCATTTATTCTGTCAGGGAAGGTGAGATCGTTTTTCCCAATGAACCGTTGGTTCGTGTTGAAGGGAATATCATCGAGGCCCAGCTGATCGAGACAATGCTCCTCAATATCCTCAATTTCCAGTCGCTGATTGCCACCAAAGCTTTCCGGATAAAACTGGTTTGCGGAGACAAAGAGTTTGCCGATTTTGGTCTCCGGCGCGCACACGGAACAGGTGGCATCATGGCCAGCCGCGCTGCAATAATTGGGGGAGCCTCCTCCACTTCAAATGTACAGGCCGGCTATATATACGGTATTCCCGTTTCGGGAACGATGGCGCACAGCTGGATTCAAAGCTTTGAAGATGAACTGACTGCCTTTCGCGCATATGCAAGGTTTAATCCGGAGCGAACCGTTCTTCTGGTCGACACTTATGATACTTTGCGTAGCGGTGTCCCGAATACAATTGTAGTGGCCAAAGAGATGGAAGCCGAAGGAAACAAACTGATCGGAATCAGGCTCGACAGCGGCGATTTGGCTTACCTGAGTAAAAAAGCGCGTAAAATGCTGAATAATGCTGGTCTGGAGTATGTTAAAATATTCGCTTCCAATCAGCTGAACGAATACGTGGTAAACAGTTTGAACGAACAACACGCCCCGTTGGACGGATATGGAATCGGAACGGAACTTGTGACGGGTAAGCCTGATGCAGCGCTCGACGGCGTTTATAAACTCGCACTTTGCAACGATACACCCCGCATGAAAATTTCGGAGAATGTCGAAAAGATGACCTACCCCGGGCGGAAATCACTCTATCGTTATTACGACAGCGAGGGAAACTTCTTCCGCGATGGTATCCTGCTCGAAAACGAAGATCCTGATGGTTGCGATTGTATTTATAACCCGATTCTTCCTGACAAATGCACGACTGTTAGCGGTCTGACCAGAGAAAACCTGCATACAAAGGTTTACGAGCATCAGTCGATCACCAACGAACTTCCTTCGCCTCAACAGTGTCACGAGTATTTAATGGCACGCGCTGCATTATTACCCGCCGAACATAAACGGTTTATCATGCCACATATCTATAAAGTGGGAAGTTCGAAAGCGCTGCTGGATTTAAGAGAACAACTTCGGAAAAAGATTGGTGGTAAATCAATCTGAGATTTGATTCAGAAAATTGGTTATTTTAATGCAAACGAAAAATAGCTTTCCACTCCCTGAAAACGAAAAGTATCCCGGTTTGCCATCTCATTTGAATAAAAAAGTAAAGGCAAATCCTTTGGAGAATTTACCTTCACATTTTATGCATTTACACAAAAAATAAAAACAAATTCTAATCGCCAAATAAGTGGAAATAACGGTGTACCCTTCTGAATATTAAAGAATCGGTTCCCTCAGTCGGCTCGATGGTATAAATTTTCATGGAATCCAACCAGCCATCTGATGTCTTCCAGAACTTATCCAGGTTATTCTCACTTCTGAACCATTCAGTACCGTAATAGTCAATACTATCTAAATACGATTTGGGTCTAATAAACGAAGTGTCCCTATAGTGTAAAAATTTGTAATAATGGTTTAATCCATATACTTTAACACTTCTATTGAGAGAAAATGTATCTGAAGGAGCGCCCACTATTATCTTACTATAATTAAGAAAGCTCATTGTATCATTGTTATGAACATTTTGTTCAAATAACACTTTTGCATTGTAGAAGTAATATATTTTTTCTTTATTCTTGGTTGGTTTGCATTGCATGGCAACAAATCCAAAAATTAGTACCAAAAAGTATTTTCCCATTTTATTTACAATTTACTGACGAATTAAATAATGTATTATATGCATCGAATCCCTGTGGATAAACATTTTTATTAAATATTTCGGATCCCAGGTTGTATTTCACTGCATCAGTATAAAAACTTAGAGGATGATCTATACCTTGACCCATGTCAAAAGATTTAAGAGCGGTTGCCATTTCATCGGAATAAAAAGTCAGCATTTCTGTTTCCTGATTAATATCAATGCCACCCCCGTTAATGCCCCATCCTTTTTAATAAGCAAATAATGCAGTAAAATCGGTTGAAAGAATGTCATCGTAGAAGTCCGCTATTAGTTTTGCATGTAATGCTTCGTGCAGCATAGTCAATGCAACTTTTGTATTCGAAGCCCCATTGAGACGTACCTCATCCAGCCTTATTTCAACTGAATAAGACTGGTTATTATTTGTATATCCAATTGGAATGGTTTGTCCGAAACCACCTTGAACACTACCTAGTGTCCATGTCAGGTTCAATTCTCCTAAAAACGATTGATGAGGTTTTGTCGCACCGAAATATCGGGTTATAAAATCTTGTAAAATGGGTCCATTGGATAATTTTTGGTAGATACATTCTGCCTTAGGATTTGATCCTAGTTCGTCAAGCACAACAGGAAGAGGGCAAGTACATATCTCGCAATTACCTACGCCTGCACTTTTCAGCAGGTTTGTATCCTTACATTTACCACAAACCGGACATGTATTTACGCATGTGCAAGGAGTTGGAGGTACTGCAGGTGGTGGATTATATAATCCATCGTAAGTGTTTGTAGTCCCGTTGCCTGAAGTTACTGGCGTACTAGTACTTCCATTTGAATCTGTTGGATTGCCTCCGCTTCCACCATTATCCGATGTTAAATAATTAAAGACGCAATTACGAGTTCCTCTAATAGTTGCAGTACCCTGTGAATCTACATATGAATCAAAGGTATAAGTACACACTACTTCAATATAGCTCATTAGCTTTAGATTAATTCGAGGTGCAGCATCTTCACCTATTTCAACTTTCGCTACAACTTTACCATTATTATATTTCCAACTATTCACAAAATCACCTTCTGTGCTATGGTAATACACAAATCCGGACAGCTCTTTGTCTCTTGAGAGATAAGATTCTCCTTCCATTGAAAACTTCTTTTTTTCCAAATAATTTTTATCGCCTAAAACTGTCATTATAAACGATACGATACGCCCATCTTTTTTATATTTCAGAACCACAAGTCTGGAAACAGAATTTAGGTAATCCTCATTTTTAGTTGATTCATAGCTACTTGAAGTTCCTTCTGTGGCCATACTAAAAACACCTTTTGTGAGGATTGGGCACTCAACAACTTCATATTTACTGTTTTTCGATTTAAACGCGTGATTCCAGCTAGGCTTCATATTAACTGTTTTTCTGTCTTCCAGTTTTCCAGCTTTCATCATCATCAATGGTATCTGATTTGTGTCGAACCAGGTTTTCGCATCGGCCACGCTCATCGATGTGGCATCATTTTCATTGGCAGTCTCTTTAAGCTTTTATTTTTGGCAGGCCAGTACCACCAACATAAAAACAAAAACAATTGTGCTTGTCCTAAGTAAGAATTTTCTCTCTGTGATTAGTTTTAAGGTTAACTTAATTTGGATTTTAATATTAATAGGAAAGGGCGTCCAATTGCTACCTTAAATAGCTAATTTATTTTGAATTTATTTTAAGTTTGCGGCACCAGATAAAGCTTCTCCAGGTTATATCCCCGTTTGCGGGCTTTGTCGCACAGCATATTGTAAATAGCAGGCTCCATTTGCGGTGTACGGCTCAGAATCCAGAAGTATTTATCAGACGAGCTTCCGATCATCACATACTGGTAATTGGGGTCTAATTCGAGCACAAAGTAATCGGCATAAAAGATCCAGAAGAATGATACCTTTAGCTTTCCGGGTTCCCGTTTATCCGGGATCTTGGCCTTCCCGGTTGCCGTTGAATGTTCGCCATCAAGGGTTCCCTTGAATCCTTCATTCAGAACTTCAATCATCCCGTCATCCCTCAGACGGTAAGTCGCGGTTACACCAACCAAACCCTTCTCAAACGAATGCGGGAAGCGCGCTACCTCGTACCACTTTCCAAGGTAACGGTTCAGGTCGAGTTCTTTCACTGTCGTTTTGTCAATCATCTGGCTTTGGGTATTTGTACAGCTACAAAAAAGCAGGACACTCAATATCGGGAGAAGACGGAATATTCGCATGATGGGTATTGTTTCAGGTTTCTCAAAACTAATCATTTAATAATGATATACAGGCATCTTAATCTGCGATTTTTTTGAAATATACGAGCAACCAAAAATAATGAATCATCAATTCAACGGGAATCATTGTATATTTGGCCGTTTACAACTTATTTGCAACCGTGACAACACTTCAAGCAGATACATTACTAAAATTCAACGATATGGGAAAGAGTATCAAAGGAACACTGACCGAACAGCATCTCCTGACCGCTTTTGCAGGCGAGTGCCAGCGAAAGAACCGGTATGAATTCTTTGCCGAAAAAGCAAAAGCAGAGGGATATGAGCAGATTGCCGCTATTTTCGAGAAAACAGCTTTGCAGGAACAATCGCACGCGAAGCAGTTTATCAAATTCATGGAAGGCGGAGCAGTTGAAATCAAAACCACCATTATGACGGGCCTTGCAAATCAGACAATTGTCAATCTAAGGGTGGCGATCGATGAGGAAAACAATGGTTGGTCTGCTGTTTATCCACATTTCTCGGAGGTTGCCAAAGAGGAAGGGTTTCCGGCTATTGCCGCAATCTTTAAAATGATTGCCAAAGTGGAGGCAGCTCACGAAAAAAGGTTTCTGAAACTCTTGAAAAGACTTGAAGATGGAACTTTCTTCCATCGCGAACAGCCAATTAAATGGGAATGCCGCAAATGCGGATATATTCACGAAGGTACACAACCACCGCAGGTTTGTCCGGCGTGTCAGCACCCAACTGGCTATTTTGAAGAGATGGCGGAGAACTATTGAGTCAGGCGTAAAATTCCGCAGAGAAAGGTTCACGATGTACAAATTTCATCAACCAAATTACTTTTTCTGATTTCAGATTGAATGAGTAAGTTTGTCGCAACCCTTTAATCGAACATTGTTGCGCTGCAGTTGATTTAAGTGGTTTTATCTGATATGACAAAAAAAAATCTCCTTGCATTTTTCTTTTTCCTGCTGTTTTTCAATTTTGGATATTCCCAGATCAAAAACATCGGCATTCCTTTTATAAGGAATTTTCCCAAGCGAGAGTACAAAGCCGGTACTCAAAACTGGTCGATCGCGCAGGATCAAAGGGGATTTATGTATTTCGCAAATAATGAAGGACTTGTTGCTTTTGATGGGATCGTGTGGCACTTGTATAAAATGCCTAATTCATCAATCACCCGATCTGTTTATATCGGTGAAAACAAAAGCATTTATGTTGGAGCCTACAATGAATTAGGCAAGATGGTTTTTAGAAGTAACGGGAAATTGGAATTCAAATCACTCAAAAAATACATACCTGCTGAATATCAGAATTTTGATGATATCTGGAACATCACATCATTTGAAGGAAAAATTATTTTTCAATCCTACTCAAGCGCTTTTGTCTATGACAATGATACCTCTATTACGGTCATAAAAGCGCCTGTCCGGTTTCAAAATTCCTATAAAGTCAACGAAAGATTGTACTTTAACGACATTGAAAAGGGCCTCTTTGAATTGGTAAGAGGTAAACTTGTGTCATTACCCGGGTGCCAGGTTTTAAAAGGAGAGGAGATTTGGTCAATCCTCCCTTATGCCAGTGCTGACGAATTGCTAATTTCTACTTTGACCAAAGGGGTATTCATTTATAAAGAAGGGAAACTCGAAGAGTGGAAAGTTCCTGTAAATGAATACTTAAAAAAGAACCAGATATTTAGTGCTATACTTCTTCAGGATCATTATTATGCCTTCGGTACCATCCAGGATGGGATCATTATAATTAAAGCAAACGGAGAGGTTGTTCAGCATATTAACCGGAAAAAAGGACTTCAGAATAACACAGTACTTAAGGTATTTGCCGACAGGTCTGGTGATTTATGGCTTGGGCTCGATAACGGGATTGACTTCATCAATATTAATTCGCCTATCACTTTTTTGAAGCAATCGGAAGGGATTGGAACAGGCTATACCTCTATTATTCATCAGGGAAAGCTGTATCTTGGAACTAATCAGGGTCTGTTCGTAAAGGACTGGAATGGAAGTGATCAAAACAGTACTTTGAAGATGATACCAAATACATCGGGACAAGTTTGGTACCTTGGTGTGCAGGATGGCGTATTAATTTGCGGGCATAACAATGGTACATTTGTGATTGAAGGTGAAACAGCCCGGCAAATCAGCAAAATTCCGGGAGGGTGGAAGTATCATATACTGAAAAGGTTCCCCAATTACTTAATTGGAGGAACTTACAGCGGAATGATTCTCTTTAAAAAGGGAAATGGCACCTGGAATTATGTCGATAAGGTGAAGGGATTTAACGAATCATTCAGGGTATTCGAAGAGGACGGCGAAGGCAATATCTGGATGAGTCATGGATTCAAAGGGATCTATAAAATCACCTTTGGAAGTAACCTTGAGAGCATTAAGTCTTTTAGGTATTACACCACCAGTGACGGACTGCCTACGAATTATAACCTGAACGTTTTTAAAATTAAAGACCAAATTATTTTCACCACCAATGTTGGAATATATCAGTACAACTCACAAAATGAGCGCTTTGAAAAATCTGTATATTTCAATCAGCTGTTAAGCCCGGTAACTGACTTTTCGTACATCAAAGAGGATAAGAACGGCAATATCTGGTATGTGGCATGGTACCAGGCAAACACCAAAGCCGGAGTATTCCGTGTGCAGGAGGGTGGTAGTTTAAAGCACATTACTTTTCCGTTTATATTGCTGAACAGTAAATTTATCAGCGGGTTCGAATCTGTCTATCCTTATTCGGACGATCACCTGTTTTTTGGCACAGAGGATGGTTTCGCTCATTATTCGCCCACTGCGCACTTTAGTTTCAATCCCGAATTTTCGACGTTCATAACTAAAGCTGTTGCCTCTAACATTGACAGCACCTTCTTTTACGGGAATAATCACCGTGCAAATGATCTTCCGGCTCATGGAATATACTACTTCAGATATCCCAAAAACTCGTTTAAGTTTTTCTTTTCCACGCCTATTTACGACACCCCTGAAAGTGTTGAATACAGTTTCAAATTAGCAGGATTGAATAACGATTGGTCAATCTGGAGCAGTTCTTCGTCGGTCGAATTCGCACTTCTACCTGAAGGAAATTATACTTTTAGTGTCAAAGCACGCAATTCGCTTGGAGTTGAAAGTAGTGTCGATGAGCTTCCGTTTACTGTCAGGCCTCCTTGGTACAGATCCGCAATTGCGATCATATGTTACATTATCCTTTTGGTAATTTCCGGTCTTTTTTCTACATGGTTGTTTATTAAAAGGATTGAAATATCGAAGAGAAAAGAGCGGTTAAAACATCTGAAAGCATACAGGCAGAAGGAACGCGATTATATTCAGCAGGTTTCTTTATCTGAAAAGAAAATTATTAAGCTTAAAAACGAAAAGCTTAAAACTGAAATGATCCATCGGGATAAAGAACTTGCCAATCAGACCATGGACCTGATCCGAAAGAATAAGTTTCTGGCCAAAATTAAAGAGGAACTCGAAAAAACCAGAATGTCATCTACTGATGAACAGTCGAAAGAAAAAATCTCATCCCTGATGAGTAAAATAGATAAAGATATTGATCACAACAAACAATGGGAAGTATTCGAGACGGCTTTTGATGATGTACATGAAGATTTTTTAAACCGTCTTAAAGCAAGATTCCCAACTTTAACACCAAAGGAACTCCGTTTATGTGCCTACTTACGGATGAACATCTCGACCAAGGAGATCGCCCCCTTAATGAATATCTCAATTCGGGGAGTGGAGATATGTCGCTACCGTGTACGTAAAAAACTTAACATTGATCGTGATACCAACCTCACCAGCTTAATAATTGACCTTTAATGTCAATTTTAAAGTTATAGTATCAAAAATTCCCGTTACGTGTATTATTAAACTATATTAATTTAATCTAACATTCAATTAACGTGAACTATAGATTCATTTTGATGTATTTTTGATGTACTGCCATTTTCTATTTGATGTATTAATGTTGTACTTAATTTTGTTTTTTATCAAATTGTTATAACTTATTTTGCGACTTAAAATCTGATTCTGGATTAATAATTCTTAAATCATTGTTAACAAATCCTAAAGTCAGTTATTTATCAGTTGTCAATTTTCATTAACAATTCTTAAATTTAATTACAAATTTATGAAAAAAACAATTTTAGTTCTCTTGGTCATTGTATGCTCATTGTCCGGATTTGGACAGGGTATGCAAGTAAAAGGTGTTGTGACTTCAGTCGATGACAGGCAACCCATTCCGGGTGTCACGGTTATTGTAAAAGGAACAACAACAGGTACAGTTACCGACATTGACGGAAAGTACAATCTTACAGTACCTTCTAATTCAAAAATTCTAACATTTTCATTTATCGGAATGATTTCCCAGGACATTACGATCGGTCAGAATCCTGTGATCAATGTTGCGCTTAAAATCGAAACAGTTGGTATTGACGAGGTTGTGGTTGTCGGTTATGGTACCCAAAAGAAGAGTGTCGTAACAGGTGCGATTTCAAGCATCAAATCGAAAGATCTCGAAAAAGTTTCACCAGGACGTGTTGAACAGGCGCTTCAGGGCCGTGTTTCGGGTGTGACTGTCGCTGCAACTTCTGGCCAGCCAGGCTCTGCGGCAACGATTCGTGTCCGTGGTGTAACAACCTTTGGCGATGGCGGCAATAATCCCCTTTGGGTTGTTGACGGTGTTGTAGTTGATGCGGGTGGAATGGGCTTCCTTAATCAATCAGATATTGAATCAATTGAAGTTTTAAAGGATGCTGCATCAGCTGCTATTTATGGAACTCGCGCTGCAACCGGTGTTATAATGGTTACGACCAAAAAAGGGGTTGCAGGAAAATTAAGCGTGAGCTATAATGGTTTTTATGGCGTTTCGGCACCTGCCAAGATGTTAAACCTTTTAAATGCAACTCAATATGGGGCTTTATTAAATGAGCGATCGGTTGCTGGTGGCGGAAATACAATGTTTTCTAACCTTGGTGCTCTTGGTGTTGGCACCGATTGGCAAAAAGCCATTTTCAATAACAGTGCAAACCGCTATTCTCATGAGTTAAGTATGAGTGGGGGTAACGATAAATCCACTTTTTACCTGTCATTTGGTATTCAGGACCAACAAGGGATTGTTGCTTCAGAAATCTCAAATTTCACGCAAAAGAACATGCGCTTAAACTCTACCCATAAAATATCTAAAATATTCACTTTTGGACAAACGGTTGGATATACGCATCAAAAGCAATTGGGTATCGGAAACACAAACAGTGAATACGGTGGACCTTTAAGTTCCGCAATAAACCTTGATCCAACAACTCCATTGGTTGTTACAGATCCTGCAGTTGCTGGTGCAGCACCTTATAGTGTGAATCCGGTATTGAGAAATGCAAGTGGTAACCCTTATGGCATTTCATCCATTGTTGGTCAGGAAATGACAAATCCCCTTGCTTATATTCAAACAAGATTAGGAGCTTACGACTGGTCTGACAATTTTGTAGGAAACGCCTATTTGCAAGCGGCTATCACAAAAGATCTTGTTGTAAAATCATCCGTTGGAGCAAAATTAGCTTACTGGGGTAACCAGGCTTTTAATCCTGTTTATTATTTAAATGCTACCAACCAGGTGCTTAAAAATAGTTATTACCAGCAAAATCAAAAAAGTTTTAACTGGAACGTGGAAAATACAATCACATATTCCAAAACAGTAGGCGACCACAGTTTCAATTTATTATTGGGTCAGGCAGCCTATGTTGATAATATCGGCGGAGGTTCGAATGTAACTCTTTATGATTTACCAATTACTAGTTACAAAGATGCTTCGTTTAGTTTTAACATCCCTGATGCAACCAACAGAGTTGGAGGAGCCTGGGATAATACCGAACATAAATTAACTTCCTTGTTTTCGCGTTTAAACTACAACTACAAAGAAAAATACTTATTCACAGGTATTTATCGTCGTGATGGTTCTTCAAGATTTGGAGCAAATCACAAATTCGGAGTATTTCCATCCTTTTCTTTAGGCTGGGTAGTTTCAAAAGAAGGATTCTGGAAAACCAATGATATCATAAATACGTTAAAAATCAGAGGCGGTTATGGTATTGTAGGGAATGATGCCATTCGTGATTTTGGATATCTTGCCACAGTAGGTGGTGGATTCAACTATACAGTGGGAAATACAGGAAGTATAACCACCGGGTATGCTCCAGCCTCGCTTGATAATCCCGACCTGCGTTGGGAACAGACATCACAGGCAAACATAGGTTTTGAAGCTTTGTTGCTGAATACGATCAACTTAACAGTTGACTACTATCAGAAAAAAACAACGGGTATTCTGCGACCAGTTACAATTCCTGGTTATGTTGGTGTCTCTTCATCTCCTGTGGGCAATATCGCTGATATGGCAAACAGTGGATTAGAAGTTGAAATCAGTTACCGTAAAAAATTAGGCGAGCTTAATTTTGGTGTCAATGGTAATGTTGCTTACCTGAAAAACGAAGTTACCTATGTAGCCTCAGATGCTAATTACATTACAGGTGATGCTTCTTTTCAATCAATGGGTGCTGTAACAAGAACTCAGGTTGGACAATCATACAACTCATTTTATGGCTATAAAACTGCAGGGATATTTCAAAATGTTGCAGAGGTTAACGCCTATACCAATTCGACCGGCGGCCTTATTCAGCCACTTGCAAAACCAGGCGATTTCCGTTGGGTAGATGCCGATGGAGATGGTAAGATTTCTGATTTAGACAAGACCTTTTTGGGTAGCAGTATTCCAAAGTTTACTTTTGGTTTAACATTGAATCTTGATTTTAAGAGCTTTGACTTAATGGCATTTGCTCAGGGTGCAGCAGGCAACAAAATATTCCAGGGTTTACGCCGTTTAGATATCAGTAATTCAAACTGGCAAACTGTAGCTTTAAGTCGTTGGACAGGTGATGGAACTTCAAATACCTATCCTCGCCTGACAAGTAACGACACCAACGAAAACTTTGGCAAAATGTCTGATTTTTACTTAGAAAAAGGGAATTATATCCGTCTTAAAGTACTTCAGTTTGGTTATTCATTACCTAATTCGCTGGTAAGTAAAATCGGAGCTAATAAATTGCGTTTTTATGTATCTGCTGAAAATTTGTTAACCCTGACCAAATATACAGGATATGATCCTGAAATTGGCGGTGGTGTATTTGGGATAGATAAGGGAGTATATCCTCAGGCACGTTCATTTATGCTTGGCGTTCAATTACAATTTTAAAAAATAGACAGACATGAAAGAAAAAGTAAGTAGTTACTTATTTATAGCAGTTGCCTTAATGATTTCATTGGTATCCTGCGACAAAGGGTTTATTGAGGTTCAACCAAAAGGGCAGTTCCTCTCGGCCAACTATTACTCAAACAAAGATCAGGCCTTCGCCGGTTTGGTTGGAGTATATGACGTAATGCGCAAAAATTCAGGTGGTTTTGAAAACATGATCACCATGATGAACGCCGGATCTGATGACCAGGTTGCTGGTGGTGGCGGTTCAACAGATGGTGCAGGCATACAAGGGTTTAATACATTTACATTAAACGCAATCATAATGCCTCAGAGCTTCTGGAGCGACTATTATCAGGGTATTTTCAGGGCAAATACATTGTTGTCAAAATTGACAAATGTTCCGATGGATGCTACCTTAAAAGCAAGATTTGGAGCTGAGGCAAAGGCATTACGTGCTTATTATTACTTCAACCTTGTAATAATGTTTAAGAACATCCCTTTACTATTGGATCCTTTGACTGCAACAAATATGTATGATGTAGTTCAGGCCACTCCAACAGCTGTTTATACTCAAATAGAAAAGGATCTCACAGAAGCAATTGTCGATTTACCTGCAACAGTGCCTGTTGCATCCGAAGGCGGACGTCTGACCAAAGGAGCTGCACAGGCTTTGCTTGGCAAAGTTTATCTGTATGATGGTAAAAATGCACTTGCAGCGACTCAACTTGCCGAGGTAAATGGAACCCCGGGCGGTACAAGTCAATATGGCTACCGTTTATTAACAAGTTTCAGTGATCTTTGGGTGGTCAGCAATAAATTCAATACAGAAGCCATCATTGAAGTTTGTCACAGTAGTATCGGAAGTTCTGGTTGGGGAAACTGGGGTAGTGGCAGTGATGAGGGCAATTCAGTAAATGTAATGGTAGGACCAAGAAGTTATTCAAAACCTGCAGGTTCAACGGCACCTGATTTACCTTCCGGATGGTGTTTCAGCACCTTTACCCAGGATTTCTACGATGTCATTAAAACAGACCCAAGATTCCAGGCAACTGTATTTGATTTAAAAACATTAAAAGCAGCAGGTAAAGCTGATTTTATTCCCGGATACCAGGATTTAGGATATTTCTTAAATAAATTTTTACCAAGAATGGCTGATGTGTCCACAGGCGCGGGTGACCAGGTTTTAAATTACAAGCAAGATACTTACGCCATCCGTTTAGCTGATACCTACTTGTTGGAAGCTGAAGCACTGGGAGCAACCGGAGCAAGGGCTCAGGCATTACTTGATGCTGTAAGAAAACGAGTTGGATTACCTTCTGTAACAGTTAATCTTGCTGCCATTAAAGCAGAAAGAAGATTGGAACTGGCTGGCGAAGGTTACCGCTTTTTCGATTTGGTAAGATGGGGTGATGCAGCTGCTAAATTGGCAAGCAAAGGTTTTGTTGCCGGTAAAGACGAAGTTTTCCCAATTCCTTACAGGGAATTACAAGGCACTAAATTGGTACAAAATCCAAACTATAATTAATAAGTCTTAGAAATATGAAGAAATTAACATTTATCTACAGCTTTATATTTATGCTGTTTGTTGTTGTGGGCTGTACCCAAAAAGACGGTATTGATCAGGACCTGAAATTTTTAGATAACGCGGTCTCAGGAAATGTCAATAAAATCTTTGACATCAGCAACGATAATTCAGGAAAGGTAAAAATAACCCCTACCGGCAACGGTGTAACTTCCTTTGTAATTAGTTTCGGACATGGTACCGGATCAGGCGCTTCTGCAACAGTATTGGCAGGTGCCAGTGCGACACATGTTTATCCGGAAGGTGACTATACCGTATCGATTGTGACTGCAGATATTGCTGGTCACGAAACGACTGCCACCTATCCGTTGAAAGTTACCTACAGAGCGCCTGAAAAGCTGCTTGTCACCACCTCTGGTGTAGGAGCGATAAAAGTTTCAGCTACCGCTTTATATGCTAATTCTTTCTTAGTCTATTATGGTGATGTTGCCGGCGAAGTAGGGACTCCAATGGCAGTAGGCCAGGAACTTCCTGCACATGCCTATCCGGACGGAGGACCTTTTGATCTTAAAGTCGTGGCCCTAAGTGGTGGTGCCGCTACCATTCAATCAATTAAAACACTCTTTGGACTCCCTGCAACCTTTGAAATTGCTACGATGAATTACTTCTTCGGCACTTTTGGTTCCGGACAGTTATTTGCCACAGTAGCAAATCCTAATGCAACAGGTCTGAATACCAGTGCCAAGGTGGGAAAATTCACCAGAGGCAGCGAAGGCTGGAGTGGAACATACAGTCCTTTGGATATCCCGATTAGCTTCGCTTCAGGTAAAAAAATCAAAATGTTGGCTTATAACCCTGATCCTGCTCTCGTTGGTAAAAAACTGAATGTGGAACTGGAAGCTGCTTTTGGTGGTAGCCCGGCAAATGGAGTTGCAGTACTCAAAGTGGCTTTTACAACATCTGGTGCATGGGAAGAATTGGTATTTGATTTCAGCACAATTGCTGCAATACCAGTTTCAGCGAAATTCGGACAGCTTGTTTTGCGTTTCAATGATTCATCAGATGGCGCGGGCGCCGTTATCTATGTGGACAATATTAGATTAACTAATTAATAAAAGGAATATGAAAAAAACTTTAAAATACCTGTTGGGCATATTTGTAATAGTTATTACACTTTACCGTTGTACAGATACTACCTATACAATGGGAGACTTAACTGCTCCCACAGATTTAGTGATTACTACTGAAATTGCAGGCGCTACAACTGCCACTCCGAACGGCGATGGCTCCGGGAATGTGAAAATCACCATTACCGCGAACAATGCTCTTGCCTACAAAGTTGACTATGATGCTAATAACGCAGTCGATTTAGTCTATTTATCTTCTGGCACAGTGACTAAAAAGTATGCAACACTGGGTTTAAATACCTATCGGATCACTGCCGTTGCCTATGGGAAAGGTGGTACCTCATCGACAATTACAAAAGACGTAACTGTCCAAAGTAATTTCAATGTGGCTCCTGCAATTGCGGACAACTTAACCGGTGGAACATCCAAAACCTGGATTGTTGATAAAAGCGTTCCCGGCCATATGGGTGTTGGTCCATGGACTGGTTCTGTTGTTCCTGAATGGTGGGCTGCTACAGTTAACGAGAAAGTAGCCACTGCCAATTGTTTATACACCTCAACTTTTAAATTTTCAAAAGATGTGGCAACCGGTAACTACACATTACAGGTTACAAATCCTGACGGTGCATTTACAAAAACAGGAGCTCTGACAACACTTCCTGGTATTCCTGCAACGGGCGCGGAAGCTTGCTATACCTATACCGGAGGAACTTCCAATTTTTCTTTCATTCCTGCCAGCACAGGTATTGCTGCTGCAACACCTTCCACCCAGACCAGTATTCTGCTTGCAGGAAACACTACTTATATCGGGTATGGTGCAGTGCAAAAGGAATATGAGATCATGGCATTAACAGCTACCTATATGTACCTTCGTGTACAAGGTACCGAGACTGGAAATGCGTGGTATATAAAATTAAAGGCGCTCTGATATTTGAATAAATGAAGCAATAAATATGCTCATTTACAGGTAATATTGAAATACAGAAAAAATGGAGGAGAAATACCTCCTCCATTTTTTCATTACAATTGATGGCGGTATCTGCTCACTGTTAAAATGGTTTTTATGCATCAAAGAAAAATATCCTCCAACATTTTAATTCTTGCCTTTTGCGCAATTTTATTCTCGTGTCAAAAAGGTGGCGATACGCCCGTTCCTCTGCCTGCAACAGTTCCGGAGATAAGCGTTCTGGATGTAAGCCAACCAATAACTGTCGCTAACACAACGATGCAGTTTTATATAAATAGTAATAAAACTTCGACAAATGCAGTTTCAATTGACTATTCTTTAGTTGATGGAACGGCACTTTCGCCCAAAGATTTTGTTTCTGCTTCGGGAACTTTGACGATTCCTGCCGGCAAAACACAGGCAATAATTGATGTCCAGATTAAAGGCGATCCTACCAATTTGCGCCAAAACAATTTGCAGTTTACAGTTCTGTTAAGTAATCCAAAGTCCTGTACGATTAAAACAACCTCCGCAAAAGGCACCCTTCTAACCGAAGACGGGACATACCTTCCAACCGATAACACAGGTTATTCTACACCATTAACCTATCCTGGATATACACTTGCCTGGAGCGATGAATTTTCCGGAACTAATCTGGATTTAGGTGTTTGGAACCAGGAAATTGGAAATGGAGGAAACGGTTGGGGAAATAATGAACTGGAATATTATACAAGTAGTCCGAAAAACACATTGCTGTCGAACGGGAACTTAATCATCGAAGCCCGCAAAGAGGCGATCAGTGGTTTTAACTATTCTTCGGCAAGACTGACAACCCAGAATAAAAAGACATTTAAATTTGGCCGCATTGATATCAGGGCCAAATTGCCTGTTGGCAAAGGAATCTGGCCCGCATTGTGGATGCTGGGCGCTAACATTTCCTCGGTGAGCTGGCCCGCCTGCGGCGAAATAGATATCATGGAACTCGTCGGCACCTATCCGGGAAGGGTTTCAGGTACAATGCACTGGAAAAACGGAGACGGAACACACGGCTCAAAAGGATCAAGCTACAATTTACCTTCGGGCGATTTCTCGCAGCAATTTCACGTTTATAGTATTGTTTGGTCACAGGATGTAATTAAATGGTATGTTGATGATATATTGAGCCTGACAGTTACAAATACCGACTCCGGTCCGGCAAATTATCCGTTTAATGCGAATCAGTTTTTTATCTTTAATGTAGCAACAGGCGGCGACTGGCCCGGTCCGCCCGATGCGACCACACTGTTTCCTCAAAGGATGTTTGTCGATTACGTAAGGGTATTTCAATAGGTAAATCAGATAGTTTATATAAGTAAACAAGATAAATATATGTCACTGAAACAACAGGTTCTCTGCATTTCCTTAACGCTGGCAATTTCCGGCTTTGGCTTCATCTCAAAGGCGCAAAATGCAGGTGCGAATCAAAACAAGGCGATTACCCATCAGCGTGAATCAAGGAAAACCGGTTCTTCTGAAAAAGCTGACAACAAGTTGAAACTCGTTTGGAGCGATGAGTTTAATTACAATGGTCTGCCCGATAGCTCAAAGTGGAGCTTCGACACCCAGGGCAATGCATCAGGTTGGGGAAACAACGAAAAGCAGTTTTACACAAAAGCCCGGCTAAAAAATGCGGAAGTAAAAGACGGCTTCTTAAACATCAATGCCGTCAAAGAAGATTACCAGGGTTTTAAATACACCTCTGCCCGTCTGATCACGAAATCGAAAGGCGACTGGTTATATGGACGAATTGAGGTTCGGGCAAAACTTCCCGAAGGCCGTGGCATGTGGCCTGCTATCTGGATGTTGCCTACTGACTGGAAGTATGGCGGATGGCCTGCCAGTGGCGAGATCGACATTATGGAAAATGTCGGATACGACCCTTATGTGATTGTTGCTTCAGCGCACACTGAAACTTACAATCATGTGATAGGAACTCAGAAGAACAATAAAATAACTTTGGCAGACTGCTACACCAATTTTCATGTTTACGCGCTCGAATGGGAAGCCAATGAATATCGCATTTATATTGATGACACACTATATTTTACATTCAAAAATGAAGGTACGGGTTTTAAAGTCTGGCCCTTCGATCAACGGTTTCACTTGTTGCTAAATGTTGCTGTTGGTGGCAACTGGGGAGGACAGAAAGGCATTGATGAAACAATTTTCCCGCGTTCAATGGTTGTAGATTATGTAAGGGTTTATCAGGCAAAATAATAGATTTGGCCGGATCGTCTTTATGGGTGTGTTTGGTTTCCATGTTTTAAAGACGTACCCGGCCAATTTCTTTCACTTAAAACTTAAAATACAAAAAGGTATGGCAGATATAGAAATGTCCATTAATCTCAGTAAAACGGGTCGTCGATTGCTGAAGTTCTTTTACTTCGCCTTCTTATTAATTGTTTCTATCTCAAACTATTCGTGCCAACAGGTTCAGTCGAAGAACAACGATATTGAAAGCAAAGTGACAAGCTTGCTTTCGAAGATGACGCTTGAAGAGAAAATAGGACAAATGACGCAGATTGATCCGATAGCTATGTCAGCTGATCAAATCAATAAAGCAGTTCGTAATGGAAATTACGGTTCCTTCCTAAATGTATCCGGTGTCGAAAAAATAAACGCATTGCAAAAACTGGCAATGGAAGAGAGCCGCCTGAAGATCCCTTTGATTATTGGAAGGGATGTTATTCACGGCTACCGGACCATCTTTCCCATTCCGCTGGCGATGGCCTCAACATGGAACCCGGAGATTGTAAAAAAGGCATTCCGGATCTCTTCGATCGAAGCTTCTTCACAGGGGATTAAATGGACCTTTGCCCCTATGATCGACATCACCTGGGATCCGCGCTGGGGAAGAATTGCTGAAGGTTGCGGCGAAGATCCTTATCTTGCTTCTGCTTTTGCAAAGGCAATGGTCGAAGGTATCCAGGGTGAACAACTAACAGATCCAAAGGCCGTTGCGGCTTGTGCCAAACATTTTGTCGGTTACGGATTTGCCGAAGGAGGACGCGATTACAATACAACTTATATATCGGAGCCCATGCTTCGGAACGTGGTACTTAAACCTTTCAAGGCCGCTAAAGATGCAGGTGCATTAACCTTTATGTCTGCCTTTAATGACTTAAATGGTGTACCAACCTCAGGAAACGAATTTACGTTGCGCCAGGTACTTCGCAAAGAGTGGAAATATGACGGCATGGTTGTAAGCGACTGGGGTTCAATAGCCGAAATGATCTCGCATGGCTATTGCGCGGATGAAAAGGAAGCCGCATTAAAAGCAATTACTGCCGGTGTTGACATGGAAATGTCGGGCACTACTTATCTGAAAAACCTGAAAACCCTTATTAATGAGGGAAAGGTGGATCTGGCCATGATTGATGAGGCTGTCAAAAATATATTAACGTTGAAGTTTAAACTGGGATTATTCGAAAACCCCTATGTGAATCCCGAAGCGGAGAAACAAATGCTCTCACCTGAGTTTTTAGACCATGCAAGAATTGTGGCAAGACAAAGTACGGTAATGTTGAAGAATGATCCCAATACACTGCCGCTCTCTGCCCGTATTTCATCTGTCGCTGTTATCGGGCCATTGGCCGATGCACCCCGCGAT
The DNA here is from genome assembly GCA_025355585.1 of Mariniphaga sp. Lineage (GTDB taxonomy): Bacteria > Bacteroidota > Bacteroidia > Bacteroidales > Prolixibacteraceae > JAAFHB01. The sequence continues at coordinate 35,630 of JANXZJ010000022.1, read as the reverse complement.
CAGCTCGGGACATGGGTTTTCGACGGAAAAGCTGAGAATTCGGTAACTCCTCTGACCGCCATTAAAGCGGTTTTAGGCAACCCGAAAGTTAATTTTGCAGCCGGACTGAAATATAGCCGCGATAAAAGCAAATCCGGGTTTGCCGAAGCGATAGCTGCTGCAAAGAAATCACAGGCGATCTTGTTCTTTGCGGGTGAAGAGTGGATACTTTCAGGCGAAGGTCAGAGCCGTGGCGAGATCAACCTTCCGGGAGTTCAGGAGGAGTTGATCGAAGCGTTATCAAAAACAGGAAAACCATTGATTGTTGTAGTTATGGCTGGCCGTCCGTTGGCGATTGGGAAGGTTGTTGAAAAGTCAAATGCCCTCCTTTATGCATGGCATGGGGGATCGATGGCCGGCCCTGCATTGGCCGATCTGATTTTTGGCAAAGAGTCGCCATCCGGGAAACTTCCTGTTACCTTTGTAAAAGGCTCAGGTCAGATACCCTTCTACTATTACCACAACATGACAGGTCGTCCGGCCAATGCAAAATCATGGACACCAATAGATAGTATTCCGGTCATAAATAGTCAGGCCTCACTGGGTTATAAATCATTTCACCTCGATTACGGATTTACACCGCTCTTCCCGTTTGGATATGGTTTAAGTTATACCACCTTTAAATACAGCGACCTGAAGCTTTCATCAACCGAAATGAGCAAGAATGGCAATCTGACGGTAAAGGCGTCCATTCTGAATGCCGGAAATGTCGATGCTGATGAAATTGTCCAGCTTTATATCCGCGACAGGGTCGGTAGTATTACGCGCCCGGTTAAAGAGTTGAAGGGGTTTAAAAGAATTCACCTGAAAAGCCGCGAAACCGTTGGCGTGACTTTTGAACTTCCGGCATCTTCGCTTGAATTTTTCAATGGAAAGGGAAATGTGATCGAACCCGGTGAATTTGATGTCTGGATCGGACCAAATTCTGACGAGGGTTTGCATGGTGAGTTTGCAATTAAAAATTAGTTTTAAATAAAACGATGGTCGTGAAATTAAATATGAAGTTTCTGTTGCTGATAGCCCTTGCACTCATCCAGGTGAAATGTGGTAAAACGAGTGTTGATCCAATACCTGTTGTACCTCCGGTACCTGTCACAAATGATGTGGATTTTTGGTTAACCAAAGGAGATCAGACAGTGAATCTTCAGAAACAATCGACTGTGCTTGGTTTTGGCACGACTTATAATATGTATGCCAATATCGACGTCGACGATACGCAAACATTTCAGACGATTGATGGCTTTGGTTACACACTTACAGGCGGAAGCGCGCAGGTAATTAATTCATTAAGCGTGGCAAAGAAACAGGAATTGTTACAGGAGCTGTTTGGTAAAAGTGCCACTTCCATTTCAATAAGCTATTTAAGAGTCGGCATTGGTGCATCCGATCTCGACAGTATGCCCTATACTTATGATGATATGCCATACGGACAAACCGATGTCAACTTAACCAACTTTAAGCTATCTGCAGATATGAGCGGATTAATCCCGCTTTTAAAAGAGATTTTACTGATAAATCCTTCCATCCAGATTCTTGCAACACCCTGGTCGGCCCCGGTCTGGATGAAAGACAATAACAACTTCATGGGAGGAAGCCTTCAACCGCAGTATTATGGCGTTTATGCTCAATACTTCGTGAAATATATTCAAAAGATGAAGGCCGAAGGCATTACAATCAATGCAATAACGCCTCAGAATGAACCTTTGCATCCGGGGAATAACCCGAGCATGTTAATGACGGCTTTACAACAGGCAGTTTTCATTAAAGAAAACCTGGGGCCAGCTTTTCAGGCAGCCAATATTTCCACGAAGATTATTATTTACGATCACAATTGCGACAAACCTGAATATCCGATTGCAATATTAAACGACGCAGCCGCAAAACCTTTCGTTGATGGTTCTGCATTTCATTTATATGGTGGTGATATCAGTGCGTTGTCGGTGGTTCATAATGCATTTCCGGATAAGAATGTCTATTTCACCGAACAGTATACGGCCTCAACCGGAAGTTTTAGCGGCGATTTAAAATGGCATTTAAAGAATGTGGTGATTGGTTCGATGCGTAACTGGAGCAAAGTGGCGCTTGAATGGAATCTTGCGAATAACGGCGCTTTCGAACCGCACACTGCGGGTGGCTGTTCTACCTGCAAAGGTGCAATTACAGTTAACTCAGGTGATAGTTTTACAAGAAATGTGGGATACTACATCATTGCACATGCTTCTAAATTTGTTCCGGCTGGTTCTGTCCGGATTGTCAGTAATATAAGCGGCAATCTGAATACGGTCGCCTTTAAAATACCGGGCGATAAAAAGGTGCTGATCGTCGAAAATGATGGAGCCGCCGCCGAGTTGTTTAACATCAAATTCAATGGCAAGTGGATCACCACCTCGTTGGAAGGCGGATCTGTGGGAACGTATTCATGGCAATAAGAATCAATCTGAAATTATGAAAAAGATAAAGACATTCATTATTTTAATCACCCTTTTCACCTCCTTAAGCGGCAAAGGGATTGTCACTTCCGCGGATAAAGCGAAAAAAGGGATTGCAGTCTGGATGACAAGTCCCTCAACCAATGTAATGTTCCAGCTTCAGAAAGAAAACCTGGTCTTTGGAAAACAAGCCAATCCGGGTGAGACGATCATTGTTGATACAAAGAAAACGTTTCAAACCATCGATGGATTTGGAAATTGTCTGACGGGTGGAAGCGCCACATTATTGCATAAGATGGACGCCGCAAGCCGGAGCGCCATCCTGAAGGAATTATTCGCGACCGATGGTAATAACATCGGGATTAGCTATTTGCGTATTAGTATTGGCGCATCCGATTTAGACCCTACTGTATTTTCTTATAACGATCTTCCCGACGGGGAAACCGATCCTTCGATGGCGAAATTTACGCTAAATACCGACAAGGTTGATCTGATTCCAGTACTGAAGGAGATTTTGTCCATTAATCCCAACCTAAAATTGATGGGTTCTCCGTGGTCGGCGCCGACCTGGATGAAAACGAACAACAATTCGAAAGGCGGAAGCTTAAAACCGGAGTATTTTGATGCCTATGCGAAGTATTTCGTGAAGTACATCCAGGGAATGAAAGCTGAAGGGATCACAATTGATGCGATAACGATCCAGAACGAGCCCTTGCACCCCGGGAACAATCCAAGCATGTATATGACAGCCGAAGACCAGGCTTTATTTATTAAACGCAGCCTTGGACCGACTTTTAAAGCCGCAAATATTACCACAAAAATCATTGTTTACGATCACAACGCCGACCGCCCCGACTATCCGCTGACAATACTCAAAGATCCGGAAGCCTCAAAGTATGTCGATGGCTCGGCTTTTCATCTTTATGGAGGGAAAATCGATGCACTGACTCCGGTGCACGATGCCTTCCCTGATAAAAACCTCTATTTCACCGAACAATGGGTAGGGGCTCCGGGAAATATGTCTGGCGATCTTGCATGGCATGTTCGCACACTGATTATTGGTGGAACACGTAACTGGTGCCGCACTGTATTAGAATGGAACCTGGCAGCAGATCCGAATAAAGATCCGCATACAATTGGCGGCTGCGACCAATGTCTCGGAACCATCACAATTGACGGGAATAAAGTAACCCGAAATCCTGCCTACTATATCCTGGCTCATGCCGCAAAATTTGTAAGACCGGGATCGGTTCGAATAGATTCAAATTCATCATTAATCCTTCCCAACGTTGCCTTTAAGAATCCGGAGGGCAAAAAAATACTGATCGTTCAGAATAACAGCGGTGCAAAGAAGGTTTTCAATATCAGTTTTAATGGCAAAACAGGCTCCACCTCTTTGGAAAAAGATGCTGTCGGAACATATATCTGGTAAAATATTGTTTGTTTTTAAGTTAGATTGTTAGTTAGTAAAGTGAGACCCGGCCTGATTCATTTCAAGGCCGGGTTTTCTGATTCCCTTTCTGATTGTTATCATATGACACATAGCAGTAAATACCCTGTCATGCGTTAAACTAAATCTCTCCCCTGTTAAAATGTATTTCTCCTGCACTAATGTGTTTTCGCCTGCGTTAAAACTCATTTCTCCCGCGTTAAAATGGATCTTTCGGATGTTAGAGGTTGTCTCGCTAAGGCAATAACGACTAACGCATGTAATTAGTTTTATCATGTTTGTAATTGAGCGTTTCCGGCAAAGCGTGTGATAAGGTCCTTTCAATTTAAAACCATTCCGGACATGCTTTCGCTTAATATTCGTTCCCCTGTGGGTGGATTGATTATATTTGCAACATTCAGTCAGCTATCTGAATGATGGTGTATTGATGGTAAATGTTTTTAACAATTTGTAAAATCAACAATGAAGAAATTTCAATCCGTTTTAGCTTTCGTCTTTCTATTATTAGTCGCATTCCAAAGCATTGGCCAGAAAGTTTATCAATGGCGGGGTGATAATCGCGACGGCATTTATACTGAAAATAAACTGATGAAGACCTGGCCTGAAAAAGGGCCGGAGCTTGTATGGTTTAACGAAGAGATTGGACAGGGTTATGCCGCACCAGTTGTTACAAACGACAAACTACTTATTAATGGTGAGTCAGATAGTACCAGCTTTTTGTACGCCTTTGATCTGAAGGGCAAATTACTCTGGAAAACTGCGAATGGTAAAGAATATTACGGGAAAGGTTTTTCTGCCAGTTTCCCCGGTTCACGCTCCACTCCTACCGTTGTTGGTGATCTCGTTTATACCAGCTCAGGCAAAGGACGTCTGGCCGGTTATGAATTGGCTACCGGTAAGGAAAAATGGGCGGTTGATATGGTACCCGATCTTGGTGGAATTGAAAACATGTTTGGTTTTTCGGAATCACCATTGATTGATGGTGACAAAGTCTATTTCATGGCAGGTGGAGCAGCAAACAATATGGTTGCTTTAAATAGGTTTACCGGAAAGACAATCTGGTCATCAAAAGCGCTGGGCGATACGGCCGCTTTTTGTTCCCCACTTTTAATTACGCTGCCCACACGAAAAGTATTGGTTACACTTTCAACACGTTTTGTTTTTGGGGTTGATGCGCAGACAGGTGAATTGCTTTGGTCATCAAAGACACTCAACAACTTCGCGTTCGAAAAATTACATGCCAATACACCGATTTATGCCGATGGTTTTATCTACTTCACAGCAGGCGAAGAAGCTGCAAACGGAGCCGTGAAACTTCAATTATCACCTGACGGGAAAAGTATTAAAGAAGTCTGGCGGAATATAAATGTGACAAATGCACAAGGTGGGTTTATCAAACTCGGCGATCAGTTGTTTACGACTACAAAGAAAAAGAGATTGGTTTGCGTTGACACGTTCAACGGCAACGTGGTCGACTCTTTATCAGCCAACAAGGGGAGCCTTATTTATGCCGACAGTAAATTCTATTGTTACAACGAAACGGGTGATGTAAAACTGATTAAGTTCGAAAACAATAAATTTATAGAAATCAGCAAGTTTAAGGTGGAGAAAGGAACCAAGGAACACTTCTCTCATCCGGTTATCTCTAACGGGACAATGTACATCAGGCACGGAAGAGCATTGATGGCTTATGATATTCTTGAAAAATAAATACATTTAAAATGATGAACGTTAAATTGAATGTAACACCTATTCTGGCTTTTTCACTGTTGATCATTACACTTCAATCATGCCAGAAAGAAAATGGGGAGAACGAATCAAAAATCAGTGCCAACGGGACCAGCAGAAGTCATCATACGGGGCAGGATTGTATGAGTTGTCATTCCCAGGGTGGTTCAGGTGAAGGATGGTTTGCCGTTGCAGGAACCGTCTATGATGTTGCAAAAATCAACGCCTATCCCAATACTACGGTGAAATTATATACAGGGATTAACGGAACCGGCACCTTGAAATATACAATTCAGGGTGACGCATTAGGTAATTTCTACACAACTCAAACCGTTGATTTCGGAAGCGGCTTGTATCCTGCGGTTCAGGGCACTGCAGGACCAAAATACATGTCAACTGCAATAACTACCGGACGGTGCAACAGTTGTCACGGCGTTTCGACAGATAAAATGTTGACGAACTAGGAATTCTTTGAATAAATAAACCCTGAAGGTTTTTGAAACCTTCAGGGTTTTATATGAATCCTGTTTAATCAGCAGAACAAACTACTTCACCTGAGCATTCTTTAAGACCTCTACAAGGAAATCCCAGAATTTCTGAACCGATGGTATGTTGACGCGTTCGTCAGGTGAATGAGGCGAGCGCATGGTCGGTCCGAATGAGATCATATCCCAGTTAGGATACACTGCACCCAGGATACCACATTCCAATCCGGCATGAATACCCAAAACAGCAGGCGTCTTACCAAATTTACTCTGATAGATCTCCTTCATCTGTTTCAGGATCTGCGAATCCATGTTTGGTTTCCATCCGGGATAACCGCCATCGAACGATACCATCGCACCGCCCAATGCAAAAACACTGTCGACCTGTTCAACAAGGTCTTCTTTGGCTGATTCCACAGAACTCCGTAACAGGCATTTGACAAAAATCACCCCTTTTTGTGATTTAACCGTTGAAAGGTTGGTCGAAGTTTCAACCATACCTGCCATTCCGTCAGACATCCTGACAACACCATTCGGACAGCCATAAACGGAGTCGATCAGATCGTCCTGAACACGTTCTTCGATCATCGATTTCGGCATTTCAGTGGCTTCCAGCTTAAAACTGAGCGTTGGCTCGACCGCACCTAATTCGAACTGATAAATTGATTCGTAACGTTTCACCGCTTTCTTCAACTGGTCCGCATTTTCATCGGGCACCAATACAATTGCATAACCTTCGCGCGGAATAGCGTTACGCATTCCGCCACCATTGATGTCTGCTAGACGTACATCGAGTTCACGGGTTGCATATTTCAGAAAACGGATCAGCAATTTATTGGCATTGCCCCTTCCAAGACTAATATCAAGTCCGGAATGGCCGCCTTTCAGACCCGAGATTGTAAGCTTGAATGGTTTTACACCTTCAGGGACAATCACTTCGTCGTATTCAAATTCAATATTTGCATTAATACCTCCGGCACAACCTACATAGAGTTCGCCTTCTTCTTCAGAGTCCATATTCAGCAGAATATCACCCTTCAGCCAATTGGCTTTTAATCCGATCGCACCCGTCATACCTGTCTCTTCATCACAGGTGAAGATGGCTTCAATCGGGCCATGAACCAGGTTTTTCGCAGCAAGAACGGCCATTGCACTTGCAACACCAATTCCATTATCGGCACCAAGAGTTGTTCCACGGGCACGCACCCATTCGCCGTCAATAAAGGCGTCGATTGGATCTTTATCGAAATCGTGGGCAGTTCCGCTGTTTTTCTGGGGAACCATATCAAGATGTCCCTGAAGGATAATTCCCTTCCGGTTTTCCATTCCTGCCGTGGCAGGTTTACGGATCAGAACATTTCCAACGCTGTCTTTTTCAGTTACAAGTCCAAGGCTTTTACCAAAATCAACCATAAATGCCTGGATTTTCTCCTCTTTCTTCGAAGGACGCGGAACTTGCGTCAGTTTATAAAAGTTTTCCCAGACCGCCTTGGGTTCGAGATTTGCAATTTCTTTAGCCATAATAGTTATGAATTAAATTCTTAATCAATTATTCTTATTTTCTGATATTTGGTTTCTCGAGTCCGTATCCCATTTTCCTGTCTTCAGCTTTCAATAGAAATGAAAACACGATGGCAAGCATTCCAAAACAGGCAAAAATCAACATCGGGATCATATAATTATATTGGGTAATGATTTGTTCTTTACCGTCAACCATTTTATTGATTGTCCCTGTGATACAATATTTATCCAGCACAATGCCAATTAGCAAAGGCACACCCATCAGACCCCAGTTCTGAACCCAGAATGTCATCGCGTAAGCTGTTCCGAGTTTGCTTTCGGGAATAATCTTGGCAATTGATGGCCACATTGCTGATGGCACCATCGAAAAGGCAATACCTAATACCATTACTAATCCAATGGCGATCGGGAAGCTGTTTAATGAAGGTATTGCGAACAACAAATGAACACAGACCAACAGGATCGAACCAATAATCATGATCGTGGCACCTCTCCCTTTTTTATCGAACATACTACCAAAGATTGGTGTAAGCAGTAACGCGCTGAAAGGTAATAAAGCGGGAATATAGCCGGCGAAAGAGTCCGTTATACCAAATTTCTGGACAATCATATTCGTGGCATACTTGATAAAGGGGAAAACGGCTGAATAAAACAGGACGCAAAGGATGGTAATGTACCAAAACGCGCGGTTTCTGCCAATCTCGATAATATCAGCAAACTTAAATTCTTCATCTTTCTCCATACCGGCATCAGCATCTTCCTGATCAAGTTTGCGATCCATAAAAGTAAACAGGACAAATACAAGCATCCCAATACCTAATAAGAAAAGGGAAACGATGACCGGCATGCTGATATCACCGGTCAATTTTATCAATGGAATGGGTGTGAACATTGCCAGAGCAGTTCCGATACGACCGGTCGAGGTGTTGAGTCCAATTGCCAAGGCCATTTCTTTTCCGCGAAACCAGCGTACCACCGCTTTATTCGCTGCAATACCAAACATTTCGCATCCTACTCCAAAAATGGCAAATCCAAATCCGGCCACAACAGCCGATTTTGTGGTTGGACCAATCAGTTGCCATGAACCTATTGTTAACTCGAACATGCCGTGAAAGTGGCCTGAAATAGCAAGGTATTTAATAAATCCGCCGATCAGCATGATTGCAATAGCAAGAATTCCGGTAAACCGGACGCCCATTTTATCAAGAATCATACCGCTGAAAACAAGCATCAGCAAGAACACATTGAACCAGCCGTAACCGCTGGTAAACAAACCATAGTCTGACGCCGACCATGATAAATTAGCCTGTAACCTTTCCTGTAAAGGAGCCATAGCGTCAGTGAGATAATACATACACATCATGGTAAATGATACCAGGCAAAGCATAATCCAACGTGCTGACTTCGAGTCGCGAAGGGATTTTTTAAGTTCTTGCATTTTTAACGGGTAAGAATGTTTAATTGGATAAATTATTTTTGATTATGAGCGTCGCAATATAGTTAAAAACGGGTGATTTAATACAGATCAAAAATCATTAAACTAAATAAGGAAAGCATAAAAGGCCAAAGGTAAACCAACCTTAAGCCTTTTACACTTTCCTTATTCAAAAGCGGTGTCACCCAATTTAATTACCGATGCGTTTTATTGCCCCGGTAACAGGATGAAATTCAATTGAGTATTCTCCGTTTGTCAACCCATCGGGGATCGGTGTGACAACACCAAACTGGGCCATTGAAAGGCGAGCCTGGGCAAGAACATCGCTCCCATTCAGCAATCGTGCGACCACAATTCCCGGGGTTCTGTAAAACAATCCGTTAGAGGAAGTTTCACCTGCAACCGGGGCAGCTTTCTGTTCACCATTGCGTACAAGATCTGCGTTGGAATCGAGCTCAAGCATAATTGGTTTTCCCGAAACATTACTCTCCGGCAGGACACCACCAGAGGCTGAGAACCTAAATGCAACAATCGCTTTACTTCCTTTTGTATCCGGAACCACGTCGAAGACATATTTATGTGATGATTTATACGACTTTCCGATAAAGAGACTTTCGTATTCGGCCATTATTTTATTCAACTCATCAACCATCACCTGGTAAGCTTTCCCATCAGGAGGAAGTGGATTATCATCTGCTTCCAGGACTACGACCTTACGTTCGCGTAAAGTTAAAATATCAGAAGCTGCTTCGGCTGCCTTTTGCTCCAATGATTTCAATTTACCACCCGACTGGTTCAAACTGTCTTTCCCTGCGAAAAACGATCGCATCGAGAGATCGGGCCATATTTCACGCGGAATCTCGATGTCGGGCGTAAATACCGACGTGTGGGTTATTGAAGGCTCTCCTTTTACAGAACTGTTAATGCCGATCAGAACACCATTTTCGGACAGACTAAGCATCGATGCAATGGCACCGGTTGCTTTATGCATTTCTGCAGGATCGGGTTCGCCGAAGGTCTCTATTTTCAAGTCATTGATCTTCCAGACTTCAGCATCAGAAGTTGCGGCATTTTTCACACCAAGATATTTCTGGGCATATTCACTGTAAGGTCCGCGGAAGAATTTCTCCTGCGTTACTTCAACCACAACGCGGATACCCGTCCGTGGCAAACTATAGATTACACCTCCATTAAAAATACCTAATTCGGAGGCCGATTTCTTTTTATCGTTTCGTTGCGCGGTAAGATTTCCGGCGATCAGAAAACAAGTTAATAACAAAATTACGATTCGTCTCATCATTATTATTTTAAGTTACTATTTCCAACTCTGTAAAATTTAATCTTTCAAAATTGACTCTTTTTTTCGGCTTTCCCAAAATCATCAGCGCTTTTAAGGTGCCCGTAAGCCAGACCGAGCCCATCGGCAATATCACTTGCAAGCAATGATTCTTCTGATATTCCGGAATTTGAAACGGACAAATCACCTGAAAGACCATGAAGATAGACGCCAAGAATTGCGGCTTCCGCAGGCGTATAACCTTGAGCAAGCAATCCGGTCAGGACTCCTGTAAGTACATCGCCACTGCCACCCGTAGCCATCCCTGGATTGCCGGAAATATTGAACCAGCAGTTACCATCGGGTAAAGCAATGGCCGTATAAGTCCCTTTTAAAACAAGGACCAGGCGATGGATTTTAGCAAAGTTCATTGCGAGCTTTAACCTTTCAAAATCAGAAGCTGCATGTCCGGCCAAACGCTCAAATTCAAGCGGATGTGGTGTAAGAATTGAACCTTCAGGAATTAAATCAATCATTTCGGGGTTCTCCGAAAGTATATTAATTGCGTCAGCATCAATTACCATAGGAGTATGATAATTCTCCAATATTAGCTCCAGGGCAATCACAGTCTGGTTCGCTTTCCCTATTCCGGACCCAACCCCGATGGCTTTAAAGCCGGAAAGGTTCGGAATCCCTGAAATCAGATTTTCGGATTTATCCAGGCTCACCATCGCTTCCGGCACAGAAATTTGAACAATCTGATTACCCGATTTTGGGATGTGAATTGTGAGTAAACCGACACCTGAACGGAGGCATCCTTTTGTGGATAGAACAGCAGCACCCATTTTCCCGAGGCTTCCGGCCACCAAAAGTGCATGCCCGTAGGTACCTTTGTGCGAAAATATCCCCCTTGGCTTTAGTATTGAAACCATTGACCGGGAATGAGAATAATACCAGCGCGTTTCGGTCTGAGCAATTGCATCCGGATGTAATCCGATGGGAATGACTTCCCATTTGCCCGTAAACTGCTTATTCTCTTTAAAGAAGAAGCTCAATTTTGGAAACTCGAATGTCAGTGTATAAGTTGCATGAATAATGGCATCGGGGTCAATGCCCCCATTGTCCTCGCCCATGAGCCCGGAAGGCATATCGATGGAAACAATCGGCAAACCGGCATGATTCAGGTGTTTTACAAGCAGGGCAGGAAAGCCGCTGAGTGGCCGCGTTAAGCCAGCTCCAAATAAACCATCAAGAATCACATCATATCCAATAAGTTCCGGAAGCGGTTCCTCAACATTCCAATTGATCGTCTTTACTACATTCCAATTTTTTAACCTGCCGAGATTGATTAAAAATAAATCTGTGAACTTTTTTTCTGAATCAGGAATAAAAACATCGACCTTATAGTCTTTCTCCGCCAACATACGGGCAACGGCCAAAGCATCGCCTCCGTTATTCCCCGGTCCTGCAAATACTGCAACCCGATGACTGGTATCAAAATGTACTTCAATCCATCCGGCAAGCAGTCCGGAAGCGCGCTCCATCAGATCGATTGACTCAATAGGTTCATTTGCGATTGTATACTTGTCAAGTTCAGCAATTTGGGAGGTGGTAAATAGTTTCATTGTTCATCGTTTTACTTATTTCAAATTTAAGAAGAAATCGTTTCGGGGCAAACAAAGATTGCGTGAAGTTCAATAAAAGAGCCAGACATAATAAAAACATGATTTTTCGCAGCATAACGACACAGAAAAAGATCGCTATATTTGCTGCAAATAATCAATTTAATTAACTCCTTAAACAATAATTTTATGCTGAAAGGACATCCCAAAGGGCTCTTAGTAGCCTTTTTCGCAAACATGGGCGAACGCTTTGGATTTTACACAATGATGGCAATTCTTGTTTTGTTTCTTCAGGCCAGATTCGGTTTATCTGAGGAAGCTGCCGGTGATATCTACAGCTGGTTTTACTTCGGAATTTATGCATTGGCTTTAATTGGGGGAATATTAGCCGATTATACCAAGAAATACAAGTTGGTTATATTTGTCGGAATAGCTATCATGCTAATGGGTTATGCCAGCCTTGCTATCCCAGGCATGTCACTGACCATTACGGTTATTAGCTTATTTGTAATCGCTTTCGGAAACGGCTTGTTTAAAGGTAATCTTCAGGCTGTCGTCGGACAGTTATACGACGATCCAAAATATTCCAAAATGAGAGATTCAGCATTTATGATCTTTTACATGGGTATCAATGTAGGTGCTTTCTTTGCTCCATTTGCTGCAACTGGTGTCCGCAACTGGTGGTTAAAATCGAATGGTTTGCTACACGACGGAAGTCTTCCTTCACTTTGTCACCAGTACATTAATGGTACTTTAACTGATACTACTCAATTTACTGAACTTGCGAATAAAGCCAATATTGCTGGCCCGGTTGCCGATTTGGGAGCTTTTGCTCATAATTACGTTGAAGTTTTTTCACGCGGATACAACTACGCTTTCGGAATTGCTGCCGGAGCAATGATTATCTCCATGCTGGTCTATATCTTCTTTCAGAAATACCTTCCGAATGCTGAAAAACAAGCAGTAAAAGCGGGTACTTCAAAGGTTAAGACTGCAGCGGAAGCTAAAAGTTCGCAGACCAGTCCGATCGCCATTATTGCCTCTATGGCAGCTGCCACCATCGTGACTGTGCTTACAGGACTGGTTCTGGATTATAAAACAGGTATGGCTTTCGGATTATTTGCTGCCTTTGTAACCTGGATAACAATGATATCCACCAAGGAAGAAAAACCAAAGGTGACTTCACTGATTCTTGTATTCTTTGTGGTCATTTTCTTCTGGATGTCATTTCATCAAAATGGATTAACCCTCACATTTTTTGCCCGTGACTATATCGTAAAGGAAGTTAGCGCATTTACTTACCTGTTCTTCGATATGTGGTCGATTTTGGCAGTCATAACTACCATTGGCGGTCTGTTTGTTTTTATCGGGAAAGGTAAAGAGTTGATGACACGCCTGATCGGAGCTGCAATGATCCTTGTTGGCGGTGGCTTCTCTTATTATTTTATCAGCAATAACGATGTCAGCAATGCAATTGCACCTGAAGTTTTCCAATCGTTTAATCCCCTGTTTATTGTTGCACTGACGACTCTTGTTATGGGTGTTTTTGCCATGCTGAACAAAGCAGGTAAAGAACCTTCAACACCAAAAAAGATCGGCATCGGAATGATCATCGCTGCCGGTGGATTTTTACTTGTTCTGATAGCATCCATTGGACTGATTTCTCCTCATGAGTTGGCCGGACAAGCTGTTCCGGAAGCCTCACGTGTTTCACCATACTGGTTGGTTAACAGCTATCTGATTTTAACAGTTGCTGAATTGTTTCTGAGTCCGATGGGACTTTCGTTTGTCTCCAAAGTTGCACCACAGAGATTCCAGGGGTTGATGCAAGGTGGATGGCTATTAGCGACTGCTGTAGGGAATAAACTTTTGTTTGTAGGAAGCTACTTTTGGGGCAGATTGGAGTTGTGGCAATTATGGCTCATATTTATCGTTTGTATCTTGGTTTCAGCAACAGTTATATTCTCTATCATGAAAAGACTGGAAACAGCAACCAAATAAAACTCAGTTTACAATTTTTTAAAGCCGGATCCTTAAAAAGTCCGGCTTTTTCATTTGTCTAACCGGAAATCAATCATGGGCATGCCTGTGGTGCAAATCAGGGTCGTGAGAATGCTCATGCGTTAAAGGGTCATGCGTATGAAGGTGTGAATGCCATTTGCTCCCGGGAACTGTTTCACCTTCGTGTAAATGGGTATGATGCCCGTCAGCATGTTGGTGATAATGGACATGTTCCATCAAGACATGAGTATGGATATGTTTGTGAGATAACAGATTTGTAATGATAACTGCAAGTGCCAGCAAGACGATCGAAATAACGTGAACCCATTGGAAGGATTCGTGAACAAACAAATAGGATAAAAGCACGCCCCAGACAGGCGCGGTTGAAAACAATATCTGACTCCGGGTGGCGCCAATATTTTGCGCGGAGGTTACATAAAGCACAATGCTAATTCCATATGCAAAAATCCCCACAACAATTGCCGGAATCACATTTCCAAACGAAATGCCTTGACCGGCGATCAGGCAACCTATCAATAAATTAACCGAGCCAGCAACTATACCTTTGACAAACGTTACCGTCTGAGGTGAAGCTCCATCTGTAAGTGCTGTCAGGTGATTATCTATTCCCCAGCAAATACATGCAGCAGTGATTAATAAGCCTGAAATTAAGCCGCTTGAACCTTCTCCAAACGAGGTTACGAGTCCTGCCACAATCGTCAGAATTACGCCAATCCAGGTATTTCTGTCGAGTGCATCCCTGAAAATCAAAACACCTAAAATGGCAGTCGCCACAAGTTCCATATTCAGCCAGATTGAAACCGAAGCTGCATTGGCAGTTTTCAAACCTGCCAATAAAAGTAAAGGACCTGCGAACCCGCCAAAAAATATTATTCCGATCGTTTTTGCCAGGCTACCCTTATGGAATAGCAATTTAAGATGGCTGTTTCTTCTAAAAATGTAAGGAAACATTGCCAGAGCAGCTCCCAAATAGAGCAGACCGGCGAGCTGAAAAGAGTTTAAACCAGCCAGTAACAACTTGCTAAACGGCGTGGCAATACCAAAAAGAAATCCCGACAGAATACCGGTTATAATCGCAAAACGCCTCATAATAAAGCTTTATCCAATTTTATTCAAAGTTAGCTAATTTAATCTGAAGCGAAATCAATTGATTCTATCAAGTTAAAATTCGAACCACCAATACGATGGTACTCCAAAAGCGAATGAAACTTAATGCTCAGAAAATCACCATTGACGACCAAAGATGATTCTCCAATAACTGAGAATGATTCTTAGACTAACGAAATCCTTATTCAGAGTTACGAAAACGTTACTCTGAGAGGTAAATCGGCACTTAGAGTTACGATAACGATACTAAGACAAAGAAAATCCTTACTCAAAGTTACGATAACCTTACTCTGAGAGGTAAATCGGCACTTAGAGTTACGATAACGATACTCAGACAAAGGAAATCCTTCCTCAGAGTTACGATAACGATACGCAGAGATCCGATTTAAGAAATCTCAGCATTGATTGGCGAATTCCTGTGATTTGTTTGGTGGATCTGAAACTCTATCTTTGCGCCGGAAATAAAAAGCACGATGACAAAAAAAGAAGCAATAGCAGTTCTGCATTCACAGACAACAGGAGTTCCATTTGAGGCACTTGAGTTTTTGATGAATCTCTCTTACGACGAAGAGATTGAAAGCAAAATTATCTTTCACCTGGATAATGCTTACAACGAACGAATTGCAGTATTGAACAAACAATTGCCAAATCTGCCTTTGTGGTACGCCATTCTTGCTGAGGTGCATTCCTCGCGAAAAATGGTTCCATCGGTCATCAGCCTGTTTACTACGCCCGATTCCCCCGACTGGGATCTTCTGGACGAGCAAGGGTTATTTCTGGTTGGGATGCTTTCGGAACGGTATCCGGAAACCATTGCTACCTTTCTTGATGCTATTGAAGACCAGGTATCGAAGAAAAGTAATGCCCCCTATCTTTTCCTTTACGATTGCATCTACTTTGCCAAAGATGAAATTCACGGAGAGATGATCTCCAGACTGTTGAGCAATCCCAACACTGGCTGGAAACCATTATTGGCTGTGCATGCCGCAGAAAGCAGGTTGAAGTCGTGCCGTGATGAGGTAACAAAACTTCATGAAGCATTTATTCCTTTTACCGAAATGGGGACGAATGAAAACCTGATTCGTGAAGAGTTGAAGTATGCGCTTGAACTATTTGATGATGAAACCCATGAGCCAGGCTGCTATTTTAAACAACGCGGTGACTGGAATGCACATTACAAGAATGCAGAAGAAATTTTTGCGGAAGAAAATCCGATGCTCGCGAACATTTTCAACAATGTTGGCCGTAACGATTTGTGTCCCTGCGGATCTGGTAAAAAGTACAAGAGTTGTTGTTTGAAGAAGTAGGCGATTGTCGTTTAGCCGTGAATGATGTATAACTGCATCTTAAATCCCTTAACCTTCCTAAACATCCCAGGGAGCAATCACCCTGTCCAGAATTTTTTCACCGTGAATATAGGAGAGAAAAATGCCGTAGTTGGTGATCGGTACCCCGGTTGCATTAAGATCACGAAGCCGTGCTGCCATGCGTTGATTCGAGATCATACATCCGCCGCAATGGATCACCAGTTTGTACTTTTTCATATCGAGATCATCGACGAACTCTCTTCCAAAAGTATAGTTTACAATTACTTCCGGATAGAATTTCTTAAGCAGATTGGGTATTTGTACAGTCCCGATATCTTCCCTTATGCGCGAATGATTACATGCCTCGGCGATCAAAATGTGATCACCAGCCACTAAGGAGTTCAATGCCCTGATGCCGTTCACAAACTCATTCAGCCTTCCCCTGCTCATATAATTGATCATCATCACCGAAAAAGTCGTCAATGCCATATCGTCAGGCGCCCAGTCCTTCATGATGTCCATGGCCTGCGAATCGGTGATAATCGCTTTTGGTCTTCTCGTGAAACTGTTGACAAAGCCATTCCATCGCTCTTTTTCCGACGAATCACCCGCCCTCGCTTTTGCCAAATTCATCCGGTACGAAACCGGGAAAGCCCACTTTCGCGTAATGTACTCTTCAGCCATTGCCTGGGGCCGCAAATACCTTCCGGGTGGCGTCTCCTCATCCATCGGGATATTCAGAATATAAAATTCACCTTTCTCAACAAACGGCAGCAAATCAACAGTTACATTTTTAGGGATATAATTGGCCAGTATAGCCTCCAGCAATCGCTGACGGTGAGTAATATCAATCGCATTTACGACAATCCTATGATAAACGCGTAATCGGGTGAGCAATTCTTCAACCTTGTCTATCCGGTTCTTGTCGCTGATGCGAAAGAGATTGTAAACAACAATTACTTGTTTATCAAGCGACCGTGCCTCTTCGAGGATTAACTTATCAGTTTCATATTCAAAAGCCGCAGGATCAATTACGAGCAGAACAAGATCACACTCTTTCAAAGCGGTAATCACTTTTGTCCTTTTTTTAAGACCCAGATCTTGTTGCTCATCAAACCCGGCAGTGTCCAATAGTTTCACTGGGCCCAGCCCATGAATCTCTGTCAGTGTAATTTTTGTATCGGCTGTAGTTCCGGGAGTTGGGTCCACAATGGAGGTTTCCTGCTGCGTAAGAAGGTTCATCAGGGAACTCTTTCCTGAATTCATCTTACCGAAAATTCCTATGATATCGCGTTCTGTCATCGTATTTAGTACTAGCGATGTAAAGGAAACAAAAATTCTCAAATTGTATCATTAACGATTTGTCAAATTGTCTGGTTGCCACATTATCTAATTGTCAAATTTTTCTTATTAGCTTTGTACAATAAAATATCGCACATGGAAAAAATTGCAATATTTCCCGGTTCCTTTGATCCGTTTACATTAGGTCATGAATCAATTGTCAGGCGTGCCTTGCCCCTGTTCGACCAGATTATCATTATGATTGGGTACAATTCGAATAAAGAGCCCTACTACCCTATGGCAAAAAGAAAAGATTGGATAAAACGGGTATTCGAGGACGAGCCGAAGATTAAGGTGGGAAAATTTGAAGGTCTTACAGTTGATTATTGTACAAGGGTCCACGCGCAATATATTTTAAGGGGATTACGAACAGCTTCCGATTTCGAATACGAAAGAGCCATTGCCCAGATTAATAAGATGATGCACCCTGAAGTAGAAACTGTATTTCTTTTGACCACACCCGAAACTACGGCAATCTCGTCAACAATCGTTCGGGATATCCTCCGGCACAAAGGTGATGCAAGTCTTTTTCTGCCTGCTTGTCTTGACATATCGGAGTTTTACGAAGAATAAACATGCGCTATTTCCAAATTTTAATACTGCTGTCGCTGATATCAATTCAGCTTAATGCCCAAAAATCAGTATTGTCTGGTAAAGCGGTCGATTACAGCACCAAAGAAATTACTTTTTACACGATACCAGATCCGGTCCTTCGTCAGAAACTTGAGCTGGCCACAACAAAGGTCGGAATTGACGGTACCTTTTCGGTGACTTTACCTATCAGTCAAACAATCGAAATATACGCTGATCTCGAAAAATATTGTGGGACTATGATTGTTGAACCCGGGAAAAATTACGCTGTAACGTTCCCCCCTTTTTCGCTCCGGACGAGTAATGAGGCGCACAGTTCCTATTTTAAACCTGCCCCTTATTGGCTGGGATTGCCAGCTTCCGATAACACCGACCTCAATTTTGTCGTTCGATCATTTGTAATGGAATTCAATTCAGAAACCGTTAAAAACACCATTTCAATCTATCAAACACAATCAAAAGAAGTTGTAAATGAAATCATTGAAAGGCTTGAGGCAAAATATTCAGCCAATAAAAACGAATACTTCAAGACATTAAAAAAATATTATTTCGCCGAACTGGAGTATGCCGTGAATCAACGATCACCAGAATTAGTTATCCGGAAATATTTCGTGACTGAGACGGTACAACTTCATCATCCTGTTTATCAAAGAGCGTTTGAAACAATATTTAGTGACTTTCTTCGGAAGCAGTCGCAGGACATTAAAAACCGGGAGATAGTTAATATAACTAATTCAGGCAATTATCAGAAACTGGTAAGTTTTTTTGAAAACAAGGGTTACAAAAAAGAGTTCGCTGAACTTGTTGTTCTGAAAGGTTTAAATGATGGATATTATACGAATACTTTCTCAAAAGAAGGGGTACTGAAAGCAATTGAAACAGCACAAACAGCCACTACCACTGTCATTCTGCAGCCTGTTGCCCATCAGATTAAAAATAAACTTGCACTTCTGGCAATCGGTGGAAAAGCGCCGGCAATAAAGCTAAAAAATTCAAAAAATGAAACAGTTACACTCGATCAGTTCGGCGGAAAATTTATTTATCTTTCTTTTTTTAACAGCAAAAGTTCCGACTGCCGGGCAGAACTTGATTCAATTGTTTCGATCGAAAAAAGACTTCGGCAAGTTCTTACCATTGTGTCAGTATCGCTTGACGACGATTTTGATGCTGCTGTGAAACTCTGGAAAACAAAAGGTTACAAATGGGAATTACTCAATGGCTCTAAACAAAAACAACTGATTAACAGCTATAATGCCTCAATCACACCTGCATTCTACCTGGTCGGTCCGGATGGCATGCTAAAACTCTCTCAGGCACCTTCCCCGTCAAAAGGCTTCGAACCCTTATTTTTAAAAATGTTCAGGGACTACAATTTCAAACGACAACGGAATTAACGATTTTTTAAGAAATGACAATAAATTGATTC
This sequence comes from Mariniphaga sp., assembly GCA_025355585.1. Taxonomy (GTDB): domain Bacteria; phylum Bacteroidota; class Bacteroidia; order Bacteroidales; family Prolixibacteraceae; genus JAAFHB01. The sequence goes on along the minus strand of JANXZJ010000022.1, from coordinate 15,851 downwards.
ACACCTGAGCCGAAATTCTTCGTATTTTTGCATAAAATATAATGTTGTAAACATCATGGAAAACACACAAATAGAAGTCACGAAACGCCTGTTGGCAATAGATACAATCAAAATACAGCCAGATAACCCATTTACCTGGGCATCAGGATGGAAAGCTCCTATTTATTGCGACAATCGCAAAGTGCTTTCATACCCCGAAACAAGAACCTTTATCTGCAATCAGTTTGCAAAACTGATTCGCGAGAAGTATCCGAATGCTGAAGCGATTGCCGGAGTAGCAACTGGTGCCATTGCCCATGGTGTCTTAGTAGCAGAAGTGTTACAACTTCCATTTATTTACGTCAGGTCCAAACCCAAAGGACACGGATTAGAAAACCTGATTGAAGGTGATATTCAGCCAGGTACAAAAGTGGTGATGATTGAGGATCTTATTTCAACTGGTGGAAGTTCATTAAGTGCGGCAGAAGCAGTACGGAATTATGGGGCTGAAGTCCTGGGAATGCTTGCTATTTTCACGTACAATTTTCCGCTTGCTGCAAAGAACTTTGCCGATGCCAATATTGAGCTTACAACATTAAGTAATTACAATTTATTGCTTAAACTGGCTTACAATTCAGGCGAAATCACGGATACGCAGCTCGAAAGCCTGAATAACTGGAGGAAAAATCCTGAAACCTGGGGACAAGAGCTGAAAGGATAAAGGTTAAAAGGTGAGTGTTCATATATTCTCACACCGTTTTCCACCCTCGGTTTCTTACTGTCACATTTTTTCAAAATCTCTCCATCACAAGGGCTTAAATACTTACGCTATAAATCATCAATTGTTTATAGAAACATTTTAATCAGCAAAAAATGGGAACCGAAAAATATATCAGTGAAGTAAAAGTCATTTCCGCTCCTCAGGAGGCAGTTTATAAACTCCTTTCAAACCTCAAGAATCTTGAGCAGCTTTTTGATCCAAAGAAAATGGAGGAGATTAAGAAACAATACCCTGACGTTCCTGATATTAATCTTGATAATTTTCAGGCAACAGAAGATGAATGCAGCTTTTCTGTCAGTCCGGTTGGTACTGTCGGTGTACATATTGTCGAGCGCGAACCATCGAAGATGATTAAATTAGCTGGGAGCAAATCTGTTCCATTTCAGTTTGGTTGCTGGATTCAGCTTGTCGTTGTTGATGAAACGAGCTGTAAAGTAAAAATAACCTTGCATGCTGAATTAAATCCGATGATTAAAATGCTTGTTAATAAACATTTAAAAAAGGGCGTTGATCAGATTGCAGAAGCTTTGACAAAAATACCATACGCCTGATCAGCCAATCCTGCATTCTATTTAAATACCACTTCCTTAAAGTGATATTTGTTTACTGTCCCAGCCCTCGTTTCGATCATTAACCGGCCGATTTGATCGACGCGAAGAATCTTCCCTTCAAAATCGCCATTTTCATCGGAATAGGACGACCAGCGACCATGATTATAAAGCACTTCAATGTAATCATCGTCAATTTGCCCGAAATCTCCGTTACGAAGCTGGTGATATCGGGCATCTATTTTGATACACAAGTTAGAAAGCGATTCCCCGAGATTGTAAACCTGTCCGGTGATCAGGCTTAAAGACACCGGGTTTGGGGCATCGCCTGTAAACTCCTGTTGATTGATATTCAATCCAATGCCTACAACACACGACGATATTTTGTCCAATCTGATCGAGTTCTCGATAAGTATTCCGGCGACTTTCTTTGTTCCAATATAAATATCATTTGGCCATTTAATTGAAATATCATTCGTCAGTTCTTTCAAATAATCCGCAACACCCAGCGAGATCGCTTTCGATATCTCGAATTGCCTGATGATTTCCAAAAAATCGGGATAAAGAAGAATGCTGAACGTTAAATTCATATTCGGCTCACTTTCCCATTTGTTAGAAGCCTGTCCGCGACCGTCAACCTGACTGTTTGCAACAAAAACAATTCCTTCCGGCAGACGTTTTGTCAGTAGCTGGGTTGCGGCATAGTTATTGGAAGATCCTAATTCGTCAATTCGTACAATTTCCGATCCGATAATTTCGTTCATTTTTGCCCTGTATATTTGAGAGATCAAAGTAAAAACTATTATTTCAGAAGATTACCTTCACATTTCTTTATTTTTCTATCGGACAAAAAAATTATCTTTGTACTTTAAATATTCCATATGGTAAATCATGCCATTCAGGATGGCTCAATCGATTTAATAGAGGCGATTATCGAAGGTATTCAACGAAAAAAAGGACTTGAAATCGTCGATATTGATCTTCAGATAATTAATAATACCGAATGTGATCATTATATCATCTGTCATGGTAACTCTAATACCCATGTAGATGCTATTGCACATTCAGTAGAGGAGACTGTTGAAGAATTAAAAAATGAACCTGCATGGCATCGCGATGGTTATAAACAGGCGCAATGGATATTGCTCGATTACGCAAACATAATGGTTCACGTGTTTCAGGAACCCATACGCAGGTTGTACGATCTTGAAAGTTTGTGGGCAGACGGAAAAATTTTAAATATTGATGCTGACATTTAATTGATTATGGCTGAGAAAGAAACAAAAAATAACCTGGGGAATATTAACCCCAAGGGTAATAAAAAACCAGCGGGTGGTGTAAAGTTCACACCTAAGTTTAACCCAATTTATATTTATGGGATTTTGCTGGTTGCCTTTTTTGCAATCCAATATTTTACTTCAAGTGGTACGCCGGTTGAAACCAGTTGGCAGGAAGTAAAAAATACAATGCTTAAAAATGGGGATATTGACAAAGTTGTTGTCGTAAATAAATCGCAGGCAGATATTTATCTGAAAGAAGCTTCTTACGATAAATATAAAAGTAAACTCAATCAGGGTTTTGGATCGCCAACAAAGCTGGGACCGCACTTTTTCTTTACAATCGGTTCAGTTGATGTGTTCGAAAAAAACCTTGAAGCTGCACAGGTAGAGTTTGGAGATAATTCCAAAGTTACTTTGACCTACGAAATTCGTCACGATTATTTTAGCGAGATTCTAAGCTGGTTGTTCCTCCCGCTTGTGCTTATCGCTGTTTGGTTCTGGATCTTCAGACGAATGAGCAAAGGAGGCGGTGGAGGTGGCAACATTTTCAATGTCGGCAAATCGCAGGCAAAAGTTTTCGATAAAGAGTCAAGGGTAAATACTTCATTTAAAGAGGTGGCCGGCTTGGCCGAAGCAAAACAAGAGATCGAAGAGATTGTCGAATTTCTTAAAAATCCTGACAGATACACAAAACTTGGAGGAAAAATTCCGAAAGGAGCATTACTTGTAGGCCCTCCGGGAACTGGTAAAACCCTATTAGCCAAAGCCGTTGCTGGCGAAGCAGACGTTCCGTTCTTCTCCATGTCGGGTTCCGACTTTGTGGAAATGTTCGTCGGAGTTGGTGCATCACGTGTTCGCGATTTGTTCAAACAGGCGAAAGAAAAAGCCCCTTGTATTGTCTTTATTGATGAGATTGATGCTATTGGTCGCGCCAGGGGTAGAAATCCGAATATGGGATCGAATGATGAGCGTGAAAACACGTTAAATCAATTGCTTACCGAAATGGATGGTTTCGATACCAATTCCGGAGTTATCATATTGGGTGCAACTAACCGTGCCGATATTCTTGACAGGGCTTTGATGCGTGCCGGAAGGTTCGACCGTCAGATTCATGTTGAACTACCCGATGTAATTGATCGTAAAGAGATATTTATGGTCCACTTACGTCCGTTAACTTTATCGGAAGATGTGAATGTAAACTTCCTTGCCAAACAAACACCAGGATTTTCGGGTGCCGACATTGCCAATGTTTGTAATGAAGCAGCTTTGATTGCAGCACGTAAGAAAAAAACAAAGGTTGAAAAACAAGACTTTCTGGATGCTGTCGACCGTATTGTCGGAGGGCTTGAAAAGAAGAATAAAATTATAACGGCTGATGAAAAAGCAATTATTGCTTACCATGAAGCTGGACATGCCACTGTAAGTTGGTTACTCGAACATGCTCATCCGCTGGTTAAAGTCACAATTGTACCACGCGGAAAGGCGTTGGGAGCTGCATGGTATTTACCTGAGGAGCGCCAAATTACCACACGTGAACAAATGCTGGATGAAGTATGCGCCACGTTAGGCGGAAGAGCAGCCGAAACCGTTGTCTTTTCTAAAATCTCATCGGGCGCTCAAAACGATCTCGAAAAAGTTACCAAAACTGCCTATTCGATGATCTGCTATTTTGGGATGAGCGAAAAAGTAGGAAACGTCAGTTACTACGATTCATCGGGACAAAGTGATTACAGCTTTAATAAACCGTACAGTGAAAAAACGGCAGAACTGATTGATTCTGAAATCAAGGAATTGATTGATACCGCTTTTACCAGGGCCAAAGATATTCTTATCAAAAATGCGGCAGGACACAAACAGCTTGCTGAATTACTTCTCGAACGTGAGGTCATTTTCACAGAGGATATGGAAAACATTTTTGGAGCACGTCCTTGGGGAAAGAAAAAAGATGATGAAAATCCATTAAAGGACGACGACACGCTGCCTTCAAGTTTAGAATCAGAAATAACCAAGATATAATTACCAGATGGAAAAAGGGTGGAAGATAGTCTATTCTACATCTGATGAATACCTCGGAACTATTGCAAAAGAGTTACTTCAGGAGAATGAGATTGAATCCGTTGTGATGAATCACAAGGATTCATCTTACGCTTTTATGGGAGAAATTGAGCTATACGTCAGAGAAGAGGATGAAAAGAAGGCAGTAAAAATTCTTGAACAATTAAAAATAGGCTGAAATTGAACGAGTTTCGTACGCGAACATTTTGGGGATTCCTTTATGTAGTAGTTCTTCTGGGAGCAATCCTTATCGGACCTTATACGTTTGTATCGCTATTTTTAATCCTTTCAATATTAGCGCTTCGCGAGTTCTACACATTATGCCAAACTGCGGGTTTTTCACCGCAGGTTTATCCGGGCCTTATTACCGGAGCTGTTATCTTTATTTTATCGTATTTTGTAGCTAATCAGACCATCACTTACGCTGCATTTTATTTTCTCTTGCCGCTGATATATGCAATTCCTGTTTACGAGCTTTTTCGTAAGAAGGAAAATACGATGGCCAATATTGCCCTTACCGGATTCGGTATCAGCTTTGTATCTATTCCGTTTGCAATGCTCAACTTCCTGGCGTTTCCCGAATTTGAAGGATATAAAATCTACAACCACGGATTGCTTATTAGCCTGTTCGTTTTGGTTTGGGCAGGTGATTCAGGCGCTTATATTTTTGGAGTACGGTTTGGTCGTCACCGATTGTTTGAAAGAATCTCTCCTAAAAAGTCGTGGGAAGGGCTTTTAGGAGGCGTAATCACAGCAATAGCCACAGCATGGATTCTTAATTTACTATTTCCGCAGTATAATATTATTTTACTGATAGTTATGGCTATCGTTGTCGTTATTTCCGGAACGCTTGGCGATTTAGTGGAATCGATGATAAAACGAAGCATCGGCGTAAAGGATTCAGGGCGTTTTTTACCTGGTCATGGCGGACTGCTCGATCGTTTTGATAGTATTCTGCTTGCTTCACCTGTTATTTATTTTGTATTCCAATTTTTTAGCTGAAGATTATTTGCTTAATTTCGCGCCACAATAGTTTAAACTTATGAGAGTTCATAAAGAAGGATTTCTGGTCATCGTGGTAGCGTTTCTTATTTGGCTGGCGCTTAATATCATTGTAGGAATGACCGGCGAACTTTATTTCCGTTGTTTTACATTTCTTGCATCAACGCCAGTTTTGGTAGTTGTTATTCGTTTTTTCAGACATCCAAGGCGTACAATTGAATTAAAACCGAACAGTGTTTTATCTCCCGCCGATGGACAGATTGTTGCCATCGAGGAAACAATAGAATCAGAATACTTTGGTGATCGCCGGCTTCAGGTGTCCGTTTTTATGTCGGTTTACAATGTGCATGTAAACTGGGTACCTGTTCCCGGAGTAGTAAAATATTTTAAACATCACAATGGCCGGTTTATGGCAGCCTATCTGCCAAAATCATCAACCGATAACGAAAGAGCAACAACAGTCATCCAGATGGAGAATGGTACTGAAATTCTGGCCAGACAGATTGCCGGCGCAGTCGCTAAAAGGATTATTACCTATTCCAAGTTAAATGCTGTTGTGACTCAACGGAATGAACTTGGCTTTATCAGGTTTGGCTCGCGCGTTGATCTTTTTCTTCCGATAGGGACAAAGGTTTTTGTAGAATTGGGGCAACTCGTCACTGGCAGTCAAACTGTTATAGCAGACCTTTTATAAAACCCATTATGATCCGCAAGAATATTCCCAATTTTATTACCTGTCTCAACGTCGTTTCGGGGAGTCTTGCTGTACTTTTCGCAATAAAAGGACAACTTACCGTTTCAGTGATTTTGATCATTGCAGCTGCGATCTTCGACTTTTTTGACGGCATGGCCGCACGTTGGCTCAAAGCCTACTCTCCGATGGGAAAAGAGCTTGATTCGCTCGCAGATATGATCTCGTTTGGTTTGGCACCGGGAGCGCTTATGATGGTTATGATGGAATATGCGCTGTTCGGTATTAACGTTCGTGCAGAGAGTTTCGCCAGTTTATCATTGTGGGAGTTAGTGTGCATTTCTTCGTTCTTACTGATCCCGGTTTTTTCTGCACTTCGGTTGGCCAAGTTTAACATCGACACCCGGCAGACTGAATCGTTTATCGGTTTACCAACCCCGGCAAATGCCCTGCTAATAGCGGCATTAGCACTTATAACCGAACATGGCAAATACGATGTTCTTGATGCTTTCGTCTTACAACCAGTTGTTTTACTTCTGATTACGATAATAATGTCGCTCCTTTTGGTTTCAGAACTACCAATGTTTTCGTTAAAACTTAAAAATCTTTCATGGGCAGACAATAAGGTGCGATTTACTTTTTTGGCGATTTCGGTAGCGCTTATTATTGCATTCAGTATATACGGTATCGCTGCTGCGATAATTAGTTTTATCCTTATTTCAATCTTCCTTCGATTAAGAAGTAAATAGCCGGTTTGAAGACTCCTTTTCAATTCAAGCGGGTTAATTTGCATTCTTGCCAGTTCACACCCATAGCTCTTAGTTGGTTAAATTTCAATCTATTTGTGAGAGGAAGTATACTTACCAATAAAAAGTGAAGTCCTGCTCTCCACACCAGTGTTAATGTTATGTAATCGTCAATTCGCCGGTTCAATAAAGCCATTCATCGATTTTAAGCGGGTAACAAAATAACATTTCTTAATTTTGTATACACAATTTGAATACCACAGCATCCATAAATCAACCTTTAATCAACAAGATGATTATTAAAAAGAAACTATTTATTACATGCCTGATATTTTTAATCATTGCGCTACCAGTATTGGCGATCAACGATCATCCGGCAGTTTTATTAACGGTTAGTGGTTATATTAAAGATGCTGAAAGCGGAGAGTCCCTGATCGGCGCTACAATCACCGTTAAAGAATTAAACCGGGGTACTGCAGCAAATCAATATGGGTTTTACTCGGTTAGCCTGAAACCGGAAAATTATATTCTTGAGTTCAGATACATTGGATATCAAACCATTCAAAAAACAATTACCCTAAATAAAGACGTCACCTTAAATATCGAACTGGTTCCTGAAAAGAATAAAATTGAGGAGGTGGTGGTTACGGCAGACCGTCCTGAAGCAAATGTAAAAAAAGCGGAGATGAGTATTTCGAAACTGGAGATGAAAACCATCAAGCAAGTACCGGCGCTAATGGGCGAAGTAGATGTAATCAAGGTGATACAAATGCTACCTGGCGTGCAGTCAACGGCAGAAGGAACTTCCGGATTTAGTGTCAGGGGCGGAGGTAATGATCAGAACCTGATACTTCTGGATGAAGCAACAGTTTACAATGCCTCTCACCTGATGGGATTCTTTTCGGTTTTCAACAATGATGCCGTTCGGGATGTGAAACTTTACAAAGGAGATATCCCCGCAAATTATGGGGGAAGACTCTCTTCTGTTCTGGATGTCAGGATGAAGGAGGGAAATAACAAGAAATTTACCGCAACCGGTGGCATTGGTTTAATATCAAGCAGATTAACACTCGAAGGGCCGGTCGGAAACGACAAAACCTCTTTCCTTCTTGCAGGAAGACGCACCTATGCAGATCTCTTTTTTCCATTGATGTCTGATTCAGGTCTCAGAAAAAGCAAATTGTATTTTTACGACCTCAACCTAAAAGTTAATCATCAGATCAATGACCGGAATCGTTTATACCTTTCTGCTTATACAGGTCGTGACCTGTTTGGCCAAAAAGGAACTTCAGATGCCGGATTCGGGAACCTTACAGGAACACTGCGATGGAATCACCTCATTAATAATAAATTATTTTCGAATTTATCAGCAGTTGTTGCCAGGTACGATTACTCGCTTAAAATGAAACAAGGTGGATCGAATTATGTGTGGAATTCGAACATGTTAGATTACACACTTAAGCTGGATTTCAATTACTTCCCTAATCCCCAAAATGAAATTAAATTTGGTCTTTCATCTACTTTCCACGATTTCAATCCGGCAGATGCCTATATCGAAGGTGAAGGGAGCAAACTAGGTGCTCCTGTTCCAAGAAACTATGCACTCGAACATGGTCTTTATATTTCGAATGAACAGAAAATCGGAGAAAAGCTTACCATTAAATATGGATTGCGGTACACCGTTTTCCAGAATATTGGCACTGCCACCATTTATACTTTTGCCAAAGGATATCCGAATTATTCGGTGACTGACACCACTTATTATGCTAAGGGTGAGATATTTCACACATACCAGGGACTTGAGCCGCGTCTCGGCATCAATTATACTTTTAATGAACAGTCGTCTGTAAAAGCAAGTTTCTCACGCACGATCCAGAATATGCAATTAGCATCAAACTCGGCTGGTGGAATGCCGCTTGATGTCTGGTTTCCTTCAAGTCCAAATATAAAACCTCAAAAGGCAAACCAGTATGCCATTGGATATTTCAGAAATTTCGCGAACAATACAATTGAAACATCGGTCGAAAGTTACTATAAACAGATGTACGATGTAATTGATTTTAAAGATAATGCACAGTTGCTAATGAATCCGCGTATGGAGGGTGACATCCGGTCGGGAACGGCAAAAGCATATGGTCTCGAATTGTTTGTCAAAAAGAACAATGGCAGGTTGAATGGCTGGATCAGCTATACGTTGTCGAAAGTAACACGGACAATTGCTGAGATCAATAATGGGAATCCCTACCCGACTACCTACGATAAGCCTCATAATATCAATATCATTGTAAATTACGAATTCTCGAATCGCGTGATTCTTTCGGGAAATTGGGTTTATGCGACAGGTGCCCCGATCACTTTCCCTGTTGGATCGTATGTGATTGACAACACCTATGGGAAGTATTATTCAGCCCGAAACGGATATAGAATGCGCGATTATCACCGGCTGGACTTATCGCTTACAATAAAAGGGAAAGAACGTCCCGGTAAAAAATGGAAAGGCGAGTGGGTTTTCTCAATGTACAATGCCTATGGCAGACACAACGACTGGATGATCAACTTTGTTCAAGACTCAAAGAATGCTGAAAAAGTCACCGCCGAAAGATGGTACCTTCCTTTCGTTAATTTTCCCGGAATCACTTACAATTTTAAATTTTAGTCATGATGAAGAATATGAGTATTCAAACAATTGCACTGTCCCTCTTCATCCTTTCAATAATTGCTGCCGGATGCACCGAGACCATCGACAATATTCAGCTCGATTCCACACGACCCCGTCTGGTTGTCGAAGGATATATTTCAACCGATACAACCCGTCAGGTAGTTAAGCTATCGAAGTTAGGCGATGCTCTTAATACTGAGCCTATTCAAGTCATTTCGAATGCAGTGGTTACAATTTCGGATGGAACAAAAACATTTGGCCTTACCGAAGATCAAACAAAAAAAGGAACCTATTTCACCACACCTGACGTTTTCGGCGTTGCAGGACGGACTTATACTCTACTTATTAAGAATGTTGACATCAATAATGATCAAGTGATGGAGGAGTACTCTGCCCGGTCGCTTCTAAAACCATTGAACTCAATAGACTCTATTCATTTTGTTTATAATAATTTAGAACGTGACCGACGGGGTTGGAGCGTTAACCTTTTTACGATGGATCCTGGTAACGGACGAAATTTCTACCTTTTTAAAGTTCGAAAGAATAATATTCTATTGACAGACAGCGTATTCAAATATTCGATAGGCGACAATAATAGTTTCGAAGGCAAGTACTTCAAAGGTTTTCCGGTATATAATCTCAGGGAAGATCGCAAAGATGAAAAACTAACACGCGGTGATACAATAACCCTGGAGATGTATGGGATTACAGAAGATTATTACTCATTTATTTATAGTTACATCACAGATTATTATCCTAAAGTACCAATTTTCAGCGGACCATCTGCCAATATTCCGACGAATATTAAACCAATTGATGATGCAGTTGGCATTTTTGCCGCCTATTCAATAAAACGGAAAAGCGTCATTTATTAGTTCCATTTCGGCGTTTTAACAAATACTTTTCGTTAAGATGATAATTTTAGACGGATGTCGAAAATTATTCGGGTTGATTTTTGATATTTGTACTGTTTTTATCAGGCTGGCAGGTCATTTATTCAAAGTCGCCTATTAGAAATGAAATTTAAATGGATGCAATATTTTATTATATGTATTTCACCCCCATATCAACCTTAATCTGTCAAAAAAAAGCAATTGTTTTTGATCTTTTTCATACACTTACTGCTCCTGAAATAACTGCACCATCGGGACTTACGACTTCGCAAATTCTCGGAATAGAAATGGAAATCTGGAACCGACAACTGACCGAAAGATCTATTGGTCGTTTAAAAGGGGTGGAAAAAGATCCGTACCTGATTATTGAAAAACTTGCACGCGCAATTAACCCAAATATTTCCAACGAGTTAATCATTCAGGCTACTGAGCATAGATTAAAGCGGTTTGATAATGCACTTACCCTGATTCCAAAAGAAACTTGCAATGTACTTCGTGCGCTAAAAGAGAGCGGCAAAAAACTTGCTTTACTCAGCAATGCCGATGTAATTGAATCAAAATCGTGGAATAAATCGCCGATCGCACACTTTTTTGATAGTGTCATCTTCTCGTGTGATGTTGGCTTTGTAAAACCGGAAAGTGAAATTTTCGAAATTTGCCTTCATCAACTTTGTGAACGTCCACAGGATTGCGCCTTCGTCGGAGATGGTGGTTCAAACGAACTCAGTGGTGCAAAAGCATCTGGAATGACATCCATTTTGATTACAGGAATTATTGAAAAAATATGGCCACACAAAATAGAAAAATTCAAACCCGATGCAGACTTTGTAATCAGGGATCTTGCTGAACTTATTCAAACAGAAACCAATCATTAATTATCAAATGACTAAAATAAAAGAACTCGTAAAGATGATCGACCACTCGATTCTTCATCCTACCATGACCGATGCAGATTTAGTACGAGAGTGTGCAATCGCGAAAAAATATGACGTGGCTTCGGTTTGTGTAAAACCGTACATGGTAAAACAGGCCAAAGAACTGCTCAAAGGGACAACCGTATTTGTTGGATGTGTAATTGGATTTCCGGCCGGAAACTCAACCATTCCGGTTAAAGTCTTTGAAGCGGAATCAGCTTGCAAAGATGGAGCCGTCGAAATTGATATGGTCATAAACATCGGCAAAGCACTTCAGGGTGATTGGGATTACATCGAAGAGGAGATCAAGGCAGTAACCAATGCAAGCCATCGAAATGGTGCCATTGTAAAGGTGATTTTCGAGACCGACTATGTCACAAAGAAAGAGGACATTATTAAACTTTGCGAAATCTGCACGAAGGTCAATGCCGACTATGTGAAGACCTCCTCGGGTTTTGGCTTCGTGAAGGGTGCGGACGGAAAATACGACTATGTCGGAGCAACAATTCCTAATCTTATACTGATGCGTCAACATTCGGGACCAAAAGTAAAAGTCAAAGCTGCCGGCGGAGTGCGTACGCTCGATCAACTGATTGCGGTAAAAGAAGCCGGATGTTCACGCTGTGGTGCAACTGCCACAATTGCCATAATGGAAGAGGCGATCAGACGGTTCGGCAACGAATAGCCAGTCATACTGATACCTTGAAGTGACCGACGATCAATCACGAAAGAAAGCAGGCAGTCACTTTTCCATTCACCTGCACTGCTCATTCAATTGCGCATTTTAATATGGAGAGTCTCCTCATTAGGGTGTGGAAAGGCTCCTCATTAGGGCGTGGAGACGTTCCTCATTAGGGCGTTAATCATTATTTAAAGGGAAAAGATTAGCCTACCCAATCATCCGCGTCCCTTTTCCCCTCTGCTAGACATCAACGAGTTAAAAATTGACTACGTTTGTATATAACATTACGCATAACCAAACAATATGCTGAGCCAAATTAAAGTCATCGGATTCGATGCCGATGATACACTCTGGGTGAATGAACCTTTTTATCAGGAAGTTGAGAAGAAATTCTGTCAGATAATGAAACCATACCTGATTGAAAAAGAGACTTCCGCAGAACTTTTCAAAACCGAAATGCAAAACCTGAAGATTTACGGGTATGGCGCAAAAGGTTTTCTTTTGGCGATGATCGAAACATCACTTCGGGCAACACAAGGAAAAATTACCACAACAGAAATAAACAAAATAATCGAAATCGGGAAAACGCTCTTAACGATGCCTATTCATATGCTGGCTGGCGTTGAAGAGGTCTTGCAAAAACTTCAGGGACAGTACATACTAATCCTTGTTACAAAGGGCGACCTGCTCGATCAGGAACGGAAGTTACAGGATTCAGGGCTCATCGATAATTTCCATCACATCGAAATCATGAGCGACAAGCATGAGAATAACTACAAAAAACTCTTATCTCGTCTCGACATAAAACCTGAAGAATTTCTGATGGTTGGAAATTCAATTAAATCAGATATCTTACCGGTGATTAACATTGGCGCAAAGGCCGTTCACGTTCCGTTTGAAGTAACCTGGCAGCACGAAAGCAACCATTCAACGCCTGATAGCGAAACCTTTATTACCATTTCAGAAATCTCGGAAATATTAAACATACTATAAATCAACTGCTCAATGAAAAACCTGATTTTACTAACGTTCCTTTGCTTGCTTCAAGTTAGCTTGAGGGCTCAAACTTACCCGTTTCAGGATAACAAACTCAGCGATGAAAAACGTCTGGATAATTTGATCTCACTGCTCACGCTTGATGAAAAAATCAATTGTTTGTCAACAAGACTGTCGATTCCCCGATTGGGGATAAAAGGGACACGCACCGTCGAGGGGTTGCATGGTCTGGCACTTAGCGGACCGGCAAACTGGGCATTAAAAGGCAAAGGTGCATCATGCACCACCACATTTCCACAATCAATCGGCCTGGCAGAAACCTGGGATACTGAATTGCTTACACAATTGGCTTCGCTCGAAGCCGAAGAATGCCGGTACCTGGCACAAAGTCCAAAATACGAAAGTGCCGGTTTAATCGTGTTTTCGCCAAATGCCGATCTTGGGCGCGATGTACGTTGGGGACGAACGGAAGAGTGTTATGGTGAAGATGCTTATCTGACTTCACGATTGGTCGTTGCATTCGTTAAAGGACTTCAGGGAAACGATCCGAAATACTGGAAAACAGCCTCGCTAATGAAACATTTCCTGGCCAATAGCAATGAAAACAACCGGACCATCAATTCATCCGATTTCGACGAACGCCTGTTCCGTGAATATTATTCATACCCTTTTTTCAAGGGAGTAACCGAAGGTGGTTCACGCGCTTTCATGACTGCCTACAATAAATACAACGGAATCCCATGTGTTGTTAATCCTGTTCTGAAAAATGTCACTGTAAACGAATGGGGCCAAAACGGTATTATTGCAACCGATGGCGGAGCTTACCGGCAGTTGTTGACCACTCATAAATATTATCCCGATCTTCAGACAGCTGCTGCCGAATGTATCAAAGCAGGCATCACGATGTTTCTTGACAATTACAAAGAGCCGCTCAAACAAGCAATTACAGCCGGACAGGTTTCAGAGAAAGAAATTGACAATGCAATCAGGGGTTCATTAAGAGTTATGCTAAAGTTGGGTTTGTTCGATCAATCAACTGAAAATCCTTATTCACAGATTGGGATTAAAGATACCATTGCTCCGTGGACGAAACCTGAAACGCAGGCATTGGTGAGGAAAGCGACCGTAAAATCAATTGTTCTGCTGAAAAACGACAAACAGTTACTTCCTCTTAACATGCAAAAGATGAAGCGTATTGCGCTAATAGGACCAAGCGCCGACAATGTTATTTCTGACTGGTACGCAGGCACGCCTCCTTATGCAATAACACCCCTTGCGGGAATCAGAAATGCTGTTGGAAACACTGTAGAAATCAGTTATACTTCTTCCAATAAGGCAGATTCAGCAGTTATTGCTGCAAAAAAGGCAGATATTGCCATTGTATGCATTGGCAACCACCCGCTTAGTTACGGTTTAGGCTGGGGTCAAAACTATGTCGCAAGCGATGGCCGCGAAGATGTTGACAGGCAGGCATTATCGCTTGAACAGGAAGATCTTGTGAAACTGGTTTATAAAGCCAATCCAAATACAGTACTCGTATTGGTATCAAGTTTCCCCTATACAATTAACTGGTCGAAAGAACATGTGCCTGCAATCTTGCACATTACCCAATCGAGTCAGGAATTGGGAAACGCACTGGCAGATGTGATCTTCGGGAAAAGCAGTGCTGCCGGCCGGTTGGTGCAAACATGGCCAACTTCAATCGATCAGTTATTGCCGATGCTTGACTATAACATCAAAAATGGCCGCACTTACATGTATGATAAAAGTGAACCTCTGTTCCCGTTTGGATATGGACTGACCTATACCTCATTTAAATATTCCGGGCTGAAGACTGAAAAACAATCGGTTAAGGAGGGTGAAACTACCAACATTTCATTCAAACTTGAAAATTTAGGTAATTACGACAGCGATGAAGTCGCGCAGTTATATGTCAGTTTCCCCGATTCGAAAGTTGAGCGACCGGCAATTGCATTAAAAGGATTCAAACGTGTTTTTGTCGCCAAAGGACAAACCATTGAAGTTTCGGTTCCTTTAAATACTGACGAATTGAAGTATTGGAATGTGGAAAAACATGCCTTTGTGCTCGAAAAGGGGAAGTTAAACTTCTCAATTGGAGCCTCATCCGCTGATTTACGCCTGAATGGCAGCATCATCATTCAATAAAAAATAACTATGAAGTATTTAATTCTGCTTTTTACGATTACCCTGTTCGCCTTTTCTTCTGTTGCCCAAAAGCAAAAAGTATGGCTCGATGCCGACACTGGCAACGAAATGGATGATTTGTACGCGATTGTCCGGCTCGTCAAAGCATCTCAGATTGACCTGATTGGCTTAAGTTCGGCGCATTACAACAATCCCGATTTACTGGTATTCGAAAAATGGAATGCTTACGATACCAAAGGCTTGAATACGGTAGCAGAAAGTCAGCGTCTCAACGAACAGATATTAAAAGCATTGGGAAGATTGGATGTTGCCCATCCATTGGGGGCAGACCGCCAGATCGGACGCTCTTGGGGTGAGCAAGACCCGCGCGATTCGCCCGCGGCACAAGCTATTATTGCTGCTGTGAAAAAATTTCCGGCCAACGAAAAACTCGACATCCTGACGATAGGTGCGATGACC
>JANXZJ010000002.1 GCA_025355585.1 Mariniphaga sp. | reverse complement strand
CGCGAAGTTGAATTGGGACCGCAATTAGGCAACAGTTATGTTATTTTGAACGGTTTGGCTGAGGGTGAAGAAATTGTTACCCAAAGTGCATTCAGCGTGGATGCTGCCGCCCAATTGGAAGGCAAACCCAGCATGATGAATCCGTCAGGAGGCAAAAAAGCGACCTCGATGCCTGGAATGGTAATGCCGGGCGATGATAATACGGAGGGCAATAAAAGCGCTCCTGCAAATGCGAAGCCGACGGATAACAACGACATGTCGGGGATGGATATGGGAAGCGGTTCAGGAACGATGAAAATGGAACATCAATCTATTAAAGTTTCAGGGAATTGCGACCAATGTAAAGAGCGAATTGAAACTGTGGCAAAATCCGTTTCAGGGGTCGCTTCAGCCGAATGGAGCACTGAAACCAAACAACTGCATGTGCAGTTTGACGGGTCCAAAACCAATTTAGACGATATACAGAGAGCAATTGCCAAAGCTGGCCACGACAATGAAAAATACAAAGCTTCGGAAGCTGCTTATAATGCACTTCCGGGGTGCTGTAAGTATCGGAAATAAGTAATTTACTTTCATCCTGATGATCCGATGGCTTTTTGCCATCGGATCAATTTACCGGAATTTAAACGGTTAAAAGTTAAAAAGCGAATCTATGGATATTAATAAAAGCATATCAATCTCTAAAATTAAGGATAGCCCTGTATTTATCCATACGATGGCCGGTGTTTTGTTAGGTTTTTTCGTGCTGCATCCAGTCACTATGGTTGTGTATTGGTTCGATGTCAACCATACCAAAGTTACACTTCAAAGTATATCGGAAGCTTTGTGCGGTGGGATCACTCGTACCTTTCATCCTGACATGCTACTCATGTCGCTGATTTTTATAATTATCGGAGGAGTGGCTGGTTTAGGCCCGGGAATCTATTTCAGGAGAATTGGAAAACAGGAGCGTGAAATACTTGCGCAACAGGGGCAACTTAATGAAAGCCTTGCGAAACTAGGGAAACTCAACAAATCGCTTGAAGAAAAAGTAGCCGAACTCAAAAGGTCAAATAATGAAAAGGATATTTTCTTTTCAATCATAGCTCACGACATCCGAAACCCATTTAATGGCTTTTTGGGACTAACACAAATGATGGCCGATGAATTGTCAGATTTGACAAGTGAAGAAATCCAGATGATTGCCAGGAGTATGCAAGATTCAGCAACCAATCTGGCTGGATTGCTGGACAACCTGCTAAAATGGGCTAGGATGCAGCAGGGACTAATCCCCTTCGACCCTGAAACAATAGAATTACGCTCGTTTATGGAAGAAAGCCTAAAAGCAGAGCTGGAACATGTCAAAAATAAAGGTTTGAAATCCACTTTCAATGTCCCAAATGATTTGACAGCCTTTGCTGACAGCAATATGATACAATTTGTCCTCCGAAACCTTATTTCGAATGCCGTGAAATTTACACGGAATGGAGGTGAAATAAATATTTCGGCCAAGGCAAATGGCGATAACAGTGTCGAATTTTCCATTAAAGACACTGGTATTGGAATGAATTCCACGATGGTTGATCATTTATTTCGGCTTGATAGTCAAATCAATAGAATGGGAACCGAGGGAGAGCCCAGTAGTGGATTAGGATTGACTCTTTGTAAGGAGTTCGTAGAAAAGCTGGGTGGAAAAATTTGGGTAGAAAGCGAAGTTGGAAAAGGTTCGGTATTTTATTTTACCGTCCCTCACTTTAACTGATCGAATAAAGAATGGATACTATAAGGTCATTATAATAACCAATGTTTTTCTGGGAAATATCAAACACTCTTTCAGTTTGCACATGATGCCTATGTCAGTTGCTTTTTCAATGTTAGGCGCATTAATCGGACTGGGATCAGGGTTCTACTACAAATCCATTAAAAAGAGTGAAATCTTACTTTACGGAAAGAAACAGTTGTTACAGCAAAGTATCCCAAGTTTAATCGCCAACGGAGAAAGTGAGTTTGTAGAGTTTAAATCCTCATTACGTCACGATTACCGACAAATTAAAACGGATAAAAATCTGGAGGACGTAATTTTAAAATCGATTGCCGGATTCCTCAATGCAAAAGGAGGCACCTTAATTATCGGCGTGAACGACTCTGGCGAAATCCTTGGGCTCGAAAATGATTACTGGTCGTTGAAAAGAAAGGATAAAGATGGTTTTCAGCAACGGTTAATCCTGATCATATCAAACGCTTTTGGCAAGGATATTTGTATAAAAATACACATCGCCTTCCATGAAATAAACAGCAAAGAAATATGCACGCTCTATGTTGAGCCTTCTCACCAGCCCGTATTCGTCAACGAAGACAACAGAACTATCTTCTTCCTCCGGACGGAAAATGTGACTAACCCACTTACTACCAGCGAGGTGGTAAAATATTTGCAAAATAGGGTGTCCAATTAAGATGTTTAAGATTTAATAAAAAGAACATGGACGAAAAAAAACAACATTCTGAACCTGAAAAAAAGCATTTAGTTTATCAATGCCCCATGAAGTGCGAAGAAAATAAAAAGTTCAACCATCCAGGATATTGCCCGGTATGTAACATGAAGCTGGTTCCAATAAAAGATTCAAATGAACATGGGTTTCATCATTTTTTTGGTTAAAGTGTATCTAAATAATTTTGAAAAATGAATAAATAGAAATCTTGTTTCCATCGGCGTTCTTTGTCCATGAAATTCAGATGGAGATGTCCGATCTAATTTTAATATCAAAGTTTAATTCTTAAAAATGTAAAAACAATGAAAACAACAATGATTATGCTTTTTCTGGCTTTGCTAAGCTGGGGAGCCAGCGCCCAACACGACCATTCAAGCATGGGAAACTCGGGGAATAGCCATTCCAGTATGACACCAAAAATGAAAGAGGAACCACGCGTTATACCTTCAATAACGGTTAAACATTCACTCCTTGTAACTTCAATCCTTGACAATTACCTGGCCCTAAAAGACGCACTGGTGGATGGAAATGGCAAAAAAGCCGCCAGTTCAGGGAAATTGTTATTCGATGCTCTTGGGAAATTCGACATTTCAAGTCAGGCAACGACCAAACAAAAAGAATTGAAGGATATTATCGATGATGCGAAAGAAAATGCCGAGCATATTTCGGAAAACGCCGATAAAATTGCCCATCAAAGGGAACATTTTGAACTGTTGGGTGGCGATCTTAAAGACCTGATTGTTATTGCTGGGGCTGACCGCACGTTATATCAGCTATTTTGTCCGATGTACAATAACAGCAAGGGTGGCAAGTGGTTAAGTGCGTCTGACAAAGTTAGAAATCCTTTTTACGGAGATGAGAAGATGAAATGCGGGAGAGTACTTGTTGAAATTAAAGTGAAATGAAACCTCTAAAACTTTTAGGTGTGGTTATGTTGGTTGTTCTGGTGGGTATTCAGTTTATACCCTCCAGGACTAACCAGGATAAGGAGACTCCCCCATCTGATTTTATTTTAGCAAAGGGGGTTCCTGAAAATATTGGGCATATTCTGCGGACTTCATGCTACAATTGCCATAGCAACAATACCAGTTATCCCTGGTACAGTAGAGTCCAGCCCGTTGGTTGGTTTTTACAAAATCACATCAATAAAGGTAAGGCCGAATTAAATTTCAGCGAGTTTGGCGCCTACTCGGTTAGGAAGCAAAAAAGCAAATTGAGTTCAATGGTATCGCAGGTAGAGAAAGATGAAATGCCACTAACATCCTATACGTTTATTCATCATGAAGCCCGTTTAAAGCCTGAGAACAAAAAAGCGCTTATAAATTACTTAAATGCGTTACAGGATAGCCTACAATAAAATTTTCGATAAAAAACTAAACGCTAGACAATGAAATTGGGAAAATATTCATTTACAGGGCCAATTGTATCGATTGATAAAATTAAAGAGAGGTCGGGTGTATTTGCAATTGTTTGCAAAGTGGATACTGAATATTTTTTAATCGATGTTGTTGAAAGTTCAAAATTGAGAACTAAAATGGGAGCACAAGGGACGAAAAACTGTTGGATAAAAAGCTGTAATGGGAAATTGTTGATTTTTGTTCACTACACTATGTTTTCAAACCAACAAAAAAGGGTTCAGATTGAACAGGAATTAAGGGAATTATTTCAGCCTCCCTGCAAAACAGATAGTACGATTAGGCCATTTGAATACGTCAAAGAATAGTTTAAAATATTTTGTTCGAAACTGACGGGGTGACTCTTAGTCACCCCGTCAGTTTCGAATTCCAATCAAGGCAACATTCTATATATCTGAATTTTATACCTATTTTCTCAGCTGTCCATTTACAACTCCTTGTGTTAAATTTTTGTTACCAAAATCAATTTTATTAATTAGACCTCTTTTAAATAAAAAATAATACATAGGTTTGCATCTGGTGTTAAACAAAAAACATCGAAAATTGAATATGACATCGACATTCTCCCATGGCTCACTTTGTATGTGTATGTGTAGCTGTATGTTGTTCCAACATGTGGAGGGTGGCGCTATGCTTTGTTAGATGCAGATATAATATAAAGACTAAATAGCAATTCAGCCCTTCACAGACGTGAGGGGCTTTTTTTTTACCCTTAAGACAACAATTATCATGGCAGATTTAATTTTTAAAACCGAAGGAAAATCACAGACGGCAGCCCGCTTTGAGGCCAATTCCCGACAATTCAAACTCGTAATTGATGAGCCACCTGTATTGGGTGGTGACGATCAGGGGGCTAATCCGGTCGAATACCTGTTGGCCAGCTACGCCGGATGTATCAACGTAGTGGCACATCTGACAGCCTGCGAACTGGGCATTAAGATTGAAAAACTGAGCATCGCGATCAGTGGCAATATAAATCCGGCCAAGCTTCTTGGGCAATCTGACGCAGAACGTGCAGGGTTCAAACAAATCGATGTGGAATTTTCACCCATTACCGATGCCTCTCCTGAACTCACGAAGCAATGGATTTCGACCATCAAACAACGCTGTCCGGTTAACGACAACCTGGCGTCGCCCACCCCGCTATCATTTAGTTTGGTAAGTTAAACACCCATACTAATTCTCTCAAATAGACAATTGCAAAATCGCAAACAATACGACGATGAAGATAAAAGTAAACGGAAAAACCCAGGAGTTCAACCAAGCCCAAATCGGATTGATTGAACTGTTACAGCTAAATAAGGTAACAAACCCCGAATTGGTTTCGGTACAGCTAAACGGCCTCTTTGTTAAGCGCGAAGCTTACCAGGAAACCTCGTTACATGAAAATGACGAAGTCGACTTCCTCTTTTTCATGGGAGGTGGCAGCCTTTCAACCCTCAATATTTGATAAAATGAAAAGACAAGGCTTTTCAACCAGTGTCATACATACTGAGTATGCAAAAAAGGATGTTCACAATGCCCTGCAGATGCCTATTTACAGCAATGCGGCCTTTGAATTTGACACGGCCGAAAAGATGGAAGATGCGTTTCTGGGCAGGTCACCCGATCATGCCTATTCGCGCATTTCAAATCCTACCGTGGAAAATTTGGAACAACGTATCCGTTCGATAACTGGGGCTTTGGGCGTAACGGCATTGAGTTCGGGAATGGCGGCCATTTCAAATGTATTTTTTGCCATTGCCAAATCGGGGGATAACATTGTTACATCCAGGTATTTATTTGGAAATACCTACTCTTTTCTCACCTCAACGCTGCAAGCCTTTGGCGTGGAAACCAGGTTTTGCGACCTGACAAATGGAGAAGAGGTAGCCAGCACCATCAATGAAAAAACGATCGCGATTTTCTTTGAAACCATTACCAACCCACAGCTCGAAATAGCAGATATAGCTTCTCTTTCGAAAGTTGCCAAAGAACATGGGGTACTTCTGATCGCCGATTCGACTTTAACTCCGCCTAATATTTTTGCTGCTTCGGAATATGGAGTGGACATCGAAATTATTTCAAGTACCAAAATGATAACAGGCGGTGCCACATCAATGGGAGGCTTGGTGCTTGACTACGGTCAATTTGATTGGTCAAAGTTTACCAAGCTAAGCGGGCTCGCGCAACGTTTTGGCCCTTATACCTTCAATGCAAAACTCCGAAAAGAAATCTTCAGGAACCTGGGCGCATGCCTGTCTCCTTATCACGCCTATTTACAGAGTCTTGGACTTGAAACTTTATCCCTAAGGTTTGATAAGGCCGCTTCCAATGCTCTTTTGCTTGCCGAATACCTGCTGACGGAAGAGAGAATTATCAACGTGAACTATCCGGGACTTAAAATTTCAAGATTCTATGAGATTGGGAAATGTCAGTTTGGCAATTACCCTGGTGCAATACTAACATTTGACTTCTGCAGCAAGGAAGAATGCTTCGGGTTCCTTAATAAATTGAAGTTAATAAGCAGGGCATCCAATATCTACGACAATCGATCGCTGATCATACATCCTGGATCAACCATTTTTGCTGACTATTCATCCGAAAAAAAGGAAGAATTAGGCGTGCCTGACACACTCATCCGGTTATCAGTGGGCATCGAAGACTTTGAAGACTTGAAAAACGATATTCATTCAGCATTAATATAAAAATCATGGAATTTACTGACTCTCAGACAGAACGCTACAGCAGGCACATTATCCTTCAGGATGTTGGCGTTGAAGGACAAATTAAAATCTCGGAAGGGAAAGTCTTAATTGTCGGGGCCGGCGGACTTGGGGCACCCGTTGCCCTCTATCTTGCCGCAGCCGGGGTTGGCACCATCGGCATCATCGACGGGGATGTGGTCGATTTGACCAACCTTCAGCGTCAGGTAATCCATTTTACCCCCGATGTAAACAAGGCAAAAGTGCTATCCGCCAAAGAAAAGATAGCGCAACTAAATCCTGAGGTAAAAGTAATTGCTTACCAGGAGTTGCTCTCCACCTACAACATCTTCGATATCATCAAAGAATATGATATTGTGGTGGATGGCACCGATAATTTTCCAACCAAATTTCTGATCAACGATGCTTGTGTCCTTGCCCAAAAGCCCTTTTCGCATGGAGGCATTCTCCGTTTTGAGGGCCAGACATTTACCTACACTCCCGGGAATGCCTGTTATCGCTGCGTTTTCGACAGTCCGCCACCGCCCAATGTAGTCCCTACTTGTTCCCAGGCAGGGGTTCTGGGCTCAATAGCAGGGATGCTTGGAACCATCCAGGCTACTGAAGTCTTAAAATTTCTGGTTAACAAGGGAGAATTGCTGACCAACAGGATATTGACATTCAACGCCCTTTCGATGGATTTTAGGACCATCAGGTTCGGGAAAAACACGAACTGCCCGATATGCGGCGAACATCCTTCCATTACCGGGTTGCAGACTTATGAACTTCCTGCCTGCGATTTAAAACATTAAATAGTTATGACATGAACACTTCAGAGAAAAAGAAACTTTCGATCATCAGCTTTAGTGGTGATTTCGACAAACTTGTTGCTGCATTTACCCTTGCAAGTGGTTCTGCAGCCGTAAATTATGAGGTAAATATCTTCTTTACCTTTTGGGGCTTAAATGCGATCAAGAAAAAGAAAGGACGGAGCTTCACCGGCAAAGGGGCGCTCGCCAGGATTTTCGGATTTCTGATGGGAGGGGTGAATAATGTCCCGTTAAGTCGCCTGAATTTCCTGGGGGCAAGTCCCGGGCTGATGACTTTCCTGATGCGCAAACGAAACGTAGCCACCCTCAAAGAATTGATTGAGGCCTCAATTGCTTTGAATGTCAACCTCTATGCCTGCGAGATGTCCATGCACATCCTTGGAATGACAAAAGATGATTTTATCCCTGAGATCAAATCGGTGATTGGGGTGGCTAATTTTCTTCAGTACTCCGAAGGCGGCGATCGAATCTTTATTTAAAACTCAAAAATCATGGTTACAAAGCAACTTGATATCACCAAAGAGCACTGTCCTATGACCTTTGTAAAGACGAAGATTGAACTTTCCAGGCTACAGCCCGGCGATCTGCTCGAAGTTTTGCTTACCGAAGGCGAACCGTTGGAGAACGTACCCAGAAGTGCGACAGAACAAGGGTTTAGAGTACTGGAAATTATCCATGTAAAGGACGATATTCACAAAATAACCATTGAAAAATGATAGCTATTAAGCAAAGCGTTTTTGATCAAATTGTGGCCCATGCCCACCATGAACTTCCCAACGAGGCCTGCGGTTACCTGGCCGGGAACAAGGAGGTGATAACACACAGCTATCAACTAACGAATATCGACCATAGTCCGGAACATTTTTCATTCGATCCGGCTGAGCAATTTCAGACTGTCAGGGATGCGCGTAGCAAAGGGCTGCAAATTTTGGCCAATTACCACAGTCATCCGGAAACACCTGCACGGCCCTCCGTAGAAGACATCCGACTGGCTTACGACCCCGAAATAAGCTACCTGATCATTTCGTTGGCAAATAACCTGGTAGATGTAAAGTCCTTTAAAATAAAGGATTCAATTATTGAAAATGAAGAAATAGTAATCCAACCTGACAGGTCTTAAAAAACCTGTCAGCGTTAAAACCAAAATTATGTACACTTTACCCGCGACCTTATCTGACGATATCAAATATTTTGGTTCGTTGGTCGACGAATTTCTGGATGGAAAACTCGAACCAGTTAAATTTAAAGCGATCCGGGTGCCAATGGGCATCTACGAACAGCGAAAAGACGGGACCTTCATGGTCCGTATCCGTTGCGCCGCCGGCTTCATTACCCCATTCCAACTAAAAAAAGTGGCAGAAATTGCACACAGGCATAAATCGGACCTGCTGCACATAACCACCCGCCAGGAAATCCAAATACAGAACGTTGACCTGCCCGAAGCCATTGTTATTCTTCAAAACCTGAAAGAAATCGGACTTTCTTCAAAAGGCGGTGGCGGAAATACGGTCCGTAACGTCATGGTATCCATCGACAGCGGCATAGCTACTGACGAAGTTTTCGACGTCACCCCCTATGCGTTTAACCTGACTTCGAAACTTATAGCTGAACCAGATTCATTCACCTTGCCCCGCAAGCTTAAAATTGCTTTTTCCAACTCCGAAAAGGACACAAGTTATGCGGTATTCAACGACCTCGGCTTCATCGCTCAGGTAAAAAATGGCAAGCGTGGGTTTAAGGTTTACCTGGGAGGTTCCCTGGCATCCAAGCCTATGGTGGGTTATCCGTTATTTGATTTTATAGCTGAAGAAGAAATATTCTACATCACCGATGCTGTCAAAAAATTATTTTCGCGGTACGGCAACCGTAAAAACAAGCACAAAGCCAGGCTCCGGTATATATTCTACAAACTTGGAAAAGAGGAGGTATTTCGTTTGTTCTTCGATATCTACAACGAGATTAAGCTGTCCGAAGATATTCCATACCATCATACCACATTCCAATTTACAACTCCGACAATCAATCTTATCCCGGAATTGGTTTCTACACCAGAATTTGAGAAATGGAAGGAGAGATACGTTAAAGACCAGCGTCAGTCAGGGCTTTCTTCTGTAATAGTTCCTTTTGAAAACGGCAACGTTGACACAGGAAAGCTCGGCAGGTTGGCAGATTTCACCTCACATTTCGGCGAAGATGTAATCCGGTTTTCCATGCGGCAAAATCTCCATTTGCGGAATATCCCGGGTCAGTTTCTTGGTAATGTGTACAACTTCCTGTTTAAGATCGGCGTTGATTTACACCTGCCCTTGTTACTGAATACGGTGGTTGCCTGTACCGGCGCCGACACGTGCCGGTTGGGCATCTGTCTGTCAAAAGGGGCTGGTGCCGCGTTGCGCAAAACACTCGGCAAAAGCGATTTGCCACTCGACCATCTAAGTGATCTTCGGATCAATATTTCGGGCTGCCCCAACTCCTGCGGCCAGCAGGTTGCCGCTGATCTCGGCTTCTTCGGGAAAGTTGGCCGCAACGACCGTATGTTCCCAGCCTATCATGTGGTTGCCGGGGCATCCATCGGGGCAGATCCCAAACTGGCGGAGCTTGTGGGCGAAGTTAGCGCTTATGATTTACCAAAGTTTACCGTTGATATTTTCAGGCTTTATCTGGAAAAACAAAGCAGATATCCTTCTTTTAGTGCCTATGTTCAAGCTGAGGGTAAAGCAGACATCGCCGAGATAACAAGAAAATACCAGTATATTCCTGAATTCAGGGATGATAAGAACTACTATTTCGATTGGGGTAGCGACCAGATATTTTCGCTTGCTGCGAAAGGGGTTGGCGAATGTTCGGCCGGACTTTTCGATATGATTGATGTAGACCTGAATACCATCAATGAGGTAACGGAACAACTTAGCAGGGAAACCAACAAAGAAGCGGTTAACAAACTGCTTTACACACTGGCTTTTGCATCATCGCGCATGCTTTTAATTACCAGGGGAGCCGAACCAAAAAATACGACAGAAGTTTTCAATGAATTCTTGGACAAGTTTATAAACGCCAAGCTGATCAGCAATGTTTACCGCGAATCGGTGGAAATAGCGCGTGACGATCAGCACTACGATTTATCAGAAAAGAAAGAGACCATCCTGGATCTTTCCCGGGCTGTTGTTGGCCTTTATGAAGGAATGGACGACTCGCTGCAATTCAAAAACATAGAGGACAGCGAAAAATCAAGTTCCGTCGAAATCCCAAAACAAACAACCACCCGAAAAAAGGATTTCAGGGGAGTTGCCTGTCCGATGAACTTTGTGAAAACAAAAATCGAACTGGCCACTTTAAAATCAGGTGATTTATTGGAGATTTTGCTGGATGAAGGCGAACCCATCGAAAATGTGCCCGGTTCCATCAAAGGCGAAGGTCACAAGGTGCTGGACCAAAAGAAGGTGGACGATTATTGGCTGGTAACCATCGAAAAAGCTTGATCCATGAAGGAAAAAAGATACAGGAGCATACTCAAAGCTATATGCTGGCGATTAACCGGCACCATAGATACTTTTGTTATTTCCTACCTGGTCACCGGCAAATTCAGGTTCGCCATGTCAATTAGCTTTTTTGAGATTTTTACCAAAATAACACTCTACTACCTGCACGAGCGGTTATGGAACCGAATTTCAACAGGCCGGGCTGCGGGCATAAAACCTGATTACGAAATATGAATAACCGGAATATGATTTTCTTACCCATATCGATCAATATCACCGGTAAAAAAATATTGGTGATAGGCGGTGGCCGGATAGCCAGCCACAAAATTGGCTTTTTGGAGCAGTTCACAAAAAACATTTCGGTGGTTGCCCTCGATGTGTGCGATGAAATCAAAACAAAAGGCTATTCCTGGGTAGAAAAACCTTATGAAATAGCCGACCTCGAAGGTGCATTTCTGGTATATGCCTGCACCAGCATCCGCGAATTAAACCAGAGAATAAAGACCGATGGCGAAAGCAGCGGGGTACTCACAAATGTGGTTGATAATCCGGGCTTATGCGATTTCGTATCGCCGGCCATATACAAGCATGGTCCTATCACCGTTGCGGTAGGCTCAAATGCGCAGGAGGTGCGCCGCGCCATCGCCATTCGGGATAAAATCAAAGAAAATTTAGAAAATGACTCAGAGATCTTCATTCGGTAAAGTGTGGCTGGTTGGTTTTGGCCCTGGTGACCCCGAATTGCTGACGATAAAGGGGTACAAACTCATAAAAACGGCAGACATCATTTTTTATGATGATCTGCTGAACAAAGAGTTTCTCCTGAAATTTCCGTCAGAGAAAGTTTATGTCGGAAAGCGCAAAGGCAACCACAGCATCGAGCAGGCTGAAATTAACGAACTGCTCTATGAAGCAGCAGTTTCAGGCAAAACGGTTGTTCGCCTCAAGGGTGGCGATCCCATGCTGTTCGCCCATGGTGGCGAGGAAATTGATTTTTTGGAACGTCGGCATATCGAGGTTGAGGTCGTTCCTGGTATCACGGCGGCCCTTGCTGCTGCCGCTTTTACGCATGTCCCGCTAACACACAGGGGAATTGCCTCTTCTGTTTCGTTTATTACCGGCCATGCCAACAGGGAGATCCATGTTCCCCAATCGGGGACGCTTGTGTACTACATGGGCGCATCCAACCTTCGGACCATCGCGGAAGAAGTCGTTCGAAAAGGGTGGCCGGCCGACACCCCGGTTTTGCTCGTGTACAATGTTTCAGGCATCGATCAGGAGGAGTATTGTACGACACTGCAAAAAACCATCGATCAACCCGGTCAGTACAAAACCCCGTTGATCATTATTATCGGCGAAGTTGTCCGGCTGAAATCCAATTACGATATAAGAAACAACCTGTCCGCATTAATCGAACAACTGGCTGTCGTTGATATCTAACCGGGAACAAGTTCACGCTATCGATTTAAACATCCGTATTCCATTCATATTTCTACTTACTTTTGACTGTTCATTCATAAATAGAAATTAATGGATCAGATAGAGAATCTATATAGACAAGCCTATCGGCTCAGCCTGTTTACGATCTTTTATAATATTGTGGAAGGAATTGTATCCATGCTGCTGGGTTACCAGGACGAAACCCTTACCCTGTTCGGCTTTGGCGTTGACAGCTTTATTGAGGTAATGTCAGGAATCGGCATTGCCATCATGATACGGCGTATCAAACAGTACCCTGAAAGCCCTAAAAGCGGGTTTGAAACAACGGCCTTAAAGATTACCGGCGCCTCATTTTACCTGCTCTCCGCCGGACTTTTAGTTGGCATCATAGTCAACCTCATCAACCATCACAAGCCGGAAACCACCCTCTGGGGCGTCGTTATATCTTCCATCTCAATTGCCGTGATGGTATGGCTGATGCTTGCCAAAAAGAGCATAGGTAAAAAACTGGATTCTGAACCCATTATTTCGGACGGGAATTGTACCAAAATTTGTGTCTATATGTCCATTGTACTGCTGGCATCAAGCCTTATTTACGAATTGACAGGTTTTGCCTATGCGGATATCATTGGGACAGCCGGATTGATCTATTTCTCCCTGTCGGAAGGAAAAGAAGCTTTTGAAAAGGCAAGAAGCAAAAGTTGCAGCTGTAGCTGCGGACACGATTAGTAAAAGAGAAGGCTGATTATAGAACAGATAGCTGATACACGATATTCAGGGTACTGAAAACAACTAAAATAAGGAGAATTTCAGGTGCAATATTTTATCAAAAACATGGTTTGCAACCGTTGTATCATGGTGGTACAGCAGCTGTTTGAGGAGCTTGGCCATCCACCCGCACGCATTTCGCTTGGGGAGGTAGAAACTGCTCATCCGATCCTTCCCGACGAACTCGGACAACTCCGTAAAAGACTGGTCGGCTAAGGCTTTGAACTAATCGACGACAGCAAAAGCCAACTGATCGAAAAGATCAAAAACACCATTATCCAACTGGTGCACCACAGTAATGATGATTCGAAAGTGAACCATTCGAGTTACATTGAATCACACCTTAACAGGGATTACGCCTACCTGAGCGCCCTTTTTTCGGAAGTAGAAGGCACCACGATCGAAAAATACATCATCCATCAGAAGATCGAACGGGTAAAAGAGTTGCTGGTTTACGACGAATTGACCCTGAGCGAAATTGCCGATAAGATGGGTTACAGCAATGTGGCCTACCTCTCCAGCCAGTTTAAGAAAGTAACCGGATTAACGCCCAGCCACTTCAAACAGGTGAAAGAGAACAAACGCAAACCGCTGGACGAGGTCTGAACCTGAAAATCTTATAAACAAAAGCAGAAATTCCATAACAAACGTGTTGCATCCCGACTTTACCTTTACCAAAAATTGTAAGTCATGGATTCAACCCTCAAAAAGAGCTTCCCGGTTACGGGATTAAGTTGTGCCTCCTGCGCGATGAGCGTCGAAAGCATGCTTAAATCCCAAAAGGGGGTGCTCGCAGCCTCCGTCAATTACGCCAATTCAACCGCCTTTGTAGAATATACCCCCGGAACCACTTCTGTTTCCGATTTCAAATCTGCCATCCAATCGATAGGTTATGATTTATTGATCGAAGAGGAAAGCGCCGACCACCGGGAGGAAATCCAACAATCACACCTCAAAGAACTCAAAAAAAATACCCTCTGGGCTACCCTGCTGGCTTTGCCGGTAGTCGTGCTGGCGATGTTCTTCATGGAACTGCCACACGTCAACTGGATCATGCTGG
>JANXZJ010000168.1 GCA_025355585.1 Mariniphaga sp. | reverse complement strand
ATTCGCGATGAAAATTTTTGAAGATGAATATGATTTTTTTAATCATGCGTTTAATCAGTTTTTTCCCGAGATGATTCATTTTGTTGAACAGAAAGGCAACTTCAAAATAGTGAGACCTTTTTTTGAGACCGATATACATAGAGGGCGAAAAAGAGAGTGACATCGAGAACGAATTCAATAGTCTCAACTTGAAAACATCAATACGGTTATATTCGGACGCTCCAATACAAAAACTGTTACCTTTTTATCAGAAATAATCCAGCCCACCACATTTTATATATTTATCTGACTTTTACCTTAAGTTTTCTGTTCTGCTTGCATCAAGGCGAAGAAAGATGAACAGAAGAATTGTAAAAGCCCAAAGTGACGATCCACCATAACTGAAAAATGGGAGAGGTATTCCTATTACTGGGGCTAGTCCAATGGTCATGGAAATATTAATGGCTATGTGAAAAAATAGGATACAGGCTACCCCATAACCATAAACCCGACTAAACTGCGATCGCTGTCTTTCTGCGAGAGTAATGACGCGGATTAGCAGTAATAAAAACAATCCAACTACAAACGTAGAACCAATAAAGCCCCATTCTTCTCCTACAGTGCAGAAAATAAAGTCGGTACTTTGTTCTGGCACAAAATTATATTTGGTTTGTGTGCCATTAAGAAATCCTTTGCCAGTGATTCCTCCAGAACCTATGGCAATCTTTGATTGATTGACATTGTAACCTGCACCCAGTTTGTCTGTTTTGATTCCAAGTACTTCGTCAATGCGGTTTCGTTGGTGGATAATCAGTACGTTTTTATAGAAGTAGTTTACTGACATCGAGATTCCTATAGCAAAAACAAAAAACAGGAGAATTCTCCAAACTTGTTTGTTATGATAAAAAATGCCAAATGCAATAAAAAGAACTGCACTTATAACAGTGGTTATGAGCAATAGTTGAATAGGTGAACCTCCCATACCCACAATTGTGTCAATAAACCAGATCAACCCAAATATTCCCAGGATGGCAAGAAGTCCAATCAAGGCTTCTTTAATGCTTAAACGCAGAACCCCATAAGCAGCTACTGAGATAGAAAGAAGAAATACTAATAATCTGAACTCATCGAGAAGAAGTGAGAGAATAAAAAGGGCTGCCGCTGCAAATCCCCAGAAGAGCACCATACCAGACAGACCTTCTCTGAAAAATACAAGGATAAATACTGCAAATACCAGTGCAGAACCTGTATCGTTTTGCATTATAATTAGGACAGCAGGTAAGGCAATTATGGCTCCAAGTGTAAGATACGACCTTAACTTTTGTATTTTAAAATCGAACTGGCTAATACACTTTGCAATTGCCAGATTGGTTGCAAATTTTCCTAACTCCGCAGGTTGTAATGCAACATTTCCAAATTCGAACCATGCACGAGCACCATTTACTTCTTTTCCAAAGATTAGTACAGAAACCAGGAGTAAGATTGTGATGATATAGATATGGGTTGCAAAAGCAGCAAAGAATTTACTGTCGACAGTAAGGACCATTATAGCAAGAATGATTCCGGCAATGATCCATATTAATTGCTTCCCGTACCGTTGCCCCATATCGAGAATGCTTTGATGTTCATCGCTGTAAACGGCTGCATAAATATTTATCCACCCCAGCATTACAAGTACCAGGTATAGAAAGACTGATATCCAGTCGAGATTTAGTAATATGTTATTTCGAGCTTTCAATCTCCGGCTTCTACTTTCATGGTGGATATTAAATCTGAATTAAACATTTCATCTTCAAAATGCTGTCTTCTTGGTGAAATCTTCCCTTTCAGGTATTTTTCGATGATCAAACTGGCAATTGGAGCGGCATAACGTGCCCCCCAAACCCCGTTTTCGATATAGACGGCAATAGCTATTTTCGGATTAATTTTGGGTCCAAACGCGACAAAGGCCGAATGAGCTTCACCGTGAGGATTTTGAATAGTTCCGGTTTTTCCACAAATGATCACACTGTCAATTTTTGCTGATAAACGAGCCGTACCATTTTCAACTACCTGTTCCATTCCCTGAACAATCATTTCATAATTTTCGCGACCTGCATCTACAGTATGCTTGTCGAATTGTAAAACTCTTTGAGTTCCATCGTAATTCTGTATGTTTTTTACAAGATGCGGAGAAATGTAATAACCCCTGTTGGCAATAAGCGATACCATGTTGGAGAGTTGAAGCGGGGTTAATAATAATTCACCCTGTCCGATCGATAGGGATCTTATCGTTAAGGAATTCCATCTTCCGGCTCCGAAATACTTGTCGTAATACGATATTGTCGGAATGCTTCCGGAGGTTTCCGAATAAAGATCTCCTCCTATTTTCTTCCCGATACCCATTTCAAGGAGAAAATTTCTGAACGCTTCCAGTCCTTCGGCAGGTGATGGATAATGGTTGATTTCTGCTTTAAATGCCTGCCAGAAGAAAGCATTACAAGATTCACGAATCGCGGAAATCAGACCCAAAGGTGTTTCATGGTTATGAGTACATTTGATAGGGGAGGAGCCAGGTCCCTGGCAGGAATAGCGGACAGTTTGCAAAACGCCTTCCTCAAGACCGATTAATGCATTAGCTATTTTGAATGTTGAACCCGGAGGATAGGATGAAGTAATTGCTCTGTTCAACATGGGCTTATACGGATCGTTTAACAGCTTAGCGTAATTTTTTGAGCGTTCACGTCCAATAAATAATCCGGGATCGAAGGTTGGTGAACTTGCTAAAACAAGTATCTCGCCTGTTTCGGGTTCGATTGCCACAATACTCCCGACTTTTCCTGCCAGCAATTGCTCCCCGTAACTTTGCAAATCTGCATTTAGTGTGGAGGTGAGGTTTTTGCCAATTACCGCTGCAGTGTCGAGCCGTCCCTGTTCAAACGATCCCTTTGGCATATTGTGAACATCAACCATCATATAGGAGATTCCCTTGACACCCCGGAGTTCTGCCTCATATGATTTTTCAATTCCGCTCTTTCCAATGTAGTCACCACTTTCGTAATAAGCACTGTTGTCAATTCCTTTTTGATCTACTTCACCGATGTAACCCAATACATGAGCGGCCATTTTGGAGGGAAATTGCCGTAAGGTTCGTGCCTGAATAAAAAATCCCGGATATTTAAAGAGTTGCTCCTGAAGGACGGCATAGGTCTGAGATGAAAGTTGCTTTATTACCGCCGAAGGTTTATACATCGAATAACTTCTTGCTGTTTTGATCTCTTTGGCAAGCTCTTCTTTTTCGACGCCAACAATGCGGCAAAATGCCAGTGTATCAAATGATTTCATCTCTCTTGGCGTGATGAGAACATCATAGGCTGCCTGGTTAAAAACAAGCAATTTTCCATTTCTATCGTAAATTAATCCCCTTGCAGGAAAATTGACCACCCGACGTAATACATTGTTTTCTGCCGATATTTTATACGATGGATCCATCACTTGTATGGTGAACAAGCGAATTACAATAATCAAGGCTGTAAGAGAAAACAAGCCTATAATCAGATATTTGCGTTTACTGTAAACGTCCACTTTTCTTTTAGTTATCCGGTTATTTCCGGAAAATTATAAATTGGCTCAGTACAATTAAGACTACGGATAATACTGAGCTAAGAATGATCCTTAATAATATAAAAGGAAAACCTTGGAATGTAAAGGCTTCAATGAAAAAGAGAAAAAAATGGTGTATCAATACAAGGAAAGTGGCATAACCGATAAACCACTGAAATCCCATGTTCTCGACTCTTGGCGCAGAAACCGATTCAAGTGTTTCATGTGAAGAGATCAGTTGAAGAACACCCGGGCGAATAAAACCAGTTAAAAGACAAGCGGACGCATGAACTCCCGGTGTATTTGTAAAGATATCGACTGTTAAACCTAAAGAAAAAGCGAGAAATAAGAGTAAAGCCCGAGGGGTGTCAAATGGCAACAGAATTATGAATAAAATGTAGAAAAATGGCGAGATCATTCTTGCAATCAGAACATTGTTGAAAATAAGTACCTGTAATAAAACAGACACTATAAATACAAGCGCATATTTGAGAAGATTAATTACCATTTTTATTTATCGATTCCAATTGTTTGATTTCATTAAGCTGCTTATTCTCAACTAATCCGACGACAACAAGATTCTTGAAATCGGCAGCAAGCATCACTTCAATCTTATAAAAGTTGCTTCCTGTACCAATTGAAAAATCGGAAATAGTTCCAATTGTAAGTCCTTCAGGAAAACTCGAAGAATAACCGGTTGAAACAACCGTATCTCCATTCTGAACGGGGACATGATAAGGTATTTCGTTCAATTGAACTCTACGGTAATCTTTTCCATCCCATGATAGCGAACCAAAGTAGTCATTTCTTTTTATTTTGGCGCTTATTTTCCATCGACTGTTCAGCAACGAAATAACTGTGCTGAAATTTTCCGATACATTGGTTACCAAACCGACAACCTGACCGTTGGCTATAACACCCATATCAGGTTTAACACCGTCATGTCGTCCTTTATTTATAGTGATGAAATTGTGCTGCTGATTAACAGAGTTGTTAATAACCCTGGCGGTTGTAAATCTATAGACAGCTCTGATTGAAGAATCTTTTGCAATTCTTGGTAGATAGATGGAATCTGATGCGTGATAGGTTCCCGGATTCGATTTCAAAAGATGCTCTTGAAGAGCGGCTCTCAAAATGGCATTCTCCTCAGCCATTTTAATGTTTACCTGTTTGAATTGGAAAATCTGAAAGATTGAAGAGAATTTTTCAAACAGAGTACCAGTAATGAAGTTACTTGAATCAAAAAAAGTGGCTCGCTGATAGTTGTTGTAAGTTACCACCATCGATAACGACAGCGTTTCCAAAAGAACGAACAGCAATACAACATGGTATCGGTATATGAGCCTGAATAAGTTCTTCATAAGCAAATTAGGCAGGGATTTTGCCCTTCCTGTTCCGCAGTTTTATCGAAGTAAAAATGAAAATTTATCAACGTTTTTTAAAGCAACACCAGTACCTCTTGCAACGGCCCGTAATGGATCTTCTGCTATATGAAAAGGAATGTTGATTTTGTCGAACAATCTCTTATCTAATCCACGAAGCAATGCGCCTCCGCCTGCCAGCCAGATTCCTCTGGTAACAATATCTGCATAAAGTTCCGGGGGAGTTTGTTCAAGCGCACTTAGAATAGCAGTCTCAATTTTGGATATCGATTTATCGAGACAATGTGCGATTTCCTGGTATGAAACCGGAATTTCAATTGGTAATGCAGTCATCTGGTTTGGTCCACGCACGATATAATCTCCCGGCGGTTCGTCAAGTTCAGACAGCGCAGCTCCAACATTGATCTTAATATCTTCGGCCGTTCTTTCTCCGATTTTAATATTATGCTGATGACGCATGTATTCCATTATATCCGCAGTAAGATCATCTCCTGCAATCCGAATTGATTTATTTGTAACAATACCTCCTAATGAAATAACTGCAATTTCAGTCGTTCCTCCACCGATATCAACAACCATATTTCCTTCCGGAGCTTCAACGTCCAGACCAATACCGATTGCAGCGGCCATCGGTTCGTAAATCATGTAAACATCTCGTCCACCAGCATGTTCCGATGAGTCACGCACTGCCCTGATTTCAACTTCAGTTGAACCGGAAGGAATGCAAATCACCATCTTTAGGGCAGGGGAAAAGAATCTCTTTTTGGGATTGATCATCTTGATCATTCCCCGGATCATTTGCTCTGCAGCATTGAAGTCGGCAATAACTCCATCCTGTAAAGGACGAATTGTTTTCAGGTTGGCATGCGTTTTACCCTGCATCTGCCTAGCTTTCTCACCAATTGCAACCAACTTCTCAGTTTTCATATCGATGGTGACTACTGATGGTTCATCAACTACAACTTTTCCGTTGTAAATGATAATTGTATTGGCAGTTCCAAGGTCAATAGCTATTTCCTGTGTCAGAAAAGTAAAGAAACCCATATTAATATCTTTATGTATATTTTATACTAAATAATCAATGTTTAAAATGTCTGAAACCTGTAATAACCATCGACATTTCGTTGTTATCGCAGTATTCGATTGAAAGCTTGTCCCTGATCGATCCGCCGGGTTGAATTACCGACTTAATTCCTTCATTATTTGCTATTTCAACACAATCAGGGAAAGGGAAGAACGCGTCTGAAGCCATTACTGCTCCATTCAAATCGAAGCCAAAGGATTTTGCTTTTTCAATAGCTTGCCTTAAAGCATCGACACGCGATGTTTGTCCGACTCCGCTTGATAAAAGTTGCTTTCCTTTTGCGAGTACAATAGTATTTGATTTTGACTGTTTAACCAAACGATTGGCAAACAATAAATCATTAATTATTTGGGAATCGGGGGCGATTTTGGTGACAGGCTGAAGATCATCAGCAGTTTCTTTCTTTTGATCGCGATTTTGAAGTACAGTTCCATTCAAGACACTCTTATATTGCAGAGTAGGCAGATCGGCATTTTTTCTGATCAGGATAATCAGATTTTTTTTCGATTTCAGAACTTCAAGCGCATCAGAATTATAGGCAGGAGCGATAATGACTTCGAAGAATATTTTTCCAACTTCTTCGGCAGTCGCTTTATCGATAGTTCTGTTCGTGACAAAAACACCTCCGTAAGCTGAAACCGGGTCTCCGGCTAAGGCAGCCAGGTACGAATCAAATACGGTGTCTCTGGAGGCACAACCACATGCATTGTTGTGTTTAAGTATTGCAAATGTAGTATCGCTAAATTCATCAATCAAATTTACAGCAGCATCGATATCGAGAAGATTATTGTAGGAAATTTCTTTCCCATATAACTGATCAAACATTGCTTCAAAATTTCCAAAGAAAGCACCTTGCTGGTGAGGATTTTCCCCGTACCGTAAATGCTTCGAAGAATTGAAACTTTGTCTGAACTGCGCCGGCCATTCACCTGCAAAGTAGTTATAGATTGCAGAATCGTAATGAGATGATGTCGCGAATGCTTCAACTGCATATTTTCTGCGGTCTTCTAATGATATAAACCCATTCCCGGATTCAAGCAATTCGAGTAATGATTTGTATTGTCCTTTATTGGATACAGTTACTACATCATTAAAATTCTTGGCCGCTCCTCTGATTAGTGAGATACCGCCAATATCAATTTTTTCGATGATGTCAGCATCCGGAGCGCCTGAAGCAACAGTTGCTTCAAAAGGGTATAGGTCAACAATAACCAGATCAATTTCAGGGATATCGTATTGAGATAGCTGAGCAATATCGGCTTCGTTTTCGCGACGGGCTAAAATTCCGCCAAACACTTTTGGATGCAATGTTTTTACCCTGCCACCTAATATTGACGGATAGGTAGTCAGCTCTTCGACAGCTGTTACAGCAATATTTAAACTTTCGATAAAATCTTTTGTTCCTCCGGTTGAATAAAGTTTAACACCAAGATTATCAAGTTTAGTAATAAGTTCGTCCAGTCCATCTTTGTGATAAACAGATATTAAGGCCGATTTTATTTTTTTTAATTCGCTCATTATAAATTTCTTAATAATTTTGTGCAAAGCTAATAAAAACCCGCAAGTTTTTTGGGCGTTTCTTTTATGGTTTTGTCACATTTTTATTAAAACATTTCAATATTCAGACGTGTTGCTTAAATAGCAGGTTCTTGATTAACCTTGTTTGAAAAACTAAAAATTAAGCTCATTGCCTCTTATACCTGTGTGTTGAGAGTTAATGACAGTCTTTTGATCACAGATGGAGCCGTTAACAAAATGCAGCTATTTGCCAAGAGCAAATTCTCACGTTTAAATTTTTAATTTCATAAAATTACGAGTATTTAACACTATTTTAGAGACAGAACCAAATAATTCCTACTTTTAGAAAGTAATAACTCAATGTCATGTTAATTCTTCGTCTTATCGTCGAGAGTTTTAGGTTTGCTTATAATTCTCTTGTAGTTAATCAGTTAAGAACTTTTCTTTCGCTGCTTGGAATCACCATAGGGATTTTTTGTATCATTTCCGTTTTCACAATCATCGACTCGCTTGAGCGGACAATTCGCGATAGCATGTCGAAACTCGGGAGTAATGTAATATATATACAGAAGTGGCCATGGACGCCGCCTCCCGGAGAATCGGAATATCCATGGTGGAAATACCTGAATCGGCCTATTCCCACACTTACAGAAACTCAGGAAATCCTGCGTCGTTCAGGATTAACTCAATATGCAGTTTACAATTACGGATTTAACCGTACCATTCAAAATGGAAGCAACAAGGCCGAAAATGTGGCAATTATCGGATCATCAAATGGCATAATTGAAACCTGGAGTCTTAAAATTTCGAATGGAAGGCCTTTGACCGAAGAAGAGTTTGGCGCCGGCTCAAATTTTGCCATGCTGGGATCTGTAATTGCTGAGCAGTTATTTCCTGGTGTTAACCCGATTGGGAAAACGATTAAATTGCAGGGTTTTACCGTCTATATTGTAGGTGTTTTTGAGAAAATGGGAGAAGATATGTTTGGCACAAGTATGGACAAGAGGGTTTTAATTCCCGTGAAACTTATTGCCAGAATGGTTGATTCGCGTATGGATATGGGTCAAAGTATTATAGTTAAAGGTAAATTGGATGTTCCTGCATCAAGGCTTTCTGAAGAACTTGAAGGAATAATGCGTTCAATCAGGCGGATAAAACCTTCAGCCGAAAATGATTTTGCACTTAATGAAGTGAGTCTTATCTCCGGTCAGCTTGACAGCCTTTTTAAAGTATTCAACATTGCCGGATGGATTATTGGAGGATTTGCAATCCTTGTTGGCGGATTTGGAATCGCAAATATCATGTTTGTGTCAGTAAAAGAGCGGACTAAGATAATTGGATTACAGAAAGCGCTTGGCGCGAAAAGCAGGTTTATATTGCTCGAGTTCCTTTTTGAGGCAAGCGTTCTCTCATTAATTGGCGGAGCTATTGGCTTATTGATAATCTACGCATTGACTTTTGTTGTCAGCAAGACATTTGATTTTAATCTTGTCCTTACTGTTGGAAATATTATTACAGGACTGATGATTAGTGTTATAATTGGCCTGGTAGCCGGATTGGTTCCTGCCCGCACCGCTGCTCATCTTGATCCGGTAACAGCGATGAATGCCGTATAAATTATTCTTCACCAACGATTTCTATCGTTGGTAGTTCTCCATTTTGTAGCAATATTTCGATATTGTTTGTTAATTCAACAAATTCAGAAACTGAGAGTTGTTCCGGACGTCGGGTCAATAACACGGCATCTAATTCTTCTATTCGCGGAGAGAAGCTTTTTATGCTATTCCTTAGCATCTTACGTCGTTGATTAAAGGCAGTTTTAACTACTTTAAAAAATAATTTTTCATCGCACCCTAAATCTGTTCTTCCGTTGGCAGTGAGACGGATTACAGCCGATTGTACTTTTGGTGGGGGATCGAAAACATATTCGGGAACATCAATCAGGTATTCAACATTGTACCACGCCTGAAGAAAAACACTTAGAATTCCATAAACCTTTGAACCCGGACCGGAGCAAATGCGCTTTGCTACTTCTTTTTGAAGCATACAAACGATCTCGGGTACTAATTCTTTATTCTCAAGAACTTTAAAGAATATTTGTGAGGAAATGTTATACGGCAAATTGCCGATCAGCGCGAAAGGTTTATCCGAAAAGCTGGCAGCAAGATCAATTTTCAGGAAATCGCCTTCAATAATCCTGTCCTTCAGTTGCGGAAAATGTTTGTGAAGATAATCAACTGATTCATGATCAATTTCGATGACGTATGTTTCGTAATTCTCATTTTCAAGCAGAAAATTAGTCAATACGCCCATTCCCGGACCAATCTCAAGAATTTTGCTCACGTTGTTCGCCTTCAGACTACTGACAATATCACGTGCAATGTTTTTATCTATCAGAAAATGTTGACCCAAACTTTTCTTTGCCCTTACCTGCATTTTGCGTTTTCGTTTAAAATTTTAAAAAGAAGGGAAGTATTAAGAAAATCAATGGCTTCCGGGATTTGGCTGCAAAAGTACGAAATTGTTCCGGGTTTGAACAGTAGAAAAAATCGTTACTTTTACGCAAAAGAAAACAAAGTGTCGATATTAAATACTGAACTATTTATTGCCCGCCGCATTTTTTTTGCCAAAGGAACTACCCGAAAGTTCTCTGAATCAATTGTTTCATTCGCAGTTTTTGGAATCGCATTCGGCCTGTTCGTGATGATCCTTTCGGTGGCCATAGTTACTGGTTTCAAGAAAGAAGTTAGGAATAAAGTAATTGGATTTGGTTCACATATTCAATTGGTTAACTTCGATTCAAACTCATCATATGAAACGGTTCCGGTTTCGAAAGATCAGGTATGGTTACAGGAGATCCGAAATCTGAAGGGTATCAAAAGTGTTCAAAGTTTTGCCACAAAACCTGGTATTGTTAAAACGGATGATGAGATTCACGGAATTGTATTAAAAGGTGTTGGGTCCGATTTTGATTGGTCATTTTTTAAAGACAACCTTGTAGAAGGAAAGCTTTTTACCGTGTCCGATAGTGTTAAAACCGATGATGTTTTGATATCTAAACAGATAGCTTCACTGTTGAAATTAAAAGTGGGTGATCCGCTTTATACTTATTTTTTGAATGAAGAGACCAAGACCCAGAAAATGCGTAAGTTCAGGATCTGTGGTATTTACAGTACCAGTCTCGAGGAGTTTGACAGGTTATTTGTATTGGCGGATATTTCACATGTCAGAAAATTAAATGACTGGAAATCTGATCAGATTAGTGGGTTTGAGATTACCATTAACGACTTCAATGATCTTGACCTGATCAATCACGAAATCCGCCGTATCACATTAAGTTATTCTAAAGATAATGATTCGGTACTTCGGCCAGTCACAATTACCTCCAAATATCCTCAGATTTTCGATTGGTTAAACCTGCTCGACATGAATGTATGGATCATTCTCGCACTAATAATACTTGTCGCCGGTTTTAATATGGTATCCGGATTACTGATTCTGATTCTTGAACGGACAACTATGATTGGCGTTTTAAAGGCAGTAGGAACCGAGAACTGGAGTATCCGCAAAATATTTATCTATGTCTCATCGTTTCTGATTCTCAAAGGGATGTTTTGGGGTAATCTGGCAGGAATAGCATTTTGTCTGATTCAGTCAAAATTCGGATTATTCAGACTCGATCCGGGTTCCTATTATTTGGATACTGTCCCGGTCAATTTGAAAATTACACATCTTCTGATGCTTAACGCAGGGACAATTATTATCACCTTGATGATGTTGCTGGTACCGTCCTGGTATGTTTCAAAGATTGAACCCGATAAAGCCATCCGATTTGATTGACGTGGAATTTTTATGATTTGGATTACAAATTCACCAAAAAATATATCAATAATTAGTATCATTGCAACGAAAAACTGATAAATCGCATATAAATGAAACTTTATTTTCCAGAAAATTATAAGCCGAAACTCGATCTTAAACAAACCGAAAAGGCGATAAAATTTGTAAAGGATTTTTTCCAGGAAAGCCTTTCTGCCGAATTGCGCCTGCGTCGGGTGACGGCTCCATTATTTGTTTTAAAAGGAACTGGAATCAACGATGATCTTAATGGTGTGGAACGTGCAGTAACTTTTGCCGTTAAAGATATGAACGACGCTAAAGCTGAAGTTGTACAATCCCTGGCAAAATGGAAGCGGCTGATGTTAGCGCAATATGGAATTCCCGCCGGATACGGAATATATACCGATATGAATGCCATCCGTGCTGACGAAGAACTGACGAATATTCACTCATTATATGTTGATCAGTGGGATTGGGAAAAAGTGCTTACAGCCAAACAGCGTAACCTGGAGTATCTGAAAAAGGTGGTTAATCAGATTTATTCAGTGATGCTTCGAACCGAATTTATGGTTTATGAAAATTATGCGGCGATCAAACCTATGCTCCCGGAAGAAATTTATTTTGTACATGCTGAGGAACTGGCACAACGATTTCCAAAACTCACACCAAAAGAGCGTGAGTTTGAAATTGCAAAGGAGCACGGTGCTGTTTTTATTATCGGTATCGGGGGTGACCTCTTGAATGGTGAAAAGCACGACGGGCGAGCTCCTGACTATGACGACTGGACAACAGAAAACTCAGCAGGTTACAAAGGTCTGAATGGAGATATTATCATCTGGAATCCGATATTGCAGCAATCATTGGAGCTTTCTTCAATGGGAATCCGCGTTGACAAAGAAGCGCTTTTACGACAACTTGCGATCACTGGTTTGACCGAAAGGAAAGAACTTTTGTTCCATAAGAAGCTTTTGCGCGATGAATTACCATTGTCAATTGGTGGTGGTATCGGACAGTCACGTTTGTGCATGTATCTGCTTCGTAAAGCTCATATTGGTGAGGTACAGGCAAGTCTGTGGCCAGAGGAAATGGTCCGTCAGTGTGCGGAACGCAATATTTTTATGGTATAATAATCATTTTAACTAAAAGTCCCCATGATGCAGCAGCATATGGGGATTTTTTATACTTTTGCACCACAATTTTGCTGGCCCAATAGCTCAATTGGATAGAGCAACAGCCTTCTAAGCTGTAGGTTTCTGGTTCGATCCCAGATTGGGTCACACAAATGTATGTGTAAAACAGATACAAAAGCACTTAAATATAATAGTTTAGGTGCTTTTATTTTTAACATATCCGTAGATTCCTTATATCCACCTTGGCCTTTTGAAAGTGAGTCTGTATTTACTTGAACCGAATTTACCAATACTATAGCTCACACTCAAATATGTATAATTGTAGATCTCAAAAATCTTCATATAATGGGTCATCCGCCCGTTTTTATCATTGGCAACCACATGTACTCCATCAAGATTGTCGGTATTTGTGGACCGAAAAGTACTGCCAATCTGTAATTTAAGTTTCTCATTCAGTGAAACGGAGTATCCGGCACCCAAAGCATAAGATATTCGGGCATAAGTAATACCCGGATAAAACTTTTTATTGTCTTTTATCTCTGAAAGGCCAATACCGGTTTTTATAAAAAAGTGCCCTCTGTCTTCGGGATCACCGGGGAGCATCATTTGATCAACATTTAAGACCAGCATCAAGTCGAATTGATTTATCTGACTGTTATAGGTTAACGGATTTTCGCGACCGGCAGAAATCGGATGCGGGGGATATTTATTGTTCCATCTTCCTGTCAGGCTGGTATTGAGCCAATTAACTTCAATACCAATAGAGGGTGAAATATTTCTCGTTACGAAAAGCCCCAGCCCGGGATTTACCTTATTGTGCCAGTAATTAACCTGGTTGTTTACAGCACCTGGCTCAGGATTGACCGAAGTTACAAATATCGAAACACCCGACGAAACGCCAATTTCCCAGGGCGAAATAACAGGTGATTTATTATCGAAAGGCCCCTTTGCTGAAGCACTTTGGATAAACAGGATGACCAGGATTTGTGTAAAAATTACGATGTATTTCATAGTAGTTTAAACGGTTGGAATGCTGGTTGTTACATAGTTATTTGCTTGTCAGATCGTTTATCTTTTGCCGGAATTGTAAACTCTGTCATCAAAATTCGATTTTGGTTTACGTATTTGTTATTACGAAGTCAACTCACTTACGTTTCAAATACCTGCTATTTCTAAGGGATATTTCATTTTTAATGAGCAACTATAACATGATTTTTGCGGAAGTGGAATACGAATTTCCGTATCAGCATAACTGTGGAGTATTCGCAGTGTTTAAATGTCGGACATTTTCTTTAGTTTTGCTTGCAAGCTAACTAACTAAGCGTATCACTAAAATCAGAAAGAATTATGGAAAGAAGAAATTTTATTAAAAATGCATCTGTTGGATCAGCAGCTCTTGTTTCCGCATTTGGTATCCCTGCCTTTTCGCAGGAGCGGAAGTTAAAAATCGGATTGATTGGTGCCGGTTGGTACGGCATGGTCATTGCAACCGCGGCATTAAAGGTCGGGGGAGTTGAGGTGATCGCGGTTTGCGACGTGGATACGGAACACCTGAACAGCAGTGCCGATGAGCTGGCAAAGCTCCAGGGCAGCAGGCCGCAAACATTCAAATATTACAAAGAATTGCTCGACATCAAGGGATTGGAAGCGGTATTTATCGGCACACCCCCTCATTGGCATTGCCTGCAATTTATCGCGGCCTGTGCAAAAGGTCTGGATATCTATTGTGAAAAACCACTTGCATACGACATACAGGAAGGTTTGGCAATGGTGAATGCCGCTCAAAAGGCCGGTAATGTTGTGCAGATCGGTTTTCAGCGTCGTCAGAGTAACGCATTTAAAAAGGCAAAAGAGTTGATTGTTGACGGAACGATCGGTAATGTTCACCAGATAACGGCCCAGATTCATTATGTGCCGGGACCACAGGATACAAAAATAC
This sequence comes from Mariniphaga sp., assembly GCA_025355585.1. Classification (GTDB taxonomy): domain Bacteria; phylum Bacteroidota; class Bacteroidia; order Bacteroidales; family Prolixibacteraceae; genus JAAFHB01. The sequence continues at coordinate 1,450 of JANXZJ010000168.1, read as the reverse complement.
AGCCGCCTCCTGCTTCACTCGACTGGGAAGAGTGGTGCGGTCCGGCTCCCAAACTCGACTACCGGCCAAACATTGGACACAAGGCTTGGCGGCTTGAGAAAGAGTATGGAAATGGTCACCTTGTTGACTGGGGCATTCATCACATCGATATTATCCGCCGGATCATGGGGGAATCGATGCCGTCCGAATTTTATACAAAGGGAGGTATTTTTGAATTAAAGAACCAGATTACAACTCCCGATACACTTACGGCAAATATGGCCTTCAATAAAGCACCGGTCGTCTGGCAGCACCGGCTATGGGGCACCGGAGATCCGAACAAGGAATTTAACAACGGCATATTCTTCCACGGTGACAAGGCCACTCTTTTTGCCGAGGATTCAAAAGTAGTCCTGTTTCATGCCGGGAAAGACGGGAAAAGAGAGGAGCTGTTAATTCCAACCGAAATGATGCAGGAAAAACATGTTGCTAATTTTCTGAATGCGGTAAAAAATAAGAATAAAAGCCTGATCGACTGTCCTCCTGAAGATGCATTCCAGTCGACTGCCACCGTTCAGCTGGCCATGATTTCCTATTACACGGGATCGTTGGTGAAGTGGAACCAGTCAAAAAATGAGATTACAGATAATAAGCTGGCGTCAGCACTGTTGAAAAGAGATTACCGCGGGAAATATAAACACCCATACAACTTCAATCTGTCCCCTGAGTTCTTTTCGCCAAAAGGAAAACCAGGTTTGTGAATAACGTTCATTAAATAAATTCAATGCATAAAAATCATTTGATTACACTTTTGTTGTTTGTCCTGGTTTCTGTTAGTTACGGACAAACATTGGTTCCTTTCAACCAGAAAAATATCGCCTACATGGGGCGGATTGAGACCGTCGAAAACCAGTGTGTCAGAATATTCTGGCCCGGAACTTCGGCCACGCTTAATTTCGAAGGGACTGAAGCAAAGGCCATCCTGAAAGACGGAAACGGAACCACCTGGTTTTATGCGATCGTCGATGGTGATTCAGAGCATGCGAAGAAGATCAAACCCGATACCATCAAAACAAGTTATACGCTGGCTTCGGGTTTGAAAAAGGGAAAACATTCGGTACAGATCTACAAACTGACCGATAACACAACGGTTACTTCATTTTACGGATTCGAACTGAATGGGGATGCCCGTGTCTTGAACCCCGACCTTACGGGAAAAAAGAAAATCGAGTTTTACGGCAATTCAATTACTGCGGGGCATGGGGTTGATGTTCCCGACGGACAGAATGATTCGGGTGCACCGGAATTTTTTAATAATTATTTGACCTATGCAGGAATAACCGCCCGTCATTACAATGCACAATATTCAAATATTTCGAGGAGTGGGATAGGGGTGATGCTGAGTTGGTTTCCGATCATCATGTCCGAAATGTACGACCGGCTGAATCCGGGTGATCCCAACAGTAAATGG
>JANXZJ010000092.1 GCA_025355585.1 Mariniphaga sp. | reverse complement strand
GTTTTTTTAGCTTTGCTGACGAGGGTTTGTTGTGATAATTTTTTTATTTTTGCGCAAAAATTTTTCATGATACACCTACTAGGCGAGAACAACTCCTTATTCAACCAATTCATTGCTGAAATCAGAGACGAAGTAATCCAGAAAGATTCATTGCGATTCAGAAGAAACCTTGAGCGAGTTGGTGAGATATTTGCTTACGAAATCAGTAAAACACTTATTTACAAGACAAGAGAAGTTACAACGCCTCTTGGGGTTGCAAAAATTCCGGTACTTGAACAGCAACCCGTTTTGGCAACAATTCTTCGTGCCGGTCTTCCGCTTCACCATGGTTTGTTAAATTATTTCGATAAAGCCGAAAACTGCTTTATATCGGCATACCGCAAATACGATCCAAACGGAGAATTCCATATCGAATTTGAGTATATCGCATCACCACATCTTGATAATAAGGTGGTTATAATGTGTGATCCGATGCTGGCCACGGGTTCGTCGATGGAGATTGCTTACCATGCGCTTCTTCAAAAGGGCGAACCAAAACACATTCACCTTGTATCTGTGATTGCCAGTAAGCAAGGAATTGACTACGTATTGGACAAACTACCTAATGACAGGATAACCCTTTGGATTGGAGCGATTGATCCTGAGATGACACCCAAATCTTACATCGTTCCAGGATTGGGCGATGCCGGCGATCTTGCTTACGGCGAGAAAATCGACTCGAAAGAGAATGTGATTCATAATCATTTTTAATCGATTCGTTCAACATTGAGCTGGTCAGCGCAAAGCCGGAGCATTTCCTGAACTTTCAGACCTGACACCGGATGGCATTTATCGGGTGCTATTTCGTTTAACGGAATTAAAACAAATTTTCGGTCTCCCATTTTGGGATGTGGTAAGGTAAGCCCGGACGAGTTTAATACCAAATCATTGTAAAAAAGCAGGTCGATATCCATCACCCTGGCTTCGTAATGATCTGATTTTTTAACGCGTCCCATCTCTTTTTCAATAGCCTGGGTTTGTTTCAGAATTTCAATAGGATTTAGTGAGGTTCGAACTATTAAGGCCTGATTCCAGAACAGCTCTGATTGGAATCCCCAAGGTTCAGTAACATAAACTGATGATTGTTTTGTGATCAATCCAATCCTTTCACCAATCAGTTTTCTTGTTTCTTCAAATATTTTTGACTTATCTTCCAGATTACCACCTAAAAGGATAAAAACTTCGTTCATTCTTTCTAAATTTGCAACAATTATAACAACAATGTTACGCATATTTCAAAAAACAATAAAATTGTATCTACATCTCAAATAGAATTCTTTTATGAAAATCTTCTGGAAGGCCTTTTTTGCTTCACTTCTTGCCATTGTCATTTCCTCGTTCCTCCTGATTATTATCCTTGTAGGTGTAATCTCAGCTGTTACATCTTTTAAGGATCAGACAGTTACGATTAAGGGCCAATCGTTGCTTTTGCTCAAACTTGATAGCAAAATAGTTGAGCGTAAATCAAATAACCCGTTCGAAGATTTTGAACTTCCGGGTATTAAAACATCTACAACAACTGGTTTAAATCAGATTTTAAGTTGTATCGAAAAAGCCAAAACTGATGACCGGATTAAGGGCGTTTTTCTGGAACTATCTGATATTACTGCAGGATATGCCACTGTTGAGGAGATCAGAAATGCACTGATCGATTTTAAAACTTCCGGAAAGTTTATATATACTTATTCCGATATGATTTCGCAAAAGGCATATTACCTGGCGACTGTATCTGATAGTTTGATAATGAATCCGATGGGGATGTTTGATTTTCGTGGATTGAATGCTGAACACACTTTTTTTAAAAAAGCGCTTGATAAATTTGGAATCGAAATGCAGGTGGTTCGTGGAAAAAACAACAAGTTCAAATCGGCAGTAGAACCCTATATGTTTGATAAAATGAGTGATGCGAGTCGTGAACAGACCAGCGTTTACCTGAACAGCATCTGGAGTCACATTCTGAAAGGAATTTCGGAACGGAGAGCGATTCCGGTTGATAGTCTGAATAAATATGCCAATGAAGTAATGACATTTCAAAAAGCTGGTAAGGCTTTGGAATATAAGTTTTTCGATAATCTAAAGTACAAAGACCAGGTATTGGCTGACTTTCGGAAGCTGACCAATCTTGGCGAGAATGATGAAATTCCGGTTATAACAGTAAGTGAATATGACAAAGTGCCCAAAGCGATAGATGCCGCAGGACTGGCTAAAGACAGGATTGCAGTTGTTTATGCGGAAGGTGAGATTGATGGCGGAACTGATGGGGCATATAACATTGATTCGAAAGAAGTTTCGAAAGGCATTCGTGAAGCTCGGACAGATACCGCCGTTAAGGCAATCGTATTAAGGGTGAATTCGCCAGGCGGATCGGCTTATGGTTCAGAAGTTATTTGGCGTGAGGTGATTCTTGCTCAAAAAGTTAAGCCGGTTATTGTATCAATGGGTGATTATGCTGCTTCGGGAGGTTACTATATTGCGTGCGGTGCCGATGCTATTTTAGCAAACCCAACAACTATTACAGGATCAATTGGTGTATTTGGTACGATTCCGAATATAAGTGGATTGTTATCGGATAAGATTGGGGTTACGTTTGATAATGTTTCGACAAACGATCATTCTGACATGCCTTCAATAACGCGTAAAATGACGCCATTTGAGTTCAACCTCATGCAAACCTATGTTGAGTCAACTTATGAGACCTTTGTCTCTCATGTGGCTGACGGGCGTAAGAAATCGACCTCTTATATCGACTCCCTTGCTCAAGGGCGTGTGTGGAGTGGAGATAACGGAAAATTAAATGGATTGGTTGATGAATTTGGCGGTCTGAACGATGCGATAAAACTTGCTGCCACTAAAGCAGGAGTGAAGCATTACAGAATTAAAGAGTTGCCAAAACAAAAAGATACCTTCGAAGAACTCATGAAAAGCTTCTCAACAAAGGTTCAAAACAGCGTCTTACAATCAAAAATGGGAGATTCGTATCACTTGTGGGAGAGTTTTTCACGTGAAGCACGGGCAAATGGTATTTATGCCAGATTGCCTTATAGCTTAGAAATAAATTAGATACAAATATTATTTTGCAAATTGGGGATGATTGTATCCTCAGTTTTTTTTAATCGATGGTTATTGTAACTTAACACCGCAATAATAATGTGATTAATATATAAAATTACAAGGTGAAGTATCTGTTTCTGAAATTATTATCTTTTTTCTATGGAATGGCGACAAGCTTAAGAAATGAGTTGTTTAATCTTAAGATATTGTCTTCACGGGAATTCGACATCCCGGTAATTTCTATTGGAAACATCACAGTTGGAGGAACCGGAAAAACTCCTCACACTGAATATATTGCCGGTTTATTGAAATCGAATTTTAAAGTTGCTACATTAAGTCGTGGCTACAAACGAAAAACACGTGGATTTTATATTGTAGAGGGTACATCGAAGGTAACGCAGGTCGGCGACGAACCGTTGCAAATGAAGCTGAAATTTAACGATTTAACCGTAGCTGTTGATGCAAACCGTGTACGAGGTATTGAAAAATTACTGGCATTGCCCCTGAAACCTGAAGTTATTTTGCTTGATGATGCATTTCAGCACAGATATGTAACTCCTGGGATTAACATTCTTCTGACTGATTACAATCATCTGATTACCAAAGATTCTCTTTTACCATATGGCCGACTCCGCGAATTTGCCTCAAACAAAATCAGGGCTACAATTATCATCGTCACAAAATGTCCTCCAGAGCTTAAACCAATCGATGAACGAATAATTACGAAGGAACTGGAAATAAGACCTTATCAAAATCTGTATTTCTCAAAGATTGATTACGGAAAATTAATACCGGTATTTCCGGAAGATGCTTCGTTGAAATCTACAGAACTCGTAGAAGGGCTAACCGTATTAATGATTACCGGAATCGCAAATCCTTCAACATTAAAGGATTATTTATTGCGCGGGTCCCATGATATTCATGAATTGAATTTCCCTGATCATCACCAGTATACTACGAAAGATCTTATCCGGATTACAACTAAATTCGAATCATTATCCTCGGGAAGAAAAGTCATTGTAACCACGGAAAAGGATATGGTCAGATTTCGCGATTTTGAAAGCGTTTCAGATATCATCCGTAAAAACATGTACTATATTCCGTTGAAAATTAGTTTCTTGAACAATGCCGGAAAAGAATTTGATCAAAAAATATTAAAATATGTTAGAGATAATAAAAGCAACTTCAACCTTTATTCAAAAAGCAACAGGATTTAAAGCCGAAGCAGGTATTATTCTGGGAACCGGATTGGGTGGACTTGTTAATGAAATTGAGATTGTTCAGACCTTGAAGTATGCCGATATTCCCAATTTCCCGGTTTCTACTGTTGATGGTCATAAAGGACAGTTAATATTCGGGAAACTGGGTGGTAGAAATATTATGGCAATGCAGGGCCGGTTTCATTACTACGAAGGGTATGACATGAAAGAAGTTACCTTTCCGGTAAGGGTGATGAATGATTTAGGAATCAAGATGTTATTTGTATCGAATGCGAGTGGGGGCCTCAATCCCGGATTCAAAGTAGGCGATGTGATGATGATCACTGATCATATCAACATGTTTGGCAATAACCCACTTATGGGGCCCAATATTAATGAACTTGGAACACGTTTTCCGGATATGAGTCAGGCGTATGATCTTCATTTGCGTAACCTTGCCCGTAAAATTGCATTTAAAAATCACATCGATCTCAAAGAAGGTGTATATGTGGGCGTTCCAGGTCCAACTTTCGAAACGCCGGCTGAATATAAAATGTTCAGGATTCTTGGTGGCGATGCCATTGGCATGTCAACAGTTCCTGAAGTTATTGTAGCCCGTCACATGGGCATGAGTGTGTTCGGAATCTCAATTATTACCGATAGCGGTGTCCCGGGCGAAATTGTTGAAATCTCGCACGAAGAAGTGCAAGAAGTTGCGATGAAGGCGGAACCAAAAATGAGTTTGATTATTAAAGAGTTAGTCGCTTCTTTTTGAGGGCCGGACGATTTCAGTAGGTGAAAATCTCTTTTTTTACATCTAAAAAATTTAATCCAAGGGGATCTCCCGGATCCCTGGTTTATTTGAATAGTTTTAATCGTAAGATATGATTGCTCGTAAAATTGCAATGCTAAGTCTGGCATTGTTGGTAAGTGTCTTTTTTTTTAATAGTTGCAAGGTTTTTAAACCTGCGATGCCTGTTGAAAGTTACAAATCAATACCCCGAAAGCCACAGACATCAATTATAAATTTGTATGCCGATCTGGAGGTTTCACAATTGGAGTCCCGTATAAATGAACAGTTAGACAGTGTTTTATATCAGGACACGAGTTTTGTGGATAATAGCGGTGATAACCTGAAATTTAAAGCGTGGAAAGACGGTGATGTCAAACTTAAATTCGAGTTGAATGAATTAAGCTGGGAATTGCCTTTACGTATTTCCATTCAAAAGGGGATGAAGTTATTCGGGTACAACGTACCACTCGTGGATTCGTGGAAATATACCGGACAAATCAGACTTCGATATAAAACCCAATTAACGATAAACCGGGATTGGAGCATTAAAACGGTCACAAAATCAGATGGATATGTATGGGCGAAAAAACCATCTGTAAATATTGGTGGTTTTGATTTACCGGTCACATTGATTGCGAATTTATTTCTTCCTGCAAACCTTCGGTCATTTTCGCAACAAATAGATGATGTGGTTGCCAAGGGTTTCGATTTTAGAGGCGCTGCAGAAGAGGGATGGCGCATGTTGTTCAATCCATTTCGAATTCCTGGTTACAACGAGGCATGGTTGTCGATTACCCCCTATTCTGTGTCACTTGTCCCTATGGAAGGATCTGCCGGACACATCAGGCTTGGGGCTGCCATTACTTCCGATGTGGAGTGCTTACTCGACAATGTTCCCCCTTCAGGGAAGGTCACGGCACTGCCAAATATCCAACAGCTGAAAATGCCCAGCGATACTTTTAAAATTAACTTGTTGACCGATATACCTTATACAACCATCAACCGGATGATCACCGCTGAAATGGGCGATTCTACTTTTGTTTTTGGAAAACGAAAGATAAAATTCGAAACCTTCAGGGTTTACGGTACAAACGATCGAATGGCAGTTGAAACAACCATTTCAGGAAGTATTAAAGGAACCCTTTATTTCACCGGAATTCCTTATTTCCATCCCGAAGATACCACACTTCGGATCAAAGATCTGAAATTCGATATTAAGACTCGTAATCTGATGATGAGTTCGGCAAAGTGGCTGTTTAACGGGAAACTTGAAAGAATGATTGCCCGGTCGGTAATAATTCCTTTTAAATCAAACATTGCAGAAACAGAGAAGCAATTATCACGGTTCTTTAATCATTATACCCTTGGTTATGGATTTGAGTTGAACGGAAAGCTTGCCAGATTATCAGTATCAGAGCTTTATCTTAGTCCGGCATCTGTGAAAGCCAATGTTGTGTTCTCCGGTAATCTTTCGTTGGGCTTAACCAAACCCTTGCTGCAGATTACTCCACAATAGAGACGTCCGGGTTAAGTTTCTAGCCGTCCTGTTGCTCAGTGACCCACCCGGGTTAAGTTTCTAGCCGTCCTGTTGCTCAGTGACCCACCCGGGTTAAGTTTCCATACCATAAAGACGAATAGGACAAGAGCTTTTTTCCAAAAGTTGAATGAAATTATATACAGCGGTTCAAGTGAACTTACAGGAAAGAAACCTTGTAAAAAACAATACACCCTGGAACACTGTCATTCAGGGTTCCAGGGTGTATTAAGAATAGTCTTCGACCTTGTGTAGTTATCTCTATGCTTTTACCGGAATTTTCAGTTTTTGACCAGGTACGATACTCCTCGCATTTTTAATCTTGTTCAATAATTTGATTTCAAGATCAGATACTCCGGCAAATTGTTTGGCAATTGTATAAAGACTATCTCCGTTGCGGACGGTGTAAAGTGTATATTCTCCGTTTAATGTACTTTGGGCCTCAGTCGTTTGCAATTCGTGAGGGACAATTTCACTATGAGCTTGTTTGATTGAAACTTCGGCCTTTTTTATTGCAGGTTCTGTTTTTGCCAACGGGGCACCTCCGTTCACGTAAATTGTAAGTCTTTGACCCACCCTGATCATGTTGTGCCGAATGTTATTCCATTCGCATAGGTTACTGGCGCTGATCCTGAATCTTCCGGCTATTTCACCTGGATTATCTCCCCTTTGCACAGTGTAAGTTATTTTTTTCTTCCCTTCAGTATTGTAGTTCGATCTGCCATACACTTCTTTTATAACCGCAATCTGGTTATTGGGGAAATATTTGTCCCTGTTGTAGGCAAAAATCTGGGTTTGGTTATCTAAAAACGGAGAGATTTTATCAATTGGCAGTTTAAGTACATAGGGTTTATCCGCTTTAGCAGGGATGACATCACGTTTGTATTGTGGATTCAACTGCCTGATTTCCTGAACAGGAATATCCAGATTTGCAGCGATTTGTTCAAAATTAACATACGAGTTGAGAATGATTGTATCAGTCATTAATTTGAATGACGGTTGAATTGGTACCAGATTGTGCTCCTGCGCATGATTCATTACATAAGTTGCAGCTATAAAGATAGGTATATAACCTCTCGTCTCTTTTGGCAGTTTTGAATAAATTTCCCAGTAAGATTGTTTCCCTCCTGAGCGTCGAACGGCTTTGTTGATGTTACCTGGTCCGCAATTATATGCTGCAATAACAATGTGCCAATCGCCATAGATTGCATACAGGTCGCGAAGGTAGCGGGCGGCGGCATCAGTCGATTTAATAGGATCGTTTCGTTCATCAATGTATGAATTTATTTCCAATCCATACATTTTGGCTGTACCGTACATGAATTGCCAAAGTCCTGAAGCACCAGCTCTTGATACAATTCTTGGATTTAATGCCGATTCAATTATCGGAAGATATTTTAGTTCGGCGGGGAGATTATACCTCGCTAATGCTTCTTCAAATAGGGGAAAATAGTAGTTGGTAAGCCCCATCATGATCGATACCTGACCTCTGCGTTTATTGAGGTAGAAATTGATAAACTTCTTAACTGATTCGTTATATGGGAGGGGAATATAGGAATCCAGGTTCTGTAGACGACTGATATAAACCGAGTCTGGTAACTCATTTTGCTCAACATAGGAACATGCCTTTTCAAGACTGTCAACAGCGAATGCATTTTGAACATACCATGTGTTAACCATCGAATCCAGCTTATCGGATAAGATATTATCGAGATTATCATCGGGGAATGGATCAGCGAGAATACTTTTTACAGAATCAGAGCTGCAGGCTTCAGTTATTATTGAAGTATTTGGCTGGTTAGTATTGGTTTGCGCGTTCGAGTTCAACGTGCAAATCAAAAACGTTATTATCAGGATTCCATAATTGATTTTATTCATACTTCTTCCGTTTAAAATTTAATTGCTAAATTAAAACCCATCACCAAATTTTGGTCTCCAAAATAGATTGGCATCGGTTCAATCCTCATACTGAGATCATCGCTGATATCGAAGTCAAAAAGATTTGCATCAACGCTTGCATCTATTATGCTCAGAACATGGAGTGCAGCAATGCCAATGATTGTCAAATCCCTATTACGCCTGTAATAATCTTTTCCACTTTTTATTTGAGCTGAAATATATGTAAAGGTCGAAGGATTATCGAGACTAATAGACGGGTTTTTGATCATATTATCTAAAAATGCCCGTTCGTCAGGTTTCATAGCTGCCGCACTGCTGTACTGTGAAATTATTCTGAATCCCTGATAATAATCTTGATATTGGTTATTATTCCAGCCTAAGACATATATTAAACCTGCATATCCTCCATAAACAATAGGAAGTTTCCAATATTTCCTGTTGTAAATCTGACCTAAACCCGGGAAAAGCGCAGCATAAATCGAGGCCTTTTTTGGTGAACGTACCACTTTAGGAATAGGCGCTACAACCTGTAAACTATCGTTAGAAATGTTTATCTGCTGAGCTTTTACTGCCAGATTTCCGGTAAGTATAGTAAAAAAAATCGTAAATCCTGCAATAAAGGTTTTCAAAATTCCAAATTTAGCTGATTTTCAGGGATTCAGTTTATCAAATATTCCAATTATTCGCTCCAGATCTTTAGGATCGTCAAATGGAATCTCAATTTTTCCTTTTCCAAGGTCATTAATTTTTAAAATCACGCCCGTGTTAAAATGCTTTGTAAGATGATTTTTTAAATCACGATACTCATCGGGAAACGGGGTGGTTTTCTTAACCGGCACACCTTCTCCGTCATCGGAACTGATCTTTCGTACGATCTCTTCGGTTTTCCTTACTGAAAAATCGTATTTGACGACTTGCCGATAAACCATGATCTGGGTTTCGGGTTCCTGAATATTTATCAGGGCACGTGCATGACCCATCGTGATTTCCTGTTCGCGGATTGCTTTCTGGATCACGGCAGGTAAACGAAGTAATCTGAGGTAGTTGGAAATTGTAGACCGTTTTTTCCCCACCTTGTCACTGAGTGTCTCTTGTGTAAGTTTGCACTCATCAATCAGACGCTGGTAGCTTAATGCGATTTCTATTGCATCGAGGTCTTCGCGTTGGATGTTTTCGACAAGTGCCATTTCGAGCATTGTTTCGTCGCCAGCCTCTCTTACAAATGCAGGAATAGTTGTTAAACCTGCAATTTTGGCTGCTCTGAATCTACGCTCTCCTGCAATAATCTGATATTTTGAATTTGCTAATTTCCGCAGCGTAATAGGCTGAATTATACCAAGTTCTTTGATGGAGGTTGCAAGATCGTTGAGTGCCTCCTCGTCAAAGTGTATGCGTGGTTGAAACGGGTTAGCCTCAATTTCGTTAATTGCTACTTCATTCGAAACCGGATTATTGGATCGTATGTCATTTTCTTCAATTAATGCTCCGAGGCCTCTACCAAGTGCGTTTCGTTTAATCATGATTCGAAAATATTTTAATTTTATTGTTCTACAATCTCTTTGTGGTCGATCTTGGTCATGTTGTTGTTTTGAAGCAATTCGCGTGCAAGATTAAGATATGACTGGGCTCCTTTCGAACTTACATCATATTCTATTGCAGGAAGCCCGTAACTGGGTGCTTCTGAAAGCCTGATATTACGCGTTATAACTGTTTCAAAAACCATTTCCTGGAAGTGGCGTTTTACCTCTTCGTAAACCTGATTCGACAAGTTAAGCCGTGCATCGAACATTGTAAGGAGGAAACCTTCGATCTGAAGTTCGGGATTAAGCCGGCTTTGAATTATTTTAATCGTATTCAGCAATTTACCCAGCCCTTCGAGTGCAAAATATTCGCATTGTACAGGAATGATCACCGAATCGGCTGCTGTTAATGCATTCACTGTAATTAAACCCAGAGAAGGTGAACAATCAATAAGAATAAAATCATAATCGGCTGATACTTTATCAATAACCTGTTTCAAAACCCGTTCGCGGTTTGGAAGGTTCAGCATTTCAATTTCGGCACCAACCAGATCAATGTGAGATGGCAGGAGATCAAAATTGGGGGTATTGGTGTTCAGTATGATTGTTCTCGGATCGACATCATCAACAACACACTCGTATATACTCGTTTTAACATTTCGGACATCAAACCCAACACCAGAGGTGGCGTTAGCCTGCGGATCGGCATCAATCAGTAAAACCCGATGCTCAAGTACGGCAAGACTTGCAGCAAGATTAATCGCTGTAGTTGTTTTGCCTACACCACCTTTTTGGTTCGCTATCGCAATCACCTTTCCCATTATTTTCTATTTAAATTGACAGGCTCAAAATTAATATTTTAAGCCGAATGAGCCGATACTCTTGTTGAAATGGCTTGAATTCCTTGTTGAAAAAGTGCAATTATCAACAATTTTTGATAAAATATTTTTGTAACGATATGAAAAGCAAAGAGATGATGTCGTCTTTGTCTTTTGAAGGCGTTGATATTTTTTTAACCGAAAGGACTAAATCGGGTCTACATCGATTCCAATCTGTATCGTTTTATTACCTGAATGCATTTTTACCTGATCAATAATCTCCTGCATCTGCCTTTTAGCGTGCACAACCGATATTTCGCGTTCAATCTTTATCCACAATTGCTTAATATATAGCATTTTTATTCTGCTTATCACTGGATATTCCGGGCCAAGTATTCTTGCCCCAAATCTTTCGCGCAAATTGGCAGACAGCTCCTGTGCGATTCTGTCAAGTTCAGTTTTTTCGCGGTGCTTAAGTGTAATTCCAATCATTCTGTAAAAAGGCGGATATTTAAAGTGCTTTCTTTCTGCAATTTGTCCACGATACATCGCCTCGTAGTCGTTATTTATTACATTGATGATGATGGGATGGGTAGGTTCTGAAGTTTGAATGATCACTTTGCCCCGTTTGTTTTTGCGACCCGAACGTCCGCCAACCTGCGCCATCAGTTGATAACTTCGCTCATAGGCTCTGAAATCAGGTTGATTGAGCAGGTTATCTGCATTAAGGATTCCAACAATACTTACATTCTCGAAATCGAGCCCTTTCGTGACCATTTGGGTGCCAATCAGGATGTCGATTTCACCCTGCTCGAAGCGATGTATGATTTTTTCGAATCCGCGCTTCGAGCGGGTTGTATCGAGGTCCATCCGGTCTATTTTTGCATCGGGGAAAATGACCTGAAGATCCTCTTCAACCTTTTCCGTACCAAATCCTTTATTTGTCAATTCTTTACTGCCACAAGTATTACATGTTCCGGGATGATTAGTTGAATAACCGCAATAGTGACAGATAAGCGAGTTATTGTGCTTATGGTAGGTAAGGCTTACGTCACAATGGTTGCATTTTGGAACCCAACCGCACATTTTGCATTCGATAAACGGCGAAAATCCACGCCTGTTCTGGAAAAGAATCACCTGCTCTTTTCGCTCAAGGGCACCGGTTATTTCATTAAACAGTAATGGCGTAAGGTGTGAATTCATTTGTTTACGCCGGTAGGCATCCTTGAAGTCAGCCGTTACAATCTCCGGCATCTCAATATTTTGATGTCGTTCGCTTAAAGTTGCCAATCCAAATTTTCCTGATGTTGCGTTGTAATAGGTTTCGACTGCCGGAGTGGCTGTTCCCAGTAAGACCGGTGCATGTTGCAAATGGCCAAGAATAATTGCTGCATCCCTTGCGTGGTAGCGAGGTGACGGATCGTATTGCTTATAGCTGTTATCGTGTTCTTCGTCAACGACGATTAGACCGAGATCCTGAAATGGAAGGAACAATGCGGATCGAGTGCCAACAATTAACTGGTAATCAGATTCAGGACTTTTACCCAAGTCAGAACTTCCAAAACTTAAAACCTTGTTCCAGATCTCAACACGCTCAGAGTCATTAAATTTGGAATGGTAAATTCCTGCTTTATCACCAAAAACACGTGTCAGACGATTGATTATCTGAGTTGTAAGTCCAATTTCGGGAAGCAGGTACAGTACCTGTTTCCCTTCTTCGAGACATTCTTTAATTAATTTGATATAGATTTCTGTCTTTCCGCTCGAGGTTACACCGTGGAGAAGTGTAACAGATTTACTTTCAAATGAAAGTTTTATTTGGTTTAAAGCATCGCTTTGAGCTGGACTCAGCTCTGACACCTCATTTATTTCGCCTTTATAGGTCGCCAGACGGTCGACTTTCTGATTGACCACGGATAAAATATTCTTTTTAACGAGTCCATTTAATACAGCGGCACTAATTCCTGTTGAAAGTAGCAACTCCTTTTTGGTAACTACGTTTGCGACTTTCTGATTCAGTATTTCAGAGAGCCCGAGGTAACTTTCCAACAGCTTTTGCTGCAGGGGAGTTTTCTTTAGTAAGTCGAGGGTCTGATGAATAAATTTTTCATTTTGAAGCCTTTCTGGCAACTCAATCACTGATTCTGTCTTTAACCGGTAACTCTCCTTCATCTCCTCTTCAATCGAAACTGCACCTTTTCCCAGGAGCTCTTTGAGGATGGCAATCGAGTTTTTTTTAAGTACTGAGTTGTTTAATTCCGAAATAGAGAGACTATGCTTCTCGCGGATTACATCAAAAAGAAGTTGTTCCCGTGGTGTGAGCTTCTGGTCGCTTTGTTCGGTGTAATCACTGTTGTAATTAATTCTTGTTTCACTTTCCAGCTTAAGTCCCGAAGGTAGGGCTGCTTTCAGCACTTCTCCAAGTGTACAGTGATAGTATCCGGTAATCCATTCCCAAAAAGGAAAACAGGTAACAGGAATAATTGGTTTTGCATCAATCAAATGCTCAATTGGTTTTGTATTGTAGCCCTCTGGTTTCCTGTTATGAATTTCGTGAACCAGTGCTGAATAGAATTTTTTCATGCCAAATTGAACAATCACTCTTGCTCCTTGTACCACCTGACCGTTTAGTTCGTCGGGTACGTTATAAGTAAAACATCCTGCTACTGGTAGTGGGACGATTACATCTGCATATTGGCCGTTTGTCGGAATCATCGAAGAAGTTAATATTCCTACAAATCTACTCACTTTTGAGGCAGAATTTGCCTTCATTACAAAGGAAACAAACTAAACGGGAGTTTTTATTTGCGCTGTGAGGCTTAAATTATCCGGTCGAATGTACTCGATATTGACAGTCAACCAATCATTTAATAATGTTTGTTCCTTTGAGATTTTGGAAAAATACTTGTCAGGAATTAATAATACATTATCAGGAAAACTACCGGAATAATAATCCCGGCACCAGTGAGCCAGGCCCCGCGGCGGGTTATCCCGTTTCTTCCTTTCAGAATAAATAATCCGCTGATTGCCATTGTCATAAGAGCTATACAAAAAGCATCCGAAAACCAAACCCATAGTTTGCCTGGATTGTAATGAAGAAAATTAACTTCGTAAAATACGGGGCGTTTTTTCAGGTTTTCAAAAAGGAGCTTTCCCGAAGTAAGATTGACAACAACAGATCCGCCACCATTCATAAATACTTTTAGTTCATCTGAGGAAGGAAAGTAATATTTACGGTAGTTTTTTTCCTGCTCTATTTGCTTAAGAATTTCATCAACAGCTTCTTTTTCATTTGTCCGAAGATCAGCAGGAATTAGTACCTGATGTTCGGTTCGTTCAATGCTGTAGCTTGGATTCCAATCTTTACGATGATTCAACGCAAGTCCTGACAGTGCATAGATAATGGTCATCGCTGCAAAAAAATATCCGAAATCGCGGTGAATTGCCCTGTTGAGTTTATATAAATACATGTGTAAATAAATTGATTTTATAAAAATGTCTGTTTTATTTATCATCAAATAAATAAAACAGACAAGATTAAAGCATTGAATTAAGAAAACTATCTTAGTTTTTTGCCATTATTTTGAACTCACTGCAAGCTAAAACATATTGTTTCGCCTTGCTTTCGGTTACACAGACGGTTTTTCCATCTTTTTCTTTATCAACAACTGCATCGATAATAGGAGTTAATACTCCTTTAGCGATAACGATTTCTCCCTGAAGACTTTCATCAAACCGGCTGATGTTATCTCCTGCATTGATTCTAATCAGATTTTGCTCATCCGAGCCGGCTAAAAACATTTTTTTTCCACTCACTTTACAGGTGTGTATGACCCGTCCCTGAAGTACTATTGTTTTATCGAAGTATTTCTCGGGATTTTTCTGAACTGAATCAACACTGACAATTTGTGCCTTTGATTCTTTCGCGGCTTCTGGACAACCGGCACACGAGGCAGCTCCGGTTATGCCGCAAGGTATTGCAGAAGCAGTTTCCAGCTTTACAGTTTCAACTTTAACCTGATTGGTTTTAGGTTGAGTGTTACAAGCCGCAAAAACAAGAAAAATTCCGAGTGAGAATAATCGATTCATTTTGAATTATTTTTACATTTAGATTAAATATACGGGTTGACGTATTTAGATTTATATGCAAATATAGTAAATATGTTTGGACAAATCCTAACTTAATTCATAGTTGTTTAAATACTTTGGCAATCAAACACTGTTACAAAAATGCCTACATATCCAGCCACTCCTTGAATGCACCTACTTTATCCCTGCTTACGATAATGCTTTCCTCACCCGGTTTTTTCAACTTAATTTTCAGTCGGCTGTTTGAATAGAAAATGATGTCGGCAATCGATTGATTACTCAGGATGTATTTACGGTTGATGCGAAAGAACCGTTGTTCGTCAATCATCTCAGAGATGCGGTCGAGGGAATAATCAACAAGGTAGGTTTTGAAATCAGCTGTACACAGGAAAGTTGCTTTTTCGAGGCTGTAAAAAAAGAGAATGTCTTCAACAGTAATGGATTTCAGGTGTTCTCCCACTTTAATCACAAACCTGGTTTTATATTGTTTCCGCAGCATTTCCTTCACTTTATTCAACAGCTCAATGGTAACCGACGGGACTGGCTGCACGTTGCGGACTCGTTCACCAAACTTTTCAAAAGCGGTTTCGAGTTCACTGTAAGCAATAGGTTTGAGCAAATAGTCCACACTGTTTACCTTGAAAGCTTTTATCGCATATTCTTCATAGGCCGTGGTGAAAATAACCGGACAAAGAACTTTTACGCGTTCAAAAATCTCAAAGCTCAGCCCGTCAGCGAGCTGGATATCCATAAAAACCAGGTCAGGAACCGGATTCTGCTGAAACCATTCAACTGCTCCACTCACCGAATCAATCACGGCCAGCACCGCAATCTGAGAATCAAATTTCAGTATCAGTTGCTTTAACCAATCAGCAGCCGGCTTTTCGTCTTCAATTATAAGTACTCTATACATCATTTCAATCTGTTAGCAAAGGTATACTTACGATAAATTTCTCGGCGTTTTCAGAAATTGTCACCTTTTTACTGGTGAAGAATTCATAACGATCTTTGATGTTCTGGATGCCGCTTCCGCTTCCTTCTGATCCGGATTTTTTTTGAAGTCGGTTTTCAACCTTCAGGTAATCATCGTCAGTTGAAAATATTCGGATATACAAAGGATTTTTATCCGATATCTCATTGTGCTTGATGGCGTTTTCGACCAGCATCTGAACGGATAATGGAATGACTTTGAACTTACCGGGATTGACATCGATCTGTATATTTAAGTTGGTTTCAAACCTTATCCGCTGCAGGAAAACATACGATTCAAGAAATTTCAGCTCCGTTTCGAGGGCAACCAGTTCGTGGTCTTTCTGGTCGAGCACGTACCGGTACACTTCCGAAAGTTTCTTTACAAAATCGATCGCTTTATCGGGATTGGAACTGATCAGCGAAGTGAGCGAATTCAGGTTATTGAACAGAAAATGAGGATTCACCTGGCTTTTGAGGGTTTCGTATTGCAGTGCCAGTTGTTCGCGTTTAAGCTTCTCCTGCTGAACGGCTGCCTCCTTCCAGTTCTTAAAAAACATGATTGCATTTGATATCAGGGAGCCTAAAAAAACAAATAGGAATGCAATCTTAACCATGAAAGCCCCTGTTTCGAGAAAAAAATCAGAAGTGATTTTCTGGTGCCAGAAAAAACCGGACAACAAGATCGCGAACACAATAACAATCAGTGAGAATACGATCGTGACAAAAAATTGTACGATCAGTCGTTTAAGCGGAGAATGCAACCATGGTATTTTTCGGTCAAGTGTTGCGACAATAAACATCAGTCCGAGCATAAATGAACCGCCTATCAGTACCGAATTTATCGCTCCATACAGAAACATCTGGCCGGTAAGTTTCTCGCCACGGGCGAAAATTAACATGATCAGGTTTCCAAGTACAATTAATAAAAGAATCGAAGCAAGAACTTGCCAGATCAATTTTTTAAGATTGGGTTGCTTATTCATCATTGGTTAACAACAGTTGTTAGTTTCCCGAAAGTACGGAATAAAACTATTTCTTTAATGCTTCCTGAGCACTTTTCAACCCTGCTTCATTTATTTCTTTTCCCCAGTTGGGTGAAATAGCTGTTTTAGGTTTGAATATACTGAATTTTTCAACGGCTGCCTGATACAACGGAAGTGCTTTTGCTGCGCCACCACCATAGGCTTCGGGCGTGTGATGCATAATCGTGGCACGGAGGTAATAAACACGTGGATTATCCGGATTCAACTCCAGCGCTTTGTCGAGCGATTTGTTCATATCGCCCATGTATAACATGCCACGGTTCATCGGATCGACATTAATGCGCGAAGGATACAAAAACCCCTGAAGCATATACAATTCCGACTCGGCGGGGGCGATGGCTTTTGCCTGATCGAGGTACTTCTGAGCCTGATCGAGGTAGGTGTCTTTCTTTGCATTGTCATGCTCCTGAAAACTGATCATGATGTAGGCAAAAGAGGCGTAATAGAGCGGTAACCATTCGGTTTTTTCGATCTTCGATATACGCTCAAACTGGTTGGCTACTTCAACATATTCAGGAATAGTTTTACTCCCGAACAATGTTTCAATTGAAAGGCTCATGGCCTTTTCGTAATTTTCGTTTGCGAATCCAAAACTGAACATCGATAAGAAAACGAAGGTGAAAATTAACTTTTTCATTTTTTTGATTTTTAAATTTGATTTATCAAGAGAATTTTAACTGATTATTTTCACAACATGATTGAAAGGACCAGAATTGCCTGGCGTACAAAAGGTGACCTGATTGGTGTCGATTCATAATGTCCTGACTGATTTGGAGTATTCGAAAAATTATACCCGTAGATGTTGTCGAAACCAGTCAGGTTATTGACCATCAGGTGCAGAACAGTCTGTTTCCCAAAACATTTCATCAAATAGGTGATACTTAAGCTGATGTCATTATAGGAGCTCGTCTTCGAGTTCATGAAACCGGAAAAGTTTGGATCGTGATAAGGGCGGCTACTTGCAAAGGAATAGGTGACCGATGCATAGGTCCGCAGTTTCTCGAAAAATCGCTTGTAAACTACTGATAAATTGTGTTCTGATACGTAATTTGGAATGGCTGCCGAAGGATAATCCTTGTAATTGCGGCTGGCATTGATCCACGAGTAGGAGATCCAATAATCAGTCGCATTGAAGGTTTCCTTATCGCGCCAGAAAACATCGATTCCTTCGGCATGACCACTTCCCGTATTTGAATAATCAAGCGGGTTGGTTGCCAATGGCATGTTGAACTTCACCAGGCTGGAATATTTTTTCAGGTAACCTTCCACCCTTAAGGTTTTTAATTCGGTCAGGTACTGCCAGGTCATCACAAGGTGATTGGCTTTCTCTGCTTTTAACAGCGGTGCAAATTTGAGGTAATCTTCTTCGGGATTCTGGTAAAACTGGCCACATGCAAGCGAAACCTGGCTGTGATTCCCCGTTTTATAGGCTCCCGAAAAGCGAGGAACAACGTTTGTCTGTTTTGAAAGTGAGCTGTTCTCGATTCTTGCGCCGATTCGGGTGGCAAATTTCTTTGTGAGTTTGTATTCCATCTCGGCAAAACCCGAAAGCTGATTGTTGCTGAACGGCAGGCGGAAGTCTCCGTTCATCCGGATGTTTTGTTCGTAAGCATAGTGCACCCAGTCGGCGCCAAATTTCAATTCTGTCTGATCATTCACAAAATGAACGAATCCGAGTTTCGCCTGGAACATCTTTTCGTTTGTCACCACCTGGTCTTGATCGATGACAAACTTCTGGTTGTCGTAATTCCAGACAAGTCCCGATTTGATGATCCACTTTTCACCCAGTTGGTCGTTGTAAGTATTATTCAGATAGACATTGCTGCCGTTCAGAAGAATATGCTGGTTTACACCTGTCTGTGTATTCGGATAGATCATCCCGCTGGTACTGTTATTAAATGTGCCAAAGAGTTTATACATTCCCGTTTCACTTGTTTTCTGCCGAAACATCACTGTTCCATCTATCCCAACCGGACTTTTAATCCAGTCGACCTGCTGTTTGTTGATTTTATTCGATAGTGCAGAGGTGACGTAGTCGCCACTTAGCGATAAGGAACCATTCTTCCAGCATTTCGAGGTTGAGGCCATTGCGCCGACTGTCATGAGCGTAATACTCGATTTATCTTCTGTTTCAGGCGAATTGGTTTTCATATCAACAATCGACGACAATGCCTGACCATATTCTGCAGAATAGGCGCCTGTGCTGAACAATGTTCCGCTGAAAAGCAATGGTGAAAAACGTCCGCGCGTTGGCATATCGGGCATGCGCGATAAATAGGGTGTTGAAACGAGCATGCCGTCCAAAAATGTTTTGGTTTCGTAACCTTCGCCTCCACGGACAAACACACGGCCATCTTCGCCAACCTTCTGAACACCTGGCAATGTCCCAAGCGCACCATAAATATCGCCTTGAGCGCTTGGTGTCGTGGCAATATCGAAAACCCGCAGCATAACAGCTTTCTTTTCGTCGCTTGCTTCGAAGGCACCTGCGTTTATCACCACTTCATCAATTTTTTCGCCCGATTCTTCCAACACAAAGTTAATCACGATGGTTTTTGCGCTGTCGAGGTCAACTTTCCGGAGAAGCGGTTTATAGCCGATATAGGTAACAGACACGTTTTGAATCCCTTTCAGTTTAGGTTTGAAGCTGAAATTTCCCAGGCTGTCAGCAGTCGTTCCGTCGTAACTTCCCTGAAGAAATATATTGGCTCCGGAAAGCGGTATTTGTTTTTCATCGGTCACCTTACCCGAGAGGCGAACCTGCGCCGTAACGCCTGAAATTGAAAACAGAAAAGTGAGGATAACGATTAACGTCTTCATGGCATTTTAATTTTTCTCCAAATTAAAGCCGTAAACCAACTGAGAAAAAATATATGAAACCGGATCGTAGATTGAAGCGGATGAGTCGTAAAATGGGGTGACGAAATTCTCCCGACAATTCATATGGTGTTTTCCGGGAATGTGCAAATTTCAATTATGTTGACTATGATTATTGGGGGATGGATGTTATTGTGTAGAGACGTTGCATGCAACCTCTCTACCAGTATCAAATCCCTTTTGAAAATCCTCATTAAAATAAGATGCCTATTTTAATGAGGATCTAATTTCCAATTTGGACCATTTACCTCTTCAATGTTTGTTGGAGACGCGGATTTTCACATTTTTCCTTCTTAAAGATTGTAGGAGACACGGATTTTCACATTTTTCCTTCTCAAAGATTTTTGGAGGCGCGGATTTGCGCTGTTTGCCTGTCAAAAGATTTTTTGAGACCAAACATGAAGCCGTCTGACCTCCCAACAAATAGGGTCGGTCAAAATTTACCCAACTGTATCGTATTGGTGTACATTTGATGAAACATTTCGATTTTTATTAACGTTGAATGAGCTGAAAAACCCAGTAATCCTTTTGTTTTATTGGTTTTTAGGGCTGTTAATTTGTTGATGCAGAAAATCGGCCACCTTCTCCGGAACCATTCCCGTAATCGAATCACCTTTATTTAGTTTTTCCCTGATCTCAGTAGCTGATAAATTTATCAGTGGGGCAGTAATGATTGTTGTATTTGGAAATTTGGGAAGGCTCTCCGTATCGAATTCCGGCCTTGGATAAACGATCAATCCAAATTCATCGATGATTCGTTTGAATTCAAACCATTTATGAAAAATGACAAGGTTATCGCCGCCAATCAGTAACTTAAACTGATGTTCCGGGTAATTGTCCCTGAGCTTTTCCAGCGTATTGACTGTATAGGTAGGGCGGGGGAGGTGAAACTCAAAATCACTTGCCCCCATTCCTGGTTCATTTTCAATAGCCAGTTTTACCATTTCAAGGCGGTCGGCTTCCGGCAAGAGACCGGTGTTCTTTTTTAAAGGATTCTGAGGCGAAACAAAAAACCATAGTTCGTCAGCTGCACCTTGTGCAAGTACTTCACGTGCAATCGCAAGGTGTCCGTTGTGGATTGGATTGAAAGATCCTGAAAATATGGCGATTCTCATTTTGATTGCTTTAGGTGATCTTGTTTTAATTTACACCTCTCTGATATTGGTACAAACGCGATTAATCGCGTCTCTTCCATTTTCTTTGTATATAGTGACGCAATTATTCGACTCTCTTCAACGTTCTATTCACAATTCTTCAAATCAGGACTTCTGTCGAGAAATTCACTGACTTTTTCCTCGGCTTCCTGAAGTGCAACATCAAGCTGATCGTTAATGATAATAATATCAAATAAATGAACGTAAGTTAGCTCATGTTCTGCCTTTGCAATCCGCTCTTTGATTACCTCAATACAATCGGTTGATCGTGCCAGTAATCTTTTTTCAAGTTCCTGGATGGATGGCGGCTGAATAAAAACAGCAAGGGCTTTTTCGCCATAATATTTTTTGATATTGCTGCCACCAACTACGTCAACATCAAAAAGGATATTCTGACCATTTCTGCAGATTCGTTCTACTTCACTTTTCAGAGTTCCGTAAAAACAACCAGGGTAAACCTCTTCCCATTCCAGAAATTCTTCCCGTTCAATTTTATTCTTGAATTCTTCGACACTCAGGAAATAGTAATCTTTGCCATTTTGTTCTGCACCACGGGGTTTTCGCGTGGTAGCCGAGATCGAGAAACCGAAATTCAGATTACGGGACAGTAAATGTTTTACGATTGTTGTTTTCCCGGCACCTGAGGGTGCGGAAAATATGACCAGTTTGCCTTCCTTCATGAATTAAAAACAGATTGAATACTAAAACTAACGTGTTTAAGCAGGTTGAATTTTATAATACATTAAGTAATTGCTCTTTGATTTTTTCGAGCGCATCTTTCATGCCGATCACCAGTTTCTGCATTTCGGTATGGTTTGCCTTTGACCCGAGCGTATTGATCTCGCGGCCAATTTCCTGAGCGATAAATCCGAGTTTTTTGCCAACGGGTTCATCCAGTTCAAG
>JANXZJ010000039.1 GCA_025355585.1 Mariniphaga sp. | reverse complement strand
AGCAAGGAGGCCTGGTTCTGCGCAAAATAACCAATCATCGTGTTGTGTCCGAGCGTTAGCGTTCCTTCGTATTCGATTTCACCCATCAATCCTTTTACGAGCGTCGACTTTCCTTCGCCGTTTTTCCCGACAAAGGCAACCCTTTCGCCGCGCTGAATCGTCAGCGATGCATTCGCAAATACCAGGTGATCATCATAGCTTTTGGTCATATCCTCCAATACCACTGGATAATTTCCCGATCGGGGAGAAGGGGGGAATTTAAGCCGGAGTGCGGAGTTATCCTCTTCGTCAATCTCAACCAGCGTCAACTTCTCCAGCATCTTAACGCGCGACTGTACCTGGTTTGTTTTAGAATAGGTTCCCTTGAAACGGTCGATAAAATCCTGGTTGTCGGCAATCATCCGGCGCTGCTCCTCGAACTGTTTCATCTGTTGCTCACGACGTTCGAGCCGTAATGTGAGGTATTGCGAATAATTGACCTTGTAATCGTAGATGCGGCCCATTGTAACTTCAATGGTACGCGTGGTGATATTGTCGACAAAGGCCCGGTCATGCGAAATGATGATGACCGCTTTGGCGCTGTTGATCAGGAACTCTTCGAGCCACTGAATCGACTCAATGTCCATATGGTTGGTGGGCTCATCGAGCAAGATCAGGTCGGGTTTCTGAAGCAGGATTTTGGCAAGCTCAATCCGCATGCGCCAACCGCCGCTGAATTCGTTCGTAGGCCGTGTGAAATCTTCTCTTTTAAAACCAAGTCCAATTAAAATCTTCTCAACTTCTGCATCGTAATTGATCTCTTCGACGGAATAAAACTTCTCGCTTAATGCCGAAACCTGTTCGATAAGGGCGTAATAACTATCCGACTCGTAATCGGTGCGTGTTGACATTTCGAGGTTTAGCGCCTCGATTTCGTGCTCCATTTCCTTGATTTTCGCAAATGCCTGGGCCGCCTCGTCAAAAACGGTACGGTTGTCTTCCGTCATTAAGTGTTGGGGCAGATAAGCAATCACTGCATCTTTTGGGGCCGATATCTTTCCGGACGAAGTCGTCCGTTTTCCTGCGATAATTTTAAGTAAGGTCGACTTTCCTGCACCATTTTTACCCATGAGCGCGATGCGGTCTTTGTCGTTAATTACGAATGAGATATCTTTAAAAAGAGTGGTTCCGCCAAACTCTACGGTAAGTCCGTCAACTGAGATCATATACGATTTTTAATAAGCCGCAAATATAGTACTTTACTGAAAGGTTAAAGGCCAACGGAAAAAGGTTAAAGTTTTGTTAAAAGAGCCCCCGATATTTATTACATTGTCAGCATTATAAATAACTAATCACTTCTGTTTTTAAATCTTTAATATGAATCGGTTAACTGTTAATTCTTCATTTCGTTTATTAATTTCTTCAATTTTATTGGTTGGATTTCTGGCTTCGTGTAATGTCAGCCGGAAATATACCGCCGAGGCAACTAAAATCTGGGAAAAGGATATTCTCAAATTTGAACAGCGGGATAAAAGCGAAAAGGATCCTGCTAATGCGGTCTTTTTTGCCGGTAGTTCGAGTATCAGGTTGTGGTCGACGCTTAAGGAGGATGTTGCACCTTATCCGGTGATTCAGCGCGGATTTGGTGGATCGAAATTTTCTGATCTGGCGGTCTATGCGAAAAGAATTGTTTACCCGCATCAGTTCCGGGCGCTTGTAATTTTCGAGGCCAATGATATAACAGGAAGTAAAACAGACAAGTCGCCCGAAGAGGTTGTTAAACTGTTCCGTAACATTGTAAAGACAGTGCGGAAAAAATATGCTGATCAGCCAATTTTCGTTTTTGAAATTACACCTACAAAAAGCAGATGGGCTGTTTGGCCAACTGTCAGGAAGACGAACCAAATGTTGAAAGAGACATGCAGTAAACTGCACAATACCTATTTTATTGAGACGGCGGCTGCTTATCTGAATAAAGATGGTGAACCCCGGACCGAGCTTTTTATCAAGGATATGCTTCACCAGAATCACGACGGGTATATTATTTGGGGAGATCTCGCCCGCAAAAAACTGGATGAAGTTTTGATGCAGCCAACTAAAAAATAGGGATCATTTAAGCGTCGGTTTGATTTGCCGGCAGCCAGCAACCAATTGCGAACTGCAATAAAATTTTGACGCTATTTCAATTCTGTATCCGGAAATTCAAACCGGAAAGGCTACATTTGCATAGGAATAATAAATTTAATAACTAAAATATTTTTTGATGAATACCTGGTTCGAATGCACTGCAAAATACATCAAGATGGATGAAAATGGCCACGAAAAAAAGGCCAGCGAAACTTATATGCTTGATGCCATCTCGTTTACCGAAGCTGAAAGTCGGATCTATAAAGAACTTCAGACAATGGTGAGCGGAGAATTTATGGTCAGCAAAATTTCAAAAACGCGCATTTCTGAAATCATTCCTTCGGATACGGGCGACCGCTGGTACAAGGCGAAAGTTGCGTTTATAACTATTGATGAGGAGAGTGGCAAGGAGAAACGGACATCACAGTTAGTATTGGTGTTTTCGGATAATGTAAAAGATGCCTACGACCAGATTATTGAGGCGATGCAGGGGATGATGGCTGATTTTGAGATCAGTGGAATTAACGAAAGCACGATTCTTGATGTTTTTCCCTACTCGGCAGCTGAAAAAACTGATTTACCACCGCATCTAAAACCACTTGAGTCTTTCCTTGCATCAACCGATCTTCAGGACGAGGCTGATTTTGCGGAGGGTTCAGACGACGGGGATTTGAACGAGGATCTTGATCCGATTGAGGAAGATTAAAATCCTTGTTGTTTTTACACCTGTTCAGGAGAACTAATGTTGGTGGCAAATAGAGCAGATGCCATTGATGGAGAACTGAAAATCTTTCAGAACGAAGTTTTTTAGCCGGAGATCCTGAATGAGATCCTTGTTAAACGAGAAATCGTATACTTCTCCGCATTCCTTACATTTAAAATGTCCATGTTGCGAAATATCTGCGTCATAACGAAGTTCGTTGCTTTCGATATTCAAAGCATGAACGACTTCCTCCTGAACAAACAGGTTTAGCGTATTGTATACGGTTGTTTTTGAAAGACCGGCAATTTCATTCACTAATTCGAGGTAAATCATTTCGGCAGTCGGGTGGTTTCTCTTCGAAACCAGGTAGTTCATGATTTTGACCCTTTTATTTACGGGACGTATTCCGTGCTCAAAAAGGTAGTCTTTGATTTTGATCTCTTTCATTGTCAGGATTTGATTTGCAAATATAAAACATAAATTTCTCATGAACAATCCTGTACGGAAATATGTTATTTGAATGTTTTATTTTTTAAAATCTAAAAATATTTTTATGAGCACATTAGTTGGAAAAAAAGCTCCGGCATTTAAAGCAAATGCGGTAATTAACGGAAAAGAAATTGTTGAGAATTACTCACTTGAGCAATTCATAGGTGAGAAATATGTTGTGTTTTTCTTTTATCCGCTCGATTTTACATTTGTATGTCCTACTGAACTGCTTGCTTTTCAGGAAAAATTGGCAGAGTTCGAGAAACGGAATACTGCGGTTGTTGGGTGTTCGGTCGATTCTGAGTTTTCACATTGGGCATGGTTAAACACCGAAAAGAAACATGGTGGGATAAAGAGTGTGACCTACCCGATCGTTGCGGATCTCTCAAAAACTATTTCAGAGAATTATGGTGTACTTGCCGGAGAATATGATATCGATGAAGATGGAAAGTCTATATTCGTCGGCGCACCGGTGGCCTATCGTGGTTTATTTTTGATCGATAAAAACGGTGTTGTACGCCATCAGCTTGTAAATGATTTGCCGCTTGGCCGTAATGTGGATGAAGCCTTGCGTATGGTTGATGCTCTAAGCCATTTTGAAGAGTATGGCGAAGTTTGTCCGGCCAATTGGTCAGAAGGGAAAGATGCTATGAAAGCTTCGTCTGACGGCGTAGCAGATTATCTTTCGAAACACTAAATCCTGTATCATCTCAGGTAATCCATTTTTAAACACTCATTATAAACTCAAAGAAAATGAAAATCAACCGCTACGAGGACATTTCGCAGATTGATCGTGAAGCAAAACGCGATTTTATCGATCGTCATTCTGCATTTATTCATGCTGAAAATCAAGCACCAAAGGGTGAGAAATTCAAAGTTAATATTAAGATTGGCGATGAATACAAGCATCCTGATGATTTCGATCACTACATCAGCTCCGTTAAGTTATGGGACAGTGAGCGTATGCTTGCTGAAGCAACATTCATCGCTGGTGCCCAGGGCAGCGCGCCCAGCCAGGTTGAAGTCGACTTCTATATTGTTCCTACTAAAACGATGAAACTTACAGCTCTTGCTTATTGTACCAAACACGGTCTTTGGCAAAGTGACGAAAAAATTGTTGAGGTTGTAGGATAACGTTAGTCAGCAGATCAAAAAGCAAATCTGCTGTTTTGCGCTATTTCCGGTCAACTTTTCGAATTTTTGGTTCGTAAAGTACAGCGATTTGGAAAATTATCGGATTCTTTGGTGAAAAGTGCAAAAAGTTTAACGTTAATTAACCTTGATTAATTGAAGTTAAGAGTTCTGAGGTGTATATTTGTGCTGTTGCTTAAGAGCAGGTTTTTTCATAGGATTTAGGTTAGTTAGGTTAGGTTAGAAGAGGGCGTCACTCGATGCCCTCTTTTTACGTTTATAAAGTATTGAGCTATGTTGCTGGATTATATCCGATTGCCTTTAATTATTTACCTTGTTACTCAAATAACCCCTCTTCTCTAACGATCATTACTATTGCTGAATGAGAGAGAATGATAAATTTTTCTCCTTTAAACTCCACCTCAAATCCCGATTTGCCAAGATAAACTGCAAGATCACCTGTTTTCACCTGTAAGGGAAGGTATTTAACCGCTTCCTGGTTTTCTTTCCACGATTCGTCTTCATCATTCAAGGCCGGAATCGGGAATCCTGGCCCCACTTTAATCACATAACCGGCTTGAATATTTTCTTTTTCAATGGCGGCCGGAGGCAGAAATAAACCGGAAGAGGTCTGTGTATTAGGATTCTTGGGTTTAATCAGTACTTTGTCTCCAACCATGACAATCTTTGCAAGGTCCTTTTCATCCAGATTCAGTGCCATATTTTATTTTTTTACAAATATATTACCTTTAATCTTACTTCCTTTGCTCAATAATCTGACAACATGGAATCAATCAGGGAAATTTATAAAATCGGGTATGGCCCCTCTTCGAGCCATACAATGGGACCGAAGAAAGCTGCAGAGTTGTTTCTAAAGAAGAATACCAATGCGGCTTCATTCCGTGTTACCCTCTATGGAAGTTTGGCGGCAACGGGTAAAGGACATCTTACAGATCTGGCAATTGCAAATACTTTTTCACCAATTCCGGTTGAATTCATCTGGAACCCGACTATATTTTTGCCCTTTCATCCCAATGCGCTCACTTTTGAAGCAGTAGGAATGGATGCCGTTATCAGCGATGTTTGGACAGCTTATTCTGTGGGAGGTGGTACAATTGTAGACGACAATCATTTTGCTGAAACAAAACTAATTTATCCGGATGCCGGAATGGATAATATACTGAAATGGTGTTACCAAAGCGGGAAGAGTATTTGGGAATATGCCGTTGAGTACGAATCGCCAGACATTTGGGATTATCTGAATGAGGTTTGGAAGGTAATGCAGAATGCAATCCTGAGGGGACTTGATACCGAAGGACCACTGCCGGGTGAACTCCACTATCCACGAAAAGCTTCGGCATACTATGTCAAAGCCCGAAACTTCAAATCATCCATGAAAAAAAGGGGAATGGTCTACGCCTATGCACTTGCTGTTTCAGAAGAGAATGCTTCCGGTGGGCTGATTGTTACCGCTCCTACCTGTGGTGCCTGCGGTGTAATGCCATCTGTGTTATACCATATGAAAAAATTCCAGAAAATATCCGACAAGAAAATTCTGAAGGCGCTTGCAACCGCAGGAATCATTGGTAACGTTGTGAAAAAGAACGCGTCAATTTCAGGCGCAGATGTAGGATGCCAGGGTGAAGTTGGAACGGCCTGTGCAATGGCTTCGGCTGCTGCAACACAATTAAGTGGTGGAAGTATCTTCCAGGTTGAATATGCTGCTGAGATGGGTCTTGAGCATCATTTGGGACTGACCTGTGATCCGGTTGCCGGCTTGGTACAGGTTCCATGTATTGAGCGAAATGCATTTGCGGCGGCGCGGGCATTGAATCATACAAACTATGCGATGCTTTCTGATGGACGTCATCTTATAAGCTTCGATAAAGTCGTTCAGACCATGGCTCAAACGGGGCATGATCTGCCAAATCTTTACAAAGAAACTTCAAAAGGAGGATTGGCGCACTTCCACGGACTGAAAAAAACCAAGCGTTGAAAAGCAATCTAAATACGAGAAACATGTTATATAACATGTTTCTGTGAAATTCTGCTATCTTTGCAGTACCAATTGAAACAAGTGCTTTTTATGGCGTACGTGAACAATACGATGATTATCAGGCGAGATCTCCTCGCAAAAGTTGCAGGATTATTAAAAGCCGGAGAACTAGTAGATAAGATAGACCAGATTCCGCTTGAAATATCCCCGCGCAGACGAAAATCTCAGTTAAGATGTTGCATCTACAAAGAGCGAGCTGTTACAAAATACAAATTGATGCCGATATTGGGTTTGTTAACGGAAGAAGAAACCGACGAACTGACGCCACTTTCGGAATATGCCAGATTGGCTTTGGATCGGGAGAGTCCAAGAAAAGAGATTCTTACAGTTGTTGATGAAGCCTGCACTGCCTGCATTGATACAAGCTATATTGTTACAAATCTATGCCGTGGTTGTGTGGCAAGTCCATGCCAGATGAATTGTCCTCGTAATGCCATCTCATTTGGAAACAATGGACAGGCGAATATTGATTCTGACAAGTGCGTGAATTGTGGGATTTGTAAAGAAGTATGTCCATACCATTCAATCGTATATGTTCCTGTTCCGTGCGAGGAAGCTTGTCCCGTCGGTGCAATCCATAAAGATGAACATGGTGTCGAACACATAGATGATTCAAGGTGTATCTATTGTGGAAAATGTGTGAATGCCTGTCCTTTTGGTTCAATTTTCGAGGTTTCGCACATCATCGATATTTTTAAAGCGATTTCAAAGGGTGAGCAAGTTATTGCGCTTCCTGCACCTTCAATTATGGGACAATTCAACTGTGAAACAGCAAAGTTGGTATCAGCATTGAAAATGCTTGGGTTTCATGATGTTGTTGAAGTTGCTTTGGGAGCAATGGAAACGACCACAAACGAGGCAACAGAACTTAAGGAACGACTTGAGGCCGGACAGCAGTTTATGACAACCTCATGTTGTTCGGCATATGTACAAACTGTTGATAAACACTTGAACCAACTAAGGCCATATGTTTCGCATACCCGTTCACCGATGCATTATGCTGCCCGGATTGCAAGGTTGAGGTATCCCGACGCTAAAATAGTTTTTATTGGGCCGTGTATCGCCAAACGCAAAGAGGCAATCGATGATCAGCAGGTCGATTTTGTAATGACCTTTGAGGAGCTTGGTGCGTTTTTTAAGGGTTTTGAGATCATTATCGATGAATGCGAAAGTTCTTTATTGGATACCATCACAAAAGAGAGCCGGGCCTTTGGCAGAGCTGGCGGAGTTATTGAAGCTGTGAAAACAATAGGACTAAAGGTAGATATTAGGGCTGTTCAGATTGAAGGTTTGAATAAAAAATCAATGAGTCTGTTAAAAGCTTTTTGTAAAGGAAAAGGAACCGGAAATTTTGTCGAGGTAATGGCTTGTGAAGGTGGTTGCATTGCAGGACCAAGTTCTTATGTTGATCCTACAAAAGGAAAAAGTTTATATAAAAGTGCTATTGATGCGTTGGTGTAACCTGATGAAAAATAGCGATTGTCAGTAAATATTATTTCTTAAACTGTATCTCCGCAAGAACAGGGAGGTGGTCTGACGGATAATGATTGTTTTTTGAATCAGTTAATACAGCATACTTCTTTACATCAATCATCTTATTCACAAAAATATAGTCAATTCTGTTTTCAAGTTTACTCATAAAGTCGAAATCGTTAAAAGTTCCGACAGGACCCTGGGGTACAGTCTTACTGATTTGCCTTGAGTCTTTCAGCTTTTGACGGATTAATACCAACGGTTTTTCTTCAGGTTTCAGGTTGAAATCGCCGGTAAGAATAACAGGATCCTTTCTTCCGGATATCACATCGATTTTCTTCAAAATCAATAAAGCAGATTCCTTACGGGCTTTAACCCCGATATGGTCGAAGTGTGTATTGAAGATATAGAATGTCTTTCTGGTTTCTTTTTCTTTTAATCTGGCCCATGTACATATTCGATTCAATGCGGCATCCCAACTTTTTGAGGGAATTTGCGGCGTTTCTGATAACCAAAATGTTCCATTTTCAATAATCGCATAACGATTTGAATTGTAATATATCGCCGAGAATTCACCATTGATGTTACCATCGTCACGTCCAACTCCTACGTAATCGAAACCTGACATTCCATCTTTTAAGTCCATGATTTGATCATAGAGTGCCTCCTGAACTGAAAAGATATCTGCTTTGTGGAGCTTTAAGAGATTCATAACCTCTGCACGGCGGTTCGGCCAGGCATTCTCCTTGTCTGAAGGCGTGTTATATCTTATATTATAGGTGATTATATTCATTGGTTTTTGCGCTTCGCCCGAAAGTATAAATGCAGAAAGCAAAAATAAGGTCAGTATTGATTTTTTCATAGTTTCAATTTTCCGAAAAGTACACATTTTGCATGATAGATTTGTCTGGCAATATGGAATAAAACACAAAAAAGCCTGCTTCTTTTATTTGGAAGCAGGCTTTAAAATTATATCGGGTTGAATTATTTTATTAATTCAACGCTACGTTTCACAAAATTATTGAGCGCTTCACCGCGTAGCATATTGTTGGCCAATAGCGCCAAATCAACGAGTTGTTTTGCCAATTTGTTTTCGGCACCAAAAGCTTCAAGCTTTTTACGCTTGGAGTCTTCCAGTTCCGAAATCTTCGTTTCGGTCTCTTTTAAAAGATCTTTTTCTTCCTGAGGAACTTCTTCATCCTTCTTTCCCGCTTTCAGCTTTTTAAGTGCTTCCTTTTCGGATTTATATTTCAGAATCTCAGTAATGGTAGGAGCCAAATCAGCAGACAACGATTCCTGTTTTTCAGAAAGTATCTTTTTTACAAGCGGATGGGCAATATTTACAACCAGGTTATAACTGTCTGGAAGGTCTCCGTAGAAACTCATCCCGTTTTGCATCTTCGACATATCTTTCATTCGGCGCATAAACTCATTCTGAGTAACTACCATTGGCGAACCATCTACTCCGAGATCCTGAAAATCAACAATAAACTGACCACGTTCTTTAGGTACAATTGCCTGAAATACTGGACTTAAATCGTTCTTTTCATCCAATGTCAACGGACTCTCTTTGCTGTTTTCTTTCGAAATTAGTTTATCGGCTACATCGGCATCCACTCGTACAAAGTGCTTGTCAGGGAATTTTTGTTCCAAATGGTTCAGCAACGGTGTGGCGAGAACATCGTTCATCAAAAGAACATCATAGCCTTTCTCTTTTGCCGCTTCGATAAAGCTGAATTGTTCATCTTTGTTGGTTGCATAGAGGTAGACCAGCTTTTTGTCCTTGTCGGTTTGGTTGGCGCTAATGATTTTTTCGTATTCTTCCCAGGTGAATGACTTACCATCTGTGTTTTGGAATACATAGAATTTTAAAGCCTTTTCGTAGAACTTTTCATCTGTCAGCATTCCGTACTCGATAAAAAGCTTCAGGTCGTTCCATTTCTCTTCAAACTCAGTTCTTTTTTCTTTGAAAATTTCGGTTAAACGATCGGCTACCTTTTTCGTGATATGTCCGCTGATCTTCTTTACGTTCGAATCGCTTTGCAGGTAAGAACGTGAAACATTTAACGGAATATCGGGTGAATCGATCACACCATGAAGAAGGGTCAGAAACTCAGGAACAATTCCTTCCACTGAATCAGTTACAAATACCTGGTTGCAATAAAGCTGGATCTTATTTTTCTGAACTTCGAAGTTGTTTTTCAGTTTTGGAAAATACAGAATTCCGGTAAGGTTGAACGGATAATCGACATTCAGGTGAATATGGAACAGTGGTTCGTCGCCGTAAGGATAGAGTTTGTGATAAAAATTGTTGTAATCTTCCTCTGTCAGATCAACGGGTTTCTTTGTCCAGGCAGGAACGATATCGTTTATTTGGTTATCGTCAGCAGTATCCTCGTATTTATCGTCTTTCCATTCTTTCTTCTTTCCGAAAACAACCGGAACGGGCAGGAATTTGCAGTATTTATTCAGTAATTCTGTGATTCTGTTTTCTTCCAGAAATTCAATAGAATCTGAATTAATGTGCATTACAATGTCTGTACCCACTTCAGCCTTTTCGGCATTTTCGATTACATATTCTGGCGATCCGTCGCATATCCAACGTACCGGCTTGGCATCTTTTTTATAAGAGAGGGAAATGATTTCAACTTCCTCCGAAACCATAAACGATGAATAGAATCCAAGTCCGAAATGTCCTATAATAGCATTTGCATCGTCTTTATATTTTTCGAGGAACTCATTTGCACCCGAGAAGGCAATCTGGTTGATGAATTTTTCAATCTCTTCGGCGGTCATTCCAATCCCGTTGTCGGAAACTGTAATGGTCTTTGTCTCTTTATTTACGCTTATTTTGACTTTTAAATCGTCAACGCTGCCTTTATATTTGCCTGCTGAAGCAACAGTTTTCAGTTTCTGCGTCGCATCTACTGCATTTGAAACAATCTCACGAAGAAAAATATCGTGATCGGAATAGAGAAACTTTTTGATAATCGGAAAAAGATTATCGCTTGTTACACCAATTTTACCTTTCATACCTATGATTTATATTTAAAGTTTTACAATTTGTTCCTATTAAGAGTCAAAGCTTATGCCAGAAGTGGTTTACTGACTTAGTGGCAGAAATACGGTGAGATTTCTGCCCAAATGAGACAAAATTGCACAATTGGAAACCGTATTAAAATGCAAAAGCCTCAATATGTGAATATTGAGGCTTTTGCACGGGAGGAGCGACTCGAACGCCCGACACCTGGTTTTGGAGACCAGTGCTCTACCAACTGAGCTACACCCGTAAGAGCGGAGAGAGAGGGATTCGAACCCCCGGTACCTCTCGGTACAACGGTTTTCAAGACCGCCGCAATCGACCACTCTGCCATCTCTCCAAGCGTGTGCAAAAGTATACTTTATTTTGATTCGCCAAAAGTATTTGCGATTTATTTTAATAGCTTTTTAAATAAATAAATTGGGAGGAATTTTTATTTGAAAAATAAATTTATGAACTTGCCAATAATTTAATTAATAATAGAGTGGTCGTTTAAAAAATGTTTTATAGCACCTTTTGTCCTGTAAATATTAAATATTCATCTTATATTTTGCATAATTGTCTGAATATCCTTAAATTTCGGCAAATCTGAATCTTCGTGTAACTATTTAAATTATTTTTTTGCTATGAACAAAACACAATTAATTGATGCAGTCGCTGTGGAATCAGGATTGACAAAAATGGACGCAAGAAAAGCAGTTGATGCTTTTATTAAGACGGCCTGTGAACAGCTTAAACAAGGCGAAAAAATTGCGCTCGTTGGATTTGGTACTTTTTCAGTTTTGGAACGGTCAGCACGTACAGGGAGAAATCCTCAAACCGGTGCGAAACTTGAAATCGGGAAGAGAAAAATTATCAAATTCAAAGCAGGCAGTGAGCTGACCGACGATGTTCAGTAACTGCTCTATAATTCATAAAACAAGGGGGTGGGGCTACTAGCACCACCCCCTGTTTTATGAATTATAATTATTTTAAAAGCTCTGCATGCCGTGAAGTTTTTTATATATTCCATCAAGTGCAAGCAACTCATCGTGATTTCCCCTTTCAACGATTTCTCCTTCATGAAATACACAAATCAAGTCTGCATTTTTAATGGTGGACAAACGGTGCGCGATTACAATTGAAGTGCGGTTTTTCATGAGGTTTTCGAGCGCTTCCTGGACGAGTTTTTCCGATTCAGTATCCAGGGCAGAAGTTGCTTCATCCAGGATTAAAATAGGCGGATTTTTAAGTACTGCTCGTGCAATTGAAACACGCTGACGTTGTCCCCCGGATAATTTTCCGCCACGGTCGCCTATGTTTGATTGATAACCCTCAGAAGTTGCAATGATAAAATCATGTGCATTGGCAACTTTGGCTGCATTCTCTACCTGCTCAAGGGTTGCATTTTCAACTCCGAAAGAGATATTATTAAAGAATGTATCGTTGAACAGGATCGGGTCCTGATTGACATTTCCCATCAGTCCGCGTAAATCAGCAATTTTGTAATCGCGTATATCTGTTCCATCAACCAAAATCCGGCCTTCGCTGACATCATAAAAGCGGGGAAGCAAATCAACAAAAGTCGACTTTCCTGAACCCGATTGCCCGACTAAAGCTATTGTTTTACCTATTGGAATGGTAAGGTTTACCTTCTTCAATACATCATCTTCCTGATAGCGGAAAGTGACATCTTTGTATTCGATTTGGGTTGTGAACGTTTTTACGGAAATAGGATCTTCTTTATCGATAATATTATTTTCAGCTAACATCACCTTATCAATACGCTCCATTGATGCAAGTCCTTTCTGGATCGCATAGAAAGCTGTTGTAAATGACTTTGCCGGATTAATAATACTGTAAAAGAAAACCAGGTAGGTAATGAATCCTGCAGGTGATAAATTGCTGTTAGCGCTTAAAACCAATTTCCCTCCATACCATAACACAATTACAATAACAGCTGTTCCGAGGAATTCGCTCATCGGGTGGGCCAGATACCTGCGCCACATTAAGCTGTTCATGATATTGTAATATTCAGTGTTTTGCTTTTTGAAGTGATCTTGTACCTTTTTCTCAGCATTAAAAGCTTTAATAATGCGGAGTCCCGATAACGATTCTTCGATGGTAGAAAGTAATTCACCCATTTTATTTTGCCCACGCATTGAAGGTTTTTTCAGACTTTTCCCAACCTTGCCAATTAAATACCCGACAACTGGCAACAATAGGAAAACAAACAGTGTGAGCGACCATGACATATAAATCATAAATACCAACGAAATAATAATGATCAGTGGTTCTTTCAGGAGCATTTCGAGGGAACTCATAATAGAGTTATCAATTTCCTGAACATCGCCTGTCATCCGGGCGATAATGTCTCCCTTACGTTCTTCAGAAAAGAAGCCGATCGGAAGTTCAAGGATCTTTAGGTATATCTGGTTCCTGATATCTCGCACGACACCATTGCGTAGCGGAACCAGTACGTATAATGCAAGATAAGTAAACAGAACCTTCAGAAATACCATAATAATCAGAAATAATCCGATGTAAACAAGTGCTTTCTCCGGCCCGAATTTATGAATGATGTCACTTAATTCAAACATCAAATTGTCCTTGATACTTTCTACGGTCAAAGCCAACTCCGCGGGTTTGGCAATTAATTCTTTTTGTACTCCAAACAATACATCCAGAACCGGTTTGAGGGCAGCAAACTGAAACGCTCCAAATAATGCACCAAGTAGGTTGAATACAAAAGCGAAGACGACATAGCGTTTATAAGGATAAATAAAGCGCTTTAAAAGAAGGTATAGACCTTTCACAATTGATTTTTTTAGTTGTTAACCGTAAATTAATGACGGATTATTCATGAATTAATGTGATATAGATCAGATTGATACGCCGGTATAATTGTGGGGAGTAACCTGTTTTAATTCATTTTTGATAGTATCGCTAACAGCCAATTTATCAATGAATTCATGAATTACTTCGCGATCGATCTTTCGGTTTACCCGCGTCAGATCTTTCAATGCTTCGTATGGATTCGGATAAGCTTCGCGGCGTAAAATGGTTTGAATTGCTTCAGCTACGACAGCCCAGTTGTCTTCAAGATCACGTTCAATTACCTCTGTATTTAGCAAAAGTTTACCTAGCCCTTTTAATGTTGATTTGATTGCCAGAATTGTATGAGCAATTGGCACTCCGATATTCCGTAAGACGGTTGAGTCTGTAAGGTCGCGCTGCAGACGCGAAACAGGTAACTTGGCAGAAAGGTGTTCGAATATGGCATTGGCAATCCCAAGATTTCCTTCAGAATTTTCAAAATCGATCGGATTGATCTTATGTGGCATAGCCGATGAACCTATTTCCCCTTTTTTGATTTGCTGTTTGAAGTACCCCATTGAGATATAGGTCCAGAAATCGCGGTCAAAATCAATAAGTATCGTATTAATCCGTTTCATATTATCGAAGATTGCCCCATAGTTATCGTAGTGGGCAATCTGGGTTGTGGCCTGAGAACGTTCAAGCTGAAGTGCATCCCGTACAAAGTTGTTTGCGAAATCGACCCAGTCTATTAATGGATAAGCAACATGGTGTGCATTGAAATTCCCGGTAGCTCCTCCGAATTTGGCATAACATGGAATTCCCTTTAATAGCTCTACCTGTACATTAAGTCTTTCGATAAATACCTTAATTTCTTTTCCGAGTCGGGTAGGCGATGCCGGTTGTCCGTGCGTCTTGGCTAACATCGAAACATCTTCCCACGCAAATGCCATCGCATCAAGTTTCGCTATAAGTTCATCAATTAGTGGAATATAAACATTCTGAATTGCATCTCGCAATGAGCACGGAACCGCAGTATTATTGATGTCTTGCGAAGTCAGTCCGAAATGGATAAACTCCTTAGATTTTTCGAGGCCTAAATTATCAAACTTATCTTTTATGAAATATTCAACAGCTTTCACATCGTGATTTGTCACTTTCTCAATCTCTTTAATCTGGTTGGCATCGCTCAGACTAAAAGATTCATAGATGTTGCGCAAGTCCACTTTTCGTGCCGGATCAAAGCTTGCCAATTGTGGCAGTGGTATATTAGTTAAAGCAATAAAGTACTCAATTTCAACATATACACGGTATTTAATCAGTGCAAACTCCGAAAAATAATCGCCAAGTTCCACTACTTTGTCACGGTATCTTCCATCGACTGGTGAAATGGCAGTTAAGATCTGTAATTCCATTGTTTTTTAACTTTTTCTATTTGATGCAAAGGTAGTAAAATCTGTGAATCGTGATAGTTTGCTTCGGTCGTAGCTTTGTCATAAGTAATTACTGAAAACTTTAGTATGTTTGTTTTCGTTTAATTTGATTATGGATAAAATAAGAATTTCAGCTGTTTCATATCTCAATTCCAAGCCTTTCGTTTATGGACTGCAGCATTCGGATCTGATTGGAAAAATTGATCTTTCACTCGATATGCCGTCCCTTTGTGCTTTAAAACTTTTGAACGATCAGGCTGATATAGGTCTGATTCCGGTTGCTGCTATCTCCGATGTTCCTAATGCGCAGATCATTTCGAATTACTGTATTTCTTCTTCTGGCAAAGTCCGTACTGTTGTTTTATTAAGTAATGTTCCGTTGCCGGAAATTGAAAAGATTGTATTGGATTATCAGTCAAGAACATCAGTTCAGCTTGTCCGTATTCTTGCAAAGTATTATTGGAAAATAAACCCCGAATGGGAAAGTGGAGCGCCTGGATACATCGAAAATGTAAAAGAAAAAACTACTGCCATTGTTGTAATTGGTGATCGGGTTTTTGAGTCGGAGAAAAAGTTCCCGTATTGCTATGATTTAGGTGAAATATGGAAAGAATCTACGGGTTTTGATTTCGTTTTTGCCTGTTGGATTGCCAATAAACCAATTGATATTGATTTTATTTCGGAGTTTAACAAGGCACTTGCCGATGGCCTGCTTCACCTCAACGAGGTGATTTGTGAATGTGAAAAAATTCATCCTGACTATCCTCTAAATGAGTATTTTTATCGAAATATAAGTTTCGTATTCGACGATTCGAAACAAAAGGGGCTTGAGTTGTTTTTAAAACTTACGGATGAAATGAATTTCAAAACCTTGCAGTCATGCGTTACTTCTTAATTACTGTATTGTTTGTCTTTACTATTTGTTCGCTTTTTGCCGAACCAGTCAATATTGAGTCGGGAAAGAAGCTTGTATATATTTTTCCAATCAAAGAAAATATTGGTGCCGGAATCTGGCGGCAAACAATTAAAGCTTTTGCCGAAGCCGATGCTTTAAAAGCGGATGTTATTGTACTTCACATGAATACCTACGGAGGAACTGTTCTTGATGCTGATTCGATGCGCACTAAGGTTCTGAACTCCCGAATACCTGTATACGTTTTTATTGATAATAATGCTGCCTCCGCGGGAGCGCTGATCTCAATTGCATGTGACAGTATTTATATGCGGGAAGGGGCAAATATGGGTGCGGCAACCGTTGTCAATGAAACAGGCCAGGCAATGCCTGATAAATACCAAAGCTACATGCGTTCGATTATGCGCTCAACTGCTGAAGCCCAGGGAAAAGATACCGTTTTTTCCGGAAACGATACACTGATTAAATGGCGCAGGGATCCTAAAATTGCCGAGGCAATGGTCGATCCTTCAATTTATATTGCCGGAATAGTCGATAGTGGGAAAGTATTAACGATGACACCAACTGAAGCAATCAAATACGGATTTTGTGAAGGTGTTCGA
Organism: Mariniphaga sp.; assembly: GCA_025355585.1. Lineage (GTDB taxonomy): Bacteria > Bacteroidota > Bacteroidia > Bacteroidales > Prolixibacteraceae > JAAFHB01. Next base: position 1,622 of record JANXZJ010000039.1, on the reverse strand, counting down.
AAAGATGTTCGTGAAGTAATTGAGAAGGCCGGCATAAAAAATTACGAAATTCGTGAATACAAAAAATCGGGACTCGATTCAATTATAGGTTTTCTTGTTAATCCGATTGTTTCAGGAATTCTGATTATGGCTATGATAGGCGGTATTTATTTCGAATTGCAAACTCCTGGCATTGGCTTTCCGATTGGCCTGGCAATAACCGCTGCCATCCTTTATTTTGCTCCTCTTTACCTTGAAGGACTTGCTGCTAATTGGGAAATTATCATCTTTATTGTAGGATTTATCTTGCTTGCGGTAGAAATTCTGATCATACCTGGTTTTGGTGTTTTCGGTATTTCAGGAATTATCCTTATGGTCTCAGGCTTGATTCTTAGTTTATTGGATAATGTGATCTTTGATTTTGGCAATGTTGAGCCAGCACGAATATCGGCTGCAATTGGAACTGTAATGATCTCGATTTTACTCTCATTCTTTCTTTCAATTTGGGCGAGTTCTAAATTATTTGCTTCAAGAAAGGGGATTTTCCGAAATTTTGCGCTGCATACTACAATTTCAACTGAACGTAGCTATGTGGGTGTTGATCAGGATAATGAGTCGTTGTTAGGGAAAAGAGGAATCGCACAGACTGTGCTTCGTCTGTCCGGCAAGATTTCTGTTGAAGGGACTATTTATGATGCAATGTCTGATGGTTCGTTTATCGAAAAAGGAGAAAGAATCCTGGTTATCCGCCATGAGGCAGGACAAGTTTATGTAGTTAAGGATATTGAATGAAAATATTTCTTAAATAATATAAATCTTGATTATCTGTCAGTTACAACTTATATTTATGCCCTCATATATATCTGAATTGCCCAGTTCGCTTGCTTTATTTAAATCCATAAGTCCACTGTCTATCTGGCCAAGTTCCATTTTTAGTAATCCCCTGCTGTAATAAGCTGCTGTAAATATAGGGTTTAACGCGATCGCCTGGTTCATGTCTGCAATAGCTCCATGATAGTCAACGATGCCCATCTTTGCAATTCCTTTATAGAGATAACTCCATTTATTCGTGGGGTCTATCTCTATTGCTTTTGTTAAGTCTGAAATTGAACCATGGTAATCTTGTAATTCGATTCTTGCAATACCCCTTTTATAATATAGTCGCGCATCACCCGAATTATTCTCAATTTCTGTAGTTAATTGCGACAGCGAAAAAAATGGTTTTTTCATAATTGAAATTTTTAAATTATGAATCGAAACGTAAAATATAAATTTACATCGTAAAAATATATAGAATAAATTACAATTGCAAAAAGAAATATTTTACATTTGATGGTCAGCTCAGATATTTGTAGGTATATGGGATCTGTTTTTAAAATTCGAACACGTTTAGCGTGATAAGACTTTAAATATCAATATAATGCCCTATCCGATTATACCCGGATATAATCGGATATTAGCGTTTGAAATTTAATGATTACCCGAAATAGAGTCTTGTGTTATATTCCGGGCTCTCTAATCTCCATTGTATTCTGTCTGTTGAATAGAACAAGTGCCAGCGAAGTAATGGATATTCCTGCAATTGAAACCAGATCAGGAGATTCATCCGGGATCAGTATCCAGCTTAAGATTGCTCCGAATAC
>JANXZJ010000088.1 GCA_025355585.1 Mariniphaga sp. | reverse complement strand
AAAGCGGGCTAACTGCATGAAATTAATTTTACCTTTGATGCTCAAAATATGCCAAAGCACACTGAAAATGAAATCCTTTCGGGATTTGTTGAGGCTGGAAAATGTGTTACTTTGTAACATGCTTATAATAAGACGTTTAACATTTTGGTTAACCTTGGAAGTCATGTTTAGATAATTACGGAAATAATCATCTAATGTAGTGATTTCCAATGGTTTAACCAAATTTATTTCTACTTATTTTACTGAATATCAAAGATTTATCACATTAACTAACGGAGTGTTGTAATCTTTACAAAAAAATACTTGTTGAAATGTATCCGCCCTACCTCCTTATTGTTGACGATACTATTGAAAATCTTGAACTGCTTGAAAGGTGTACCAGGAAACTTAACGTCAACCTGATTCTGGCTCGGTCCGGATTCGAAGCCCTCGAGAAAACCAATGGAATTGACCTGGCTGTAGCACTGATCGATGTCAAGATGCCGGAGATGAACGGATTTGAATTGGCAATGAAATTGAATGACTTACGAACAAATGAAAAAGTTCCGATCATTTTCATCACGGCAAACGTCGGGTATGATGCCCAGGTCTTCCAGGGTTATAGTTCAGGAGCGGTCGATTACATTTTCAAGCCATTTGATCAACAAATCCTGCTGAGTAAAATAAAGGTATTTCTCGACCTTTTCAATCAACGGCAAAGAATACAGCAGGATGCACGGCAACTCGAAGCTTTGGCCGCCGAGTTGACCCGGTTAAATTCCGAACTTGGAAGGAGCGCTGAAAAATATCGTAGTTATGTGAATATTGCTCCGGATGGTGTGTTTATTACCAATGAATCCGGCCGATATATTGAGGTGAACAATGCAGCCTGCAAAACAACAGGATATTCGCAGGAGGAGTTGCTGGAAATGTCGATCACCGATATTCTTTCCGAAGGATCGATTGCTCACGGATTGGCCCAGTTCACTGAATTAGCCATAGCAGGAGTTTCAAATTCAGAGCTTCAGTTCAAGCATAAAAACGGATCACTGCGTTGGTGGAGTGTAGCTGCCGTAAAACTGGATGAAACCCGCTTTCTTGGGTTTACGAAGGACATCACCCACCGTAAGGAGATGGAAGAGGCTGTGACGAGACAGCAAAGTAAGCTCGAAACCCAGAACCAGGAACTCTCTGTCGCCATAATTGAAGCAAAGGTTGCAACAGAAAAATACGCTGATCTCTATGATTTAGCGCCTATCGGTTATTTCACCCTTTCGCCTGATTTTATGATTTTGGATTTGAACCATACTGGCGCCTGGATGCTTGGAAAAGAACGTTCGCGTTTGATCAATAGTCATTTCGGGCACTTTATTTCAATTAAAACACTTCCCGTTTTCCAGAAATACTTCCACAAACTGTTAAAAAGCGAAACAAAGGCAATTTGTGAAGTCATTTTTGAATCTGAAGCCAATCAGACAAGGTGCGTTCATATCGAAGGGGTAATGATCGCAAACGGGTTGCAATGCCTCCTGAATGCAGTAGATATAACCGACCGCAAACAGGCAGAAAAACTGCTTCTTGAGAGCGAATCCAGACTTGAAGAGGCGCAACGGATCGCCCAAATGGGGAGTTGGGAATGGAATCTGATCACAGGAACTGTAACCTGGTCTAAAGAGATGTTTAAGGTGGTTGATGTCAGTCCCGAAGATTTTGAAGGGAAGCCCGAATCCATGATAAAATCGCTTCATCCGGATGATGTTGAATCCTTCATCCGGTGCATGAATGTGAATTTATCGGGCGGCAATGAACCAACTCTTGAATTCCGTGTAGTTCACCGCGATGGGTCAGTACATCACCTGCTGGCGGAGGGAATTATGGAAGTTGACGAAAATGGGGTCACGATAAAAAATATCGGTACGGTTCAGGATATAACAGCACGGAAGGCAGCGGCATCAGACATACAAGAGAAGGAGAAAGATTTGCGGGCCCTCCTGAACTCCGCCACCGAAGCAATCTTTCTTCTGGACTCTAATGGAACCATCCTTGATGCCAACGAAGAACTGGGTACCCGTTTCGGATTGAAAAGTGAAAAAATGGTAGGCTCTGTCATCTATGACTTTCTTCCACAGGATGTTAGAGATCACAGAAAGCCGATTATTGAGTCTGTGTTTCTGAGTGGCAAACCGCTTCGGTTTGAAGACGTCAGGTCGGGCCGGTACATCATGAATTCTTTGTATCCGATCTTAAATGCTTCGGGAATCGTGAACAGGTTGGCTGTTTTCGGCATGGATATAACGAATCGTGTGCTCACCGAAAAAACACTAAAAGAGTCCGAACGACTTTACCGTACCTTGCTAAACGCCTCGCCGGATGGCATCTTTTTGCTTGATCTCAAGGGGGTCATCACCGAAGTTTCTGAGATCGGGGTTGAATTATTGGGCGCCGAAAACCGGAGTGAACTGGTGGGAAGCGATGTTTTCAGGTTTGTTCCGTCTGACGAAAAAAATGTAATCCGGGAGATCATCGAAAAGACAACCAATGAAGGATTGGTTCAAAATATCGACATAAAAGTAAGGAAGAAGAACCAGACAATCTTTGCAGGTGAAACCAGCGCTACGTTGATACAAAGCCCTGATGGCGCACCGATTGCCTTTATGATCATCCTCCGCGACAGTTCCCAACGGAAAAAAATGGAGACCAAACAGATCCATGCCGACCGGATGGCCAATCTTGGCGAAATGGCTTCCGGTATTGCGCATGAAATAAACCAGCCATTAAATATCATCTCAATGGTCCTGGATAAAATCCTCTTTGAATTCGCCAAAACTGAAACCATTGACCCCAACTTCCTAAAAGTTAAATCGGATAAAATTTTCGAAAATATTACCCGGATCCGGACCATTATCGATCATATCAGGGCATTTTCACGAAGTCACGACGATTATTTTCTGACAGACTTCGATATCAATAAAAGCATCGAAAACGCTGCTTCGATGATAACTGAACAATTCAAACACCTGGGAATCAACCTCATTCTTGATCTTGAAAAACAAATTCCGCCAATCTGCGGCAATACCTATAAATTTGAACAGGTAATCATAAACCTGCTGACCAATGCCAAGGATGCGGTCATTGAGAAGAAAACCAAACAGGATGAAAGTTTTGATATGATCGTTGGCATCAGGTCCTGCGAGGAGAACCAAACACTTGTGGTAGAAGTCACCGATAACGGCATCGGGATCAGCAATGACGATGTCAGTAATATCATTCTGCCATTTTATACTACAAAAGACGAAGGGAAGGGAACCGGTCTGGGATTATCGATTTGCTATCAGATCATTAAAGAGATGAACGGAACGATTGGAATTACCAGCGAAAAATTGAACGGAACGGTCATCAGACTAACATTGGACAGGCCAAAAATAAAGTGATAATGGAAGAACGCGAAAAAATTAAAATTTTGTTACTAATCAGTGCTAAATCTTAATGTTATTAACAGTTTTAATCGGTAATGAACAAGGTGGTTTGTTGGTAAAATTTTGACTTTTTGAAATCCAAGACATACTAACAAATATTATTTTAAAAGTTGATAAACAAGCG
>JANXZJ010000031.1 GCA_025355585.1 Mariniphaga sp. | reverse complement strand
AGATTCGGAAAAAGAGTAGTTTTGCACCACAAAATAATTCCGGCCTCATAGTTCAAGGGATAGAATGGAAGTTTCCTAAACTTTAGATTCGCGTTCGAGTCGCGGTGAGGCTACAAAGTGCCAGGGTTTTGAACTCTGGCACTTTGATTTTAAGGTAGTTATGTTTTTATTGTTGTCTGGTTTTGTTGCACAAAAGTTGCACCGGACCCCATATAACTCCTTTTTGCGCGGAAATACTACAGTGAAAATTCAACTCAAAGACAAATAGGTCAGGCGTTTTTCACAAAAAATCCCCCGACTTTTAGCGAGGGATTCAGATGATCAATTGTAATTTATAAAAAATGAGGCAAACCAAATAAGTCTCTTTCATTTTTATTCAACAATTCTTATTGTCCAGAAGTCACTTGCCAGTTTACCATTCGTGAGGTAGGCATATGGCATTGTGAAATACCCAGACTTTCCCCAGCTGGTTCCCCAACTATTGCGAACCATAAAGCGCTGCGAAACATCATCATAACCAACACACATCACAGCATGTCCTCCAAGTAGTTTTTCCGATTTCAAAGGTAAATTGACTACTCCCGTTTTGGCCACATCTGCACCTTCAAATGAGTCGTAAACGCTGAACCCAAAAACAAAAGGATATCCGGCAGCAAGGCATGCTTTCATCTGGTTCAAATCCTGTGGAATGCTCAGATAAGATGTTACCAGGTGTTTCTTCGCATCAGTATAGCACACCTTGGTCGGTTTGGTTTTAAACTTACTAATAGTATAGGGCCATAGTGTTTCGTGGCATACGCCTTGATTATTGACGGTTTTGATGCCATCGCGGATTTGTGCACCTGAGTCGGTGTTAATACTTCTCTCAATAACTCTTTCATTGTAATATATGAAAAGTCTCGAAGGAATAAAATCAGGAAGTTTTTGTTTAAGTAATTCAAACTCAAATGCACCACCAATTGCATTGGCAGTACAACTGCCAAGTTGTCCCTGGTCATAAACTGCCGGACATTGTTTACTTAAGTCAATGCTTTGTGGCAAAGCTGTAATTTTTGCCGGTTCGTAAACCATATCCCTAAAGTCAGGTAAATCCCTTACCCAGCCATAATTGTGTTGTGTGTTCATAGTCATACGAATAAATTTTTAAATTTGAAACTTCCCATTTTACGTAAACCCTGATATTAGTTACAAATTCCTTTGAAAAAATCTTTCGTAATATTTTATGATTTGATGCATTTTATTTGAATTTTTCCAGATTAGAAACATTATCCAACGTTTTCCGTTTCATTGGGTAGGCTCTCAAACGTTGGTGATCTAACCTTTGTAGAAAATATTGTTAATATAGATATATATCAGAAATATAAGTATTTAAACTTCTGTTGGTTTTAAACGTTATTACGCTTATCATGTTAAACGGTATTTGCATCGTGGCAATAACTGGATTTTGTCTATAAAAGACAAATTAGGTGCATATTAGCACTAAATAGTTTAAATGAGTATAGATTTGTCATTGTTCTTAAATGCCATTCGGGCGACTTAATTATAACTATATATGGGACTGCGTTTTAGAATGATATTGTCAATAGGTTTACTGACATCGTTAATGGTGGCGGCTACACTGGTTTATACCAGCATGCGTCAATTTACAACACTCAAGGAGAATCTGATCGAACAAACACGTATTAATCTGCAGATCACTGCTGAGTATAGTAGCGTACCCGTAGTTTTTGAAGACAAACCCGGTGCGACAGAAGTACTGAAAAAACTTCGGAAAATTCCGCATCTTGTTTCTGCGGTTATTTACGATACAAAATATGTTCCCTTTGCATCATTTGGCATTGACTCAGTTCAAAAGATTTCGCAAGGCGATAAATTCTTTTTGCAGGATATTCTGTTTCGAAATAACTCGATGTTTATGAGTGTTCCGATAAGTTTTAACGGCAAAAGACTGGGTGCCCTGATTGCTGAAATTGATTTGAATTTCAGGGAGAAGCAAAATCTGGAAGAAATTATACTTTTTATAGTACTGTTTCTTACCCTGGTGTTTATTTCAATGATCCTTGCTTATTTTGTCGGTGGTGCAATGGCGAAACCTCTTTTGCTTTTATCAACGAAAATGCGAAACATATCGAGGGATAATAGCTTTGAGGAGTACATTGACATTTTTAGAAAGGACGAAATCGGAGGATTGATTCACGGATACAATTACATGTTGAGTCAGCTGGCGAAATGGAAAAACAAACAGCTTGAAACTGAAGCTGAACTTCGAAGCTCTAACGAAATACTTGAATTAAAGGTTGGCGATAGAACAAAGGATTTGAATTTTGCTCACGAAAAGCTAAAAACCCATCTTAAGAACGAGCAGACAATTCTAGAGAGTCTGCCTTATGGTATTGTGCTGATTGATAACGATTCGGAAATTATTGAGATCAATCAGTTTGCACTTAAACTCTTGGGTTATTCTTCCATGAAACCCAAATTCATCACAGAAATAAGTCATGAAAGTAATATTAATGCAAGCCAGTCGAAGTTTCCTGACGCTTATACTGAACCTTATCAATCGCGTCAATCTGAATTAATCAACCTTGACGGGACAACTGTACCTGTATTGAAATCGGCCATGCAGATTGAATATAACGGTCAAAAAGTTTTGCTTGAAGCTTTTGTTGATATTTCGGACTTGAAGAAAACCCAACGGGAACTCATTGAAGCGAAAGAGAAAGCACAGGAATCAGATCGTTTAAAGTCAGCATTTTTGGCCACAGTGAATCACGAACTTAGGACTCCCTTGAATCATATCATCGGGTTCAGTGAATTAATTAAATCGGGAGTTGAATCCAGCGATGCCCGAAGTTTTGCAAATGATATTCAAACAAGTGGTAAAAATTTATTGAACATCATTGAAGATGTTTTCGATCTGGCATTGGCGGAGGAAGCTAAAATCAAAATCCGCAAACAGTCCTTCCGAATGATGGATCAGTTCCTGGAAAATAAATCGTCTTTCGAAAATATCCTGCAGTCATCAGGTAAGGACGATCAGATCACATTGATTTTTAAACCAGAAAATAAGTCACTTCCAAGGTATTATATAGCGGACAAAAGCAAAATTAACCAGGTGCTTGTTCACCTGTTTAAGAATGCGATAAAATTTACCGGCAGGGGTACGATTGAAGTGGGCTTTAAAGTCGATGATAATAGTCAATTAATCTATTATATAAAAGATACGGGAATCGGAATTCCCGAGGAGAAGCTTTCTGTTATTTTTGATTTTTTTCGTCAGGGCGATGATACATTAACACGTGCATATGGCGGACTTGGAATAGGTTTGGCCATCTCCTTAAGAATCTCGAGATTACTTAATGGTTCATTGACAGTGGAATCAGAACAAGACAAAGGAAGTACATTTTATTTCTCAGTTCCAGTTGAGTTATCCGAAAAGGCTGGAAATGGTTCAAATTAAAATAAAAGAAGCCAATGCATTAGCACCGGCTTCTTCATGGTATGATTGTCGACTTCAGTTAATTCAGTTTCAATAGTTTCATCATTCTTTTTGCGATGTCGGTGTTTTCCATAAATCCTGTAAATTGTTCAGCACAAGGACCAAAAGCATAAACCGGAACGGCAATACCTGTGTGTCCGCCAGAAGTAAATTTACCAATCACTTTTCCTGTTTTGTATTCACCCCCATTGAGAGTCATTCCGCCCGTTTCATGGTCCGCTGTTACAATGATCAACGTTTCTCCGTTGGAAGCCGCGAATTTCAGGGCAGCGCCGATTGCCCTGTCGAAATCAAGTGTTTCGAGAACCACACCTGGTGTTTTATTCTCATGTGCCAGAAAGTCAATCTCCGAACCTTCAACCATCAGAAAAAAGCCTTTTTTGCCTTGCGAAAGCAGGTTGATTGCTGTTTGCGTTGCAGGAACAAGTATTTCACCCCGCTCAGGCATTGGTGCGTCATGTTCCTGAGCAGTAAACCCAGCCAGTTTTCCCGATTTAATTTTCTGTATATCAGCAATATTATATAGAACCTGATAACCCTTATCTTTTAATTCCTTACTCAGGTTTCTTCCGTCTTTGCGTTCTTCAAAGTTTTTAATTCCCCCGCCAATAAAGACATCAATATTGGTTTTCAGAAAATCGGCTGCAATATCCTCATAACTACTTCTTGATGAGGCATGGGCAATAAACGAAGCAGGTGTAGCATGTGTGATGGCCGAAGTGGAGACGAGACCTGTTTTAAGTCCTTTTATTTCAGCAAGTTCGCGTATATTCGGAACCGGTTTTTTATCGGGATCGACTCCAATTGCTCCATTATAGGTTTTAATTCCAGAGGAGAGAGCTGTTCCGCCGGCAGCTGAATCGGTGATGTAATTATCTGATGAATAAGTTTTTGAAAACCCAATATTTTTAAAGTTTTCCAAAAATAAATGACCTCCGTTGGCAGTCATTGCGGAATAAACCTGCGCAAGACCCATCCCGTCACCGATCATCAGGATAATGTTTTTAGGCTGTTTTTTTCCGGTTGGTTGAGCATAATTCTGCACTTCATAAAACGATCCGCCGGAATATAATTCGTTTAGAGCCTTATTTTTAGGGTCTTTGTATTCCTCCTGTCCATAACCGGGAAAGGATATAAAGCCTGCCATTAAAATACTAAAGATCAAACGATTTAAAAGCCTGTTTGTTTTATTCATGGTTGTTATTTTAATTTTGGAATTAATCAATTTTAGGCTATTTTCTAAGATTTAGAATTATTTTTTTTATCTGGCTGGTCAATAAAACCTGCTTCCATTCCCGGGCGAAGAACAACAGGATGATGCTTCTTTTGTATTCGCATATTGACCATTTCAACAAGAAGTGAGAAAAATACTGCGAAGTAGATATATCCTTTGGGAACTTCTACATGAACACCTTCCAATACGAGCATAAAGCCAATCAGAATCAGGAATGAGAGCGCCAGTATTTCGAGGGTTGGATGAGTGGCAATGAACTTACTGATTTTATCGGCAAAGAAGATCATGATAAACAATGAGATAACCACTGCGAGAATCATAATTGAAAGATGACTTGTCAATCCGACAGCTGTTAAGATCGAATCGAACGAAAAGACAATGTCAAGCATGATGATCTGAATAATCACCTTCGATAATACCGCGCCACCACCAGACGGACCTCCTTCGCGCAGGTTCTCCATTTTTGCATGAATTTCTGAAGTACTTTTTGCAAGCAAAAACAATCCTCCCGTCAATAGAATTAGTTCCCGGATGCTGAATCCGACATTGAAAACAGAAAAGAGTGGCTCAGTCATGCTCTTGGTCATCCACGAGATGATTGTTAAAAGAAATATTCTGAATATGAGTGCAATACTGAGTCCCAGGCGCCGGGCATATTGTTGTTGATGGGCAGGAAGCTTATTGGTTACGATTGAAATAAAAATGACATTGTCAACTCCCAACACAATCTCCAGAAAGGTCAGCGTGAGCAAGGCTATCCATGCTTCGGCTGTAAAAAATATTTCCATAACCTGATTTACTTGTAGTTATAAATATTTTGAAATGAATTACTTCTGCTGACACAATATTTTACTGTGTTGTTCTGCAAATATAAAAATATTATAGACATGAATTTGATGCAGTAACAAACTGAGTCGGTTATACCCTAAATGTTTTCAAAATGTAATAAATTAGGATGATTCATGACTGCTCTGGTTCAAAATCAACCCGAAGGAAAAATCGGGTTCCGGTTACGCTGATTTCCATTCCTACAACTCCGATCACGATAAGTTTGACAAGTATTCTTTCTGCTTTCCAGCGCGGAAGTTTGGCTTGTCGTGTAAATTGATTGAGCGAAAGGTTTAGATTCGTCTCAAGTAGCGAAAGTAGTCGTTTCTCTTCGTCTGAAAACCGGATATGAACACCCAGAGGGCTTTTCTGCTGCTCCCAGACTTTCAGAAGAATGGCGGGCGCAACAATATTCTGATCATCTTTTCGGACATAAACCAGCCATTTACCCTCTTCATTCTGTGCTAAATGAGGGATGTCGTCTCTTTTTTGAATTACGATTTCAAGGACAGACTTTCCTTCGATCTGCCATTGTATTGTTTGAAAATTGATGGGGGGCTTGCTGTAGAGTTTAGCGGCTGCCTCTGCCATGTAATACTCTTCATCGGATTGAATGCCTGCTACAGAGCCGTTATCTCTGATTCCCAGCAATAAACGACCGCCGTCGGTATTGGCAAATGCCACCATTGACCGTGCGATTTTTCTGGAATCGTTGATGCAATATTTAAAATCCTGCCGTTGGTGCTCTCCTTCGGCAATCATTTTGAGTAATTTTAGGTTCATGTCAATAGATCACCTTCATGACGCACTGAATACAGTCAAAGTCAAGACGCAGGTCATTTATTCCGTCGTTCAGCGAAAACGGTTCACTAAAATTAACGGGCTTTTTGCCACCGTATTTAGGACAGAATCCCATTTGGAATTTCAAACAATGCTTTGTCGTCATCACCGTTTTGCCGTGTGGATCCGACTGTTTTTCAAATGCCATTTCAGGATTTTCAACTCCGTGACGTATGTAAAACTGCCTGGCCAGCTGATTGCTGATGTTCCCTTCATAACCAATTTCTTTGTCCGGATAAGGGTAACTATTTGGTTCGTGATTGATTTCGTACCTTTTTTTCTTCTTTCTGGCTTCCGTAATCCGGTCAAGCAGATCACGACGCATCGCATTCAGCACAGAAGCCTGGAAAAAGAACTTTTCGGTTCCGTTGATTTCAACACCTGATACAAAGAAAGGTGTATCTCCGGATTTAGTCAATTGATGATTGATTGTCTCTTTTGACTTTAAAATATCACGAGCAGGGTTTTTGGGAAGGTTATACTCCGATGTTACTATAATGCCTGACTCGTCAAGAGCAGTTAGTTCAAAACCGACATCCGACTCACTAATTTCAATACTCACTGCGATTTTTCTGATAGTCAGATCAGCCTTCAGTTGTTGTTGAAACAGGTGATCGTAGTTCCGGTAAACTTTGGCACCGGGATAGATTCCATTCATTTTATCGGGATAGATTCGACTTCTTTCTACCACATTCACTTTAATTCCAACACTTTCACCTGCAGCTGAGATGAATACGAGGCCATCGTTGTTGGCGATTTCAAGCGTTGACTCGATTTCGAAATATTTGGTGGTTACTTGTGTCACCTCACCGACCGATTCACCCAAAAACTTAGGCGATTCAAACGAGACAATCTCCTTTGTTCTTCCGTGCAAAAAATAGTCGGTTGTACCACGATTGAATGACTTCGTGGGATTAGCCTCAAAACTGATATAACTTTTTCCAGAGGAAGCGGTCTTAAATTCAGGTTGGTCTTCGAGAAAAGCATCGATTTTCTTCCTGTAAAATGCGGTGATATTTTTTACATAGTCGACCTCTTTTAACCGTCCTTCAATTTTAAATGATTGAATTCCTGCTTCTGCCAGTTCTTTAATGGAGTCAGAATGATTCAGATCTTTCAATGACAGAAGATGTTGATCGGACGAAATTACTTTTTTGTCGGCATCGAAGAGCGTATAGCGTTTCCGGCAAGGTTGCGCACACGCTCCACGGTTGGCGCTTCGCCCACCAATAGCATTGCTCAGGTAACAGCGCCCGCTAAAACTAACACAAAGCGACCCATGAATAAACGCTTCAAGTTCGATGGATGTTTGGCTTCTGATTTCACGGATTTGTTCAATGCTCAATTCACGGGCAAGCACGGCACGTTTAAAATGAACAGCTTCCAAAAATTTAATTTGCGAAGGCTGGTAGTTATGAAGTTGGGTGCTTGCATGTAATGGAATCGGTGGCAGGTCCATTTCGAGAATTCCCATGTCCTGAATAATCAAAGCATCAACACCGATTTCGTACAAATTCTTAATTTGCTGCCTTGCATCTTCCAATTCGCTGTCGTACAATATCGTATTCAATGCAACATACACTTTGACACCGAAAACCTGCGCTTCTGTTACTAATATTTCAATATCTTGTAAAGAATTGCCGGCATCTTCACGGGCTCCAAATTTCGGACCGCCAATGTAAATGGCATCAGCTCCATGCGATATTGCAGCCCGGCCGCAAACCAGATTTTTTGCAGGAGCCAACAGTTCAATAATTTTTTTAGAAGCCATTTTTAATGAGTTTTCAGAGGTGATAAAGCTAATGGTGCTTGAATAACCCAAACAGTCAAAGCAAATCTACGCAATATCCACTTTATTTTTTTGCTCAAGAAGTGCTTCCCAGTATTCAAGTGCCCGACGTGTGTGAGGAATAACGATTGTACCTCCAACGAGGTTGGCAACCGAGAAAATTTCGAAAAGCTCCTCTGTGTTCACGCCCAGTTCGCAGCATTTTTCGAGATGATATTTAACGCAGTCATCACATCTGAGAACCATTGAGCTGACCAAGCCGAGCATTTCCTTTGTTTTGGAGGTGAGCGCACCATCCATATATGTATTTGTGTCAATATTATAAATCCGCTTCATCACCTTATTGTCGGATGCAAGAATCTTTTCGTTCATCTTTTCGCGGTAAACACGAAAATCATTTATTAAATCGCTCATTATATATCTATTTACTAGGTGATTAAAAACTTTCAATATTCAGAAATATCATTCTTGCGGACAATCAATTCGCTCAACTACATCGGCGATAAGTGTCGTTTGGGTACTGTCTTTAATGACAACTCTCACATAGTCACCAAACTGAAGATCTTTATTCGGAAATACAACGAGTTTATTTTGCGAAGTCCTTCCCGAAAACTCACTTTTCTTCTTCTTTGAGACAGCTTCGGCCAACACTTCGAAGGTTTTTCCGATATCCCGGCGGTTACTTTCTAGTGAAATCCTACTCTGCAATGCGATTATCTCTTCCAGTCTTCGCAATTTGATTTCCTCCGATACGTCATCTTCGAAATGAGTATGGGCATAAGTTCCTGGTCGCATCGAGAATTTGTACATAAACGATGTGTCAAACTGAACCTGCTCCATCAGCGAAAGTGTCTGAAGATGATCCTCTTCCGATTCTGTGCAGAAACCGCTGAAAACATCAGTTGTGATACCGCAACCGGGAATTATTTCACGAATCGCCTTTATACGGTCCAGATACCATTCGCGGTCGTATTTACGGTTCATCTTTTTAAGAATAACGCTGCTTCCAGATTGAACCGGCAAATGAATATGACGACAGATGTTCGGATATTTTGCCATCGTTTTCAATAATTTGTCGGACAGATCTTTAGGATGAGAAGTAGTAAACCTTACACGTAATTCCGGCGAAATGGATGCAACCATCTCCAATAAATCGGGGAAGCGAACCGGTTTCCGCTCACCTTCGGGATGCCATTTGAATGAGTTGACGTTCTGTCCCAGCAAAGTCACCTCTTTATATCCCGATTTCAGAAGATCATTCACTTCATTGATCAGGTCTTTTGGATCACGGCTTCGTTCGCGACCACGTGTGTAAGGAACAATACAATAGGTGCAGAAATTATTACAACCACGTGTAATAGAGACATAACCGGATATTTTCCCTTCTCCGATCCGTTTTGGAATAATTGAATCATACGTCTCATTAATCGTAAGTTCTGTATTAATGGCTGCTTCACCAGCTTGCGCTTTATCAATCAAAAAGGGCAGATCACGATAGGCATCCGGACCAGCCACAAGGTCCACCGACTTTTTCGAGAGAAGTTCGTCACCGAGTCGTTCAGCCATGCATCCAATCAATCCGACAAGTAGTCCCGGGCGCTTCTTTTTGAAACTTTTGAACAGATCGAGCCTTCCCCAAATGCGTTGTTCTGCATTGTCACGGATGGAACAGGTATTAATTAAGATGGTATCCGCCTCAGTGTATTGATCTGTCATTGTATAACCTCGTTCACCCATAACCGCGGCAACAACTTCACTGTCTGCCACATTCATCTGGCAGCCATAGGTTTCTATGTAGAGTTTCTTATCGGGCATTGATATTTTGATCTTTAAAATTGTTCGGGCAAAGTTATCACCATTTCTACAATTAGGAAGAAAAGGTCAATTTAAAATAGCTTTGACAAAATGGAAATCTAAAGCAAATTTAAATTGGTATATTGTTTTGAGACAGCTTAATACTAAAGTTAATAAACAATTAACACAGCTTCAGCGACATTGTTTTCACGCCATTTGAATTTGAGTATATTTGCAGATCAAAAAAAATACAGGAAAATGAAAATATCGATCATCCTGCTTTTTGTAATGGCATTTATCTCGGGCGTTGCCGCAACCCGCGAATCGATAACCCGAATCGATCGGCTAAATGCTGCAGATTCATTGATGATTTGGGATAAATTAAATATACAAAGCGATCCCAGAATTATCGAACTGCTCAAACAAGAAGCAGCGCAAAGCAAAAAAAACGGAACAATCGGTGGATTCAGGCTTCAAATTTATTTCGGATCAGGAGAAAAGGCTCATAATGAGGCAATCAAGATTAAAACTGAATTTCTCTCTTCAAATCCCAACATTAAAACATATCTGCTTTTCAAATCTCCCGATTTTATTGTGAGAATTGGAAATTTCAGGACCAAAAGTGAAGCATTAAAGATGCAGAAAACGCTTTTATTTCAATACCCGAATGCTTTTATTGTGACCGATGAGATTGCCTTTCCGGAACTTGTAACCAATACAACAATCAATTAAATCAGGATAATTTAAGGATGAGCGAACAAATTAAACATGAATGTGGAATTGCCCTGATCAGACTTCTTAAACCGCTGGAATACTACCGCTTAAAATATGGCACCTGGCAATATGGTGTTAACAAGCTTTATCTTTTGATGGAAAAGCAGCACAACCGCGGACAGGATGGTGCTGGTGCAGTGGGGGTTAAGTTAAATGTTTCTCCGGGTCAGGAGTATATTTTTCGCCACCGCTCTGTTGATCCCAACCCCATCAAAGATGTTTTTGGAAAAATCTACAAAGAGTTCAACCACGCGGCTACCAGTTTCCCGCAAAGTTTTCACGATCCGGTCTGGGCGAAGGAGAACCTTCCTTTTGCAGGTGAAGTTTACCTCGGTCATTTGAGATACGGGACCTTCGGCCGCAACAGTGTTGAATATACGCATCCGGTGATGCGACAGAATAACTGGCGCTCACGTAGTCTTGTCCTTGCCGGAAATTTCAATCTGACCAACGTTGACGAACTGTTTGACTTGCTTGTTGGATTGGGTCAACACCCCAAAGGGTTCACCGATACGGTAACGATCCTTGAGAAAGTTGGTCATTTTATTGATGAAGAAAATGAATTGCTATTCAGACAGTATAAAAACGAAGGATTCAAAAACAAGGAGATTTCGAAGCTGATTGAAGAAAAACTGGATGTCCGGAAAATCCTTGAACGGGCAAGCCGTGACTGGGATGGGGGGTATACGATTGGTGGAATTATCGGACATGGTGATGCATTTGTTGTCCGCGATCCATGGGGCATTCGTCCGGCGTTCTATTATGCAGATGATGAAATCGTTGTAGTTGCTTCCGAAAGGCCGGTTATTCAAACAGTAATGAATGTCGGCTGGAATCAGGTCAGTGAAATTGAACCAGGTAATGCCTTGGTCATCAAAGCTGATGGAACAGTAAAGCATGAGTTGGTACGTATTCCTCAGACCCGTAAATCCTGCTCCTTCGAACGGATTTATTTCTCGCGGGGATCTGACAGGGATATTTACCTGGAACGCAAAAAACTGGGATTTCTCTTGGCCCCGACAATACTCGGAAAAGTAAATCACGATCTTAAAAAAACCGTCTTTTCATATATCCCCAACACGGCAGAAACTGCTTTCTACGGAATGATGGAGGGCATCAGGGCTCAGCTGATCAGTTGGAAGAAGGAGAAGATCCGTGCACTCGGAACCGCAATTAGCGACAACGATATTGAAGAGATCATCTCTCTTCAGCCCCGCATGGAGAAGATTGCAGTTAAGGATGTGAAGATGCGGACTTTTATTGCCGATGACACCAGCCGCGATGACCTTGTGGCTCATGTGTACGATGTTACATATGGTATTGTTGAAAATTACGAGGACACGCTGGTTGTAATCGACGATTCTATTGTTCGTGGCACAACGCTAAAAATGAGCATTCTTAAAATACTCGACCGCCTTAAGCCGAAGAAGATAATCATCATTTCATCAGCTCCTCAAATTCGCTATCCCGATTGCTATGGTATTGATATGGCAATTCTTGGAAAGTTTGTCGCTTTCGAAGCCGCGATCGTTTTACTTAAAGAGAGTAAACGTTCTAAAATTATTGACGAAGTTTACCGTAAATGTAAGGAGCAGCAACATTTGCCAAAGGAAGAGATGGTCAATTATGTGAAAGAGATTTACAAACCTTTCACCGACGAGCAGATTTCAGCAAAAATTGCAGTACTACTCAAACCTGATGAATGCAAAGCTGAAGTTGAAATAGTGTACCAGACCGTTGAAAATCTTCATATTGCTTGTCCGAATGATCTTGGCGACTGGTATTTCACGGGTGATTACCCTACACCTGGCGGAAATAAAGTAGTAAACACCTCGTTTATAAACTTTATAGAAGGAATAAAAGGAAGGGCATATTGAGAAATATAAAAATGCAGAGACCCGATTAATCATATCTCTGCATTTTTATACATATTTTCCTGAATATTACTGAAATCTCACCTTCGGATTTTCCTGTTTGTCAGCGAGTTCTTCAAGGTAAGTTCCTACATGCCGGTCGATTTTGGTATCGTACATGTCGTCGATATCAAGTAAAATCCCAGTCTCTTCCACATCCCCGAATTCATCGCTAATTGCGGTGCCGAAGGTCCGCATCGATGGCGTCAGGCTCATATAGGCATTAATAAGTGGAGGGATATTTTCTCCGTTCTTTCGAACCTCAGCTGAAAGAATTTTATAGGCATCATCGTAACTTTTCCCTGAAAACAGTTCAGCAATCCGTATCGAATCTGCATTGTAAGGCATCGGCTTAATGGGGCGAACTAATTTGTCGGGATCAGGAAAATATTTTTCGAAAAAATGAAGTATCAGATTTCGTGCATTCTGGTCGTATTGTGTATACATTGTCACCTTCCCAAAATAATACCTGATATCCGGGTAATCAATCATCAGGGCACCCAATCCGTCCCAAAGATTGTCGAGTGCAAAAAGTGCTTTCGCTCCTGCTTTACTCGATTGATAATCAGGCTGCACGAATGAACGACCCAACTCAATCACATAGGGAAGGTAATCGTCGATAAACTCATCTGAAAAATGAAAGAGATGGGAAGTTGCCAATGGAACCTCCCCGTTTTTGTCGCGGGGCAGACCTTTGCAATGGATGTATCTGTAACCGCCCAATATCTCGTGCCGGCTTGGATCCCACACAATTAATTGTTTATATGGATGTTCAACCCTTGTGTCATAATGATCGATATCCACCTCTTCGCCAACTCCACCGCCTGCAGACCGAAAGGTTAACTCCCTTAACCGTCCGATTTCACGCATTATATTTGGTGAATCGTGATAAGTAAGTATGTATATTTCGTTATCAGCCTTATTCGTTTTCCTGTGAAATTTATCTGCGGTAAGCTCTGCTTCGATCAGCTCCCTTGACACGGGAGGAATTATTTCCTTCATTTTTCAAACAATTGAATTGATGCTTCAAAAATAACAATAATTAACTACGAATATTCCCTCAAAAGCTATTTATTCGGTTTAGCAGTCATCTCATATACAATTTCTTTCACAATTCCGGCCCACTCAACAGACGATTTAGTGCGATCGAAACGGCTCCAGGGGATCGGTTTTCCGAAACTGATTACAAACGTCTTACCTCTGTTTTTAAATAATTCGTCGGATAGCAGGAACATTTCGAGGTTTATGCGGATTCCAATCATTTTACGGAAATTGGCCAGCCAATAGAAAAACCAGGAGTTTTTTCCGTTTATATGGACCGGAATAACATCGCGGTGGTGCTCCACTGATTTCTGAATAAAATGCTTTTGCCAGGTTAAATCAATAATTTTACCTTTGATCTTGCGTGAAGCTAATCCTGCCGGAAAAATAAGAATCTGACTATCTGAGTCATATGCCTCATTGATGAGACTGGCAGAACGTCGCTGATCTCCAAATTTATTGATTGGGATAAAAAGTTCAGCAAGTGGCGGTATTTTTGTAAGCTCATCTCTGACCAGGAAAAACGATTTTCCCATGCGGTCCGATACAGCCTTAATCAGCATTAGTCCGTCGAAACCGCCCAAAGGATGGTTCGATGCAAAGATATATTGACCCGAAGCCGGAAGATTTTCTTCGCCGTTTAACTCAACCTTTACATCAAAATACTGAAGAACAGACGCTATAAAAGGGACACCCTTCAGATGTCCGTATCTTCTTATTATTTCGTTGATCTCCCTGATATGAAGTAACCGATTCATCAATCCGTAAACAAATCCAGGTATTCTGGCTGCTAACTTTGAATTTTTTTCCGCAATCAGTTCCCTTAAAACAATTGGTTTGAGGAGAGATGCATCCTTTTCGCTTTCCATACCTGCTATTCTGGTTTATTTTCCCCCAAAGTAAAATAAAAAAAGGTTCTGTAATGATAAGGTCCAACGGAATAATTATCCTGTCTTAAGAATTGAACCAAACCAGCTGCTGTTGGTGGCTTGGTTGGATGGTTTCTTTGGGCCGAATGCTAACATTAACCAGTTTGTTCCACCTGACTTTTCATTAAAGAGGTAAGCAGACAAACAAGTTACCGACTGAAAGTATTATTTTCCCAATAAATCGTATAATTCTGAATTTTTATTTACAATTGCATTATTAAGTGAAATTACATCTCTTTTTTTGCAGTTTCCCTTTATCTGTAGGCTTTATTTGACTTTGAAATTTATTTTTCGACTGACTTATAAACACATATTCTCTGGTTATCAACAGTTTTTTCAATGTTTATCAACAATGTGTTGAGAAGTTGTTTGTGGAATAAAGTGTCAGATTTTGTCATGATGTGTAAAACTACTATTTTTACATACTATTGGAAAGCTATATTCAGATGGTTTCATTTTCGAACATATACCCTGTAACTCTGGACGGTAAAGGCCGCGTGGTGTTGCCCTCTCCCTTTAAAAAGGAGATGGGGGATGCGCTTGAGCCATTGTTTGTGGTCGAAAAAGATGTCTACGATAAGTGTTTGAATGTATATCCCCATTCAACATGGCTGGCAAAAGTTGACAAATTACGTCGCCGGCTGAACCCGGACGATCCCATTCAGAGTAAAATGCTCTCGCGTTACTACGAGGAAATTGTCAAAGTTAGTATGGCTGAAAACGGGCGGTTAAATATCCCCGATGAAATGCTTGAATATGCAGGAATCACCAAAGAGGCTGTCTTTACAGGTCAGGGTTCCAGGATGAGATTGTGGGAACCCTCTCGCCATCAGGCATCGCGGCTTAGTGATGATGACTATGCAAGATTATACAAAGAGTTGCTTGGTGGTCCGATGGAAAGCTTTTAATGTCTAAAACATTGATCACATGGACGAATATCATGTACCAGTATTGCTTGAAGAAAGTATTGAAGGGTTGAACATTCAACCTGGCGGTATTTATGTCGATGTGACGTACGGCGGAGGCGGTCACTCCGCAAAGATCCTTGAAAAACTGGGAGATGGAAAACTGATCGCCTTTGATCAGGATGTAGATGTAAAGGGTAATCTTGCAGATGACGATCGTTTGATCTTTATCCGTCATAATTTCAAATACATCCGTCATTTTTTACGCTATTATCAAATCGACAAAGTGGATGGTATACTGGCAGATCTTGGTGTATCGTCGCACGATTTTGATGTTCCCGACCGAGGATTTTCTTTCCGTTTCGAAGGAAACCTCGACATGCGGATGAACCAGTCAGCCGCTCTCGATGCAGCCAAAGTCATCAACGAATACGATGAGGCACAACTTTGGACAATCTTCCAGGAATACGGAGAGATAAAGAACTGGAGACACCTGGTATCTCTCATTACTGCAGCCCGATCGAATGAACCAATCACTTCGACGAGTCAGTTTCTGAAGGTTATTGCGCCTTGCGTCCCTGTCAAAATCGAGAAGAAATACCTCGCAATGGTTTTTCAGGCCTTAAGGATTGAAGTGAATAACGAAATAGGTGTTCTCAGCGATTTTCTCGAAAGCACAACCGATCTGTTGAAACCGGGAGGCAGGTTAGTCGTGTTGTCGTACCATTCGCTTGAGGACCGTATTGTAAAAAACTTTATGCGCTCGGGTCGGATTGACGGTGTGCAGGAGAACGATTTTTTTGGCAACCGTTCTTCGCCGTTTGAGTTGATCAACCGGAAAATAATTATACCGGGTGACAGGGAAATTGCTTTGAACCCAAGGGCGAGAAGCGGAAAATTAAGAATTGCAGAAAAACGATAATGGTCGCAGCAAAAAGGAAAAAAAAGGTCACGGTCAGGGAAGTGCTCAACGGCAGGTTCTTCGAAAGCGAATGGTTTCGCCGGAACAGAATTTTAATGTTCATGATCTTTCTGATGCTATTAACCAATATTACAGTGCGATATAAATCAGAGAAGGTGATCCGCGAAATGACGGCATTGGAAGATAGCCTGATCGAATTACGTTCAAAATCGATATCCATCGCTGCCGACGTAGTCCGACTTGGCCGTAACTCTGTAATTATGGATCGGGTTAAAAAAAGTGGTTTAGACCTGGAGACCTCGAAAGAGCCTCCCCGAAAAATATATGTAGATAAAGATTAACATGGAGATCAGAAAAGCAATATTGACACGATTTGGACTGGTGTATGCCGTCATTGTGCTCTTCTGTATCTATATAATTGTGCGTGTTTTCATTATTCAGCACTTACCCAGATGGGACCGGGAAGCCCAGAAATTAGATATTAAGGAGTTTGCCCTGGCCGCAAGACGTGGCGATATCTGTGCTGCAGATGGCAGTCCGCTGGCGACATCGGTTCCTTTTTACGAATTGCGAATGGATCTTGGAGCTCCTGGCCTGTCCAAGTTCTTTTACAAAGAAGTTGATTCGCTTGCGTATTGTCTTTCCAGGTTTTTACGCGACAAATCAGCAAGAACTTACCGTGCAGAATTAAAAAGAGCTTTTGCACAACAAAAACATTATTTCCTGCTTACCCCGCACAAGGTTTCCTATGCTGAATTACAGGAGATTAAAAAATTCCCTATTCTTCGCAGGGGCCGAAATAAGGGGGGATTAATGCCCGAGCAGGAAGACGAAAGGGTGTATCCATCCGGAAACCTTGCAATGAGAACCCTGGGAAAACTGACTAAAAGTGAAACGGAAGGGTCGACCGGTAATGCCGGTGCATTTGGTCTTGAAAAATCTTTCGAGAAAGAGTTGAAAGGCGAAGATGGCGTGGCCGTTAAGCAAAATATGTCGGGGCGATGGTTCATTATCAGCAAGGACGACCCGGAAGATGGAAAGAACATCATTACAACGCTCGATGTCAAAATGCAGGACCAGGTTACCTACGCTCTCAAACTGCAAATGGAGAAGACAAGGGCTGCCTATGGCACTGCGATCCTAATGGAAGTAAAAACGGGTGATATTAAGGCAATTGCAAATTTTGGCCGGAATAGCAGCGGTCAGTTAATGGGCGGATATCAGAATTATGCCATCGGAAATGCTGGTTGTTCCGAACCCGGCTCAACTTTTAAACTGGCATCCTTAATGGCAGCCTTCGACGACGGGAAAATAGATACTTCCACAATTGTTGACACTGGAAACGGGTTATGGAAATACAAAGGTGAAGAGATCAAAGACAGCGAATATAAGCAGGGTGGACCCGGACACGGCAAGATTACAGCCAAAAGGGCATTTGAATTATCTTCAAATGTGGGACTTGCCAAACTGATTACACAAAGCTATGATGGTAATGCAAAAGACTTTGTCAAAAGGATTGGCAAACTTGGCATGTTGGAAGAGCTCAAACTTGGAATTCAGGGTGAAGCCAAACCTTATATCCGGACACCGGGAGACAAATTATGGTCCGGTGTATCATTGGCTTGGTTATCATTTGGGTATGAATTAAAAGTTACGCCGCTTCAAACACTCACCTTTTATAATGCAGTTGCAAATGGCGGAACGATGATGAAGCCAAGGCTGGTGAAAGGGGTTACTGAAAACGGAACAACCCGGGAGAAAATTGGTACAGAAAAATTGATATGGTCAATCTGTTCTGCCAAAACGTTACGAATGGCACGTGCAATGCTTGAAGGGGTTGTTACTAACGGAACGGCAAAAGCTTTACAGACAAAGTTCTACAAAATTGCCGGAAAAACCGGAACATCGCTTGTTGCCAATAACAAAGAGGGTTATAGCCATGGCGGACAGAAAATATACCAATCTTCATTCGCCGGTTACTTTCCGGCCGATGATCCAAAATACTCGTGCATTGTTGTGATCAATGATCCCAAAGGGGGCAATTATTACGGTGGCTCAGTGGCCGGCCCCGTATTCAGAATGATTTCAGACTACGTATACGCTTATCAGTTAGGACTTGACGAAGACGTTAACTTGCCTGTTGCCAAAATTGAAAACGATATTCCGGGGATTACAGCCGGCCGAAAGAAAGACATTGCCAATGTCCTGGATGAATTGGATATACTTAACGGTTTTGCTTTCACTAAATCCGATTGGGTGGAAGCCAAGCCCGATGAAGATGGTCTCGAACTCAATAATCGTGAAGTTGAAAAAGGAACTGTACCCAATGTGAGGGGAATGGGGGCCACTGATGCCGTTTTTCTGCTCGAAAACAACGGAATGAGGGTGTCAGTACGTGGTCGTGGAAAGGTTAAATCACAATCGGTGAGAGCCGGTTCAAAAATACAACGTGGGCAAAGTATTGTGCTCAAATTAAGTTAAAAGGTAAAAAA
>JANXZJ010000029.1 GCA_025355585.1 Mariniphaga sp. | reverse complement strand
AACACAACGTGCGCTGATCGGATTAGTAGGCAAACGTCGTGCATTGCTCGATTACCTCAAAAGAAAAGACATTGAACGTTACCGGTCATTGATCAAAGAACTCAATCTTCGTAAATAACGAACTACCTAAAAAGGCAATTTACGAATTGCCTTTTTTTTAAATATTTAAAGCCCCACCCATTTATTCATAGTATTAATAAATTTATTTTTAAATTATGTACAAAGCTGTTAGTAAGACAATTGATCTGGGCGATGGCCGTACGATTAGCATCGAAACCGGTAAGCTGGCAAAGCAGGCTGACGGATCGGTTGTAGTAAAAATGGGTGATACCATGTTGCTTGCTACTGTGGTATCTGCAAAAGAAGCTGCCGAAAATGTAGATTTTATGCCACTATCGGTTGACTATCGCGAAAAATTCTCGGCGGCTGGAAGGTTCCCTGGCGGATTTATGAAAAGAGAATCTCGTCCATCGGATGATGAGATCCTGACTGCCCGTTTGGTTGACAGGGTTTTGCGCCCTTTATTCCCGGATAATTTTCACGCAGAAACTGTGGTAATGATTGCTCTGATTTCATCAGGAAAAAACGAAATGCCAGATTGCCTGGCCGGATTAGCTGCATCTGCTGCTCTCGCCGTTTCTGATGTTCCGTTCAATGGTCCGATATCTGAAGTCCGTGTGGCCCGTATCGGTGGTAAATTTGTGATCAACCCATCGGCAGAACAACTTGCCAGTGCCGACATTGACATTATGGTTGGGGCATCATACGACAATATAATGATGGTTGAAGGAGAAATGGATGAGGTTTCGGAAGAAGAAATGCTTGACGCCATCAAATTCGCCCATGAAAACATCAAAATTCATTGCCAGGTACAGAATGAACTTGCCGCAGAAGTTGGCGTTGTGAAACGTGAGTATTGTCACGAACAAAATGACGAAGTTCTTCGCGAGGCGATCTGGAAGGCAACTTACCAGAAGGCTTACGATACAGCCCGTTCATTGATCACAGATAAACACCTGCGTTATAGTTCTTTTGCTCACATAAAAGAAGATTTCATTGTTACATACAGCGAAGGAAAAGAATCTTCAGAAGTTAACAAGGGTTTGATTTCGAGGTATTATCATGATGTGGAGAAAGAGGCAATGCGCCGCATGATCCTTGATGACGGCATTCGTCTTGACGGACGTTCTACTACACAAATCAGGCAGATCTGGGGTGAAATTGGCTATTTGCCAGGTTCTCACGGTTCGGCGATCTTCACGCGTGGAGAAACACAGTCACTGACCAGCGTTACTTTAGGTACCAAGATGGATGAGAAAATCATTGACAATGTTACTTTTAAAGGTCGCGAACGCTTTCTATTGCATTATAACTTCCCATCGTTCAGTACCGGCGAAGCAAAAGTTCCACGTGGACTTTCGCGCCGCGAAATCGGACATGGAAATCTGGCACACCGCGCATTGAAAAAAATGATCCCTGAAGGATTTCCTTATATCGTTCGCGTCGTTTCTGACATTCTTGAATCGAATGGTTCTTCGTCAATGGCAACTGTTTGCGCGGGGACCATGGCAATGCTTGATGCCGGTATACACCTGAAACGTCCGGTTTCCGGAATCGCGATGGGTTTGATTACTGATAAAGGCTCTGATAAATTTGCAGTCCTTTCCGATATTCTTGGAGACGAGGATCACCTGGGAGATATGGACTTCAAAGTGACCGGAACAACAAAAGGTATCACAGCAACCCAGATGGACATCAAAGTCGAAGGTTTGTCATATGAAGTAATGTCAAAAGCATTACAGCAGGCCAAAGAGGGCAGAGCACATATTCTAGGTAAAATTCTGGAAGTGATCAGCGAAGCTCGCGAAGATTACAAACCAAATGTTCCAAGGATTGTAACGATGATGATTCCTAAGGACATGATCGGGCCGGTTATTGGACCAGGTGGAAAAATTATCCAACAGATTCAGGCAGATACAAAAGCAACAATTGCAATCGAAGAAATAGAAGATCAGGGTCGTATTGAGATCAGTGCTCCTGATAAAGATTCAATCGATGCTGCTATTGCACGCATTCGTGCGATCGTATCACTTCCCGAAGTTGGAGAAATCTACAAAGGTAAAGTGAAGTCAATCGTTCAGTTTGGTGCTTTCATTGAGATTATGCCCGGTAAAGAAGGTCTTTTGCATGTTTCAGAAATCGACTGGAAACGGATCGAAAATCCTGAAAGTGTGTTGAAAGTGGGTGATATTGTTGAGGTTAAATTACTTGAAGTTGATCAGCGTTCAGGAAAACTTAAACTTTCGCGTAAAGCTTTACTTCCAAAACCTGAAGGTTATGCCGAAGGTGGAAACAGTGATCGTGGTTCGCGCCCCGAGCGGAATGAACCACGAGAGCCAAGAGAACCTACTCATAGTCACTCTCTTAAAAAACCCAATCAATAAAAAATAGTTTTAAAAATGCCTGGATAGCCCGGGCATTTTTTTGTTAACGACATTTTGTTGTATATTCGACACTGATAGAAAAACATTTTATGAGTATTGATTATCTTGTGATTGAGGGTAATATTGGGGCGGGTAAGACAACCCTGGCGACCATGCTAAGCGCTGATTTAAACAGTAAACTAATTCTGGAGGGATTCTCTGACAATCCGTTTTTACCCAAGTTTTACAGCGACCCGGCAAAATATTCATTTCCACTCGAGCTCTCCTTTTTGGCTGAGCGCTACTCACAATTAAAAAATGACCTGGCAAGCCGCGATCTTTTTCATGAACTCACAATCATGGATTATTATTTTATGAAATCGCTGATCTTTGCACAAAACACACTTGCACCCGATGAATATAACCTATACCGGAAGTTTTTCGATATCATTTACGAACGTTTGCCAAAACCTGATCTATACGTTTATTTGCACATACCTGAAAATAAACTGATCGAAAATATCCGTCTGCGAGGCCGCGACTACGAACAATCAATAGAAGCTGGCTACCTCAGAACCATCAAAGAAGGCTATTTTAACTTTTTCTCGCAACAAAACGATTTCCCGGTTCTGATCATTGATACTTCAAATATTGATTTTGTTAAGAATAAGAGGCATTATCAGCTTGTTAAAGCGTTGATATTCGAAAAGAAGTATCCAAACGGCATTAGTCGCGAGATTTTAAACGGTTAAAATAGCTTAAATCGTTTTTCTGTAACGTTAAAAGATAGTAGTTTTGCGTGTATAGCAAATAAAAACTGTCAATTATTTCATTAATAGATTATTGTAATGAGAAGCTTTAAATTCAATTATTTGGTTTTATTCATTTTGGGCATAGCTGTTCTAACTGGCTGCGCTTCCCTGAAAAAAATGAAAAAAAATGCCGGGAAAATGAGTTATTCGGTGGTGCCTGAAACGCTTGAAACGAACAATGGCACAGTTGATTTTGTATTACAGGGTCGCATTCCTGAGAAATATTTTCTGAAAAAAGCAACATTTATAGCAACACCTACTATCGTTACACCAGAAGGTGAAAGATTCTATGAGCCTTTCTACCTTCAGGGAGAGAAGGTTAAGGCCAACTACAAAGCGATTAGCTTTAATGATGGCGGAAGCGTCACTTACAAAGGTTCAATTCCATTCGAATATGCCATGCGTAAGTCGGAACTTGTATTAAAGATTCGTGCAACGATGGGCCGAAATTCGCTCGATTTTGATCCGATTAAATTGGCGAAAGGTGTTATTGCTACCTCTACACTCGTGGATAACAGCCCGTTCTCCATCCTTGGATTTCAGAAAAGCAAAAACACAACTGGTGTTTACGATGCTTCAATTGACAAATTTCAAAGAATTGTTCCTGAAAAGTATGTTGCAGACCTTATCTATTTAATTAATAGCTCGGAAGTTCGGGGACAGGAGATGTCAAAAGAAGAGATCAAACAACTTAGTCAGTACATTTCGGACGCTTACAAAGCAGACCGTAAAGAATTGAAAGGTGTTGAAGTTTCGGCTTATGCATCACCGGATGGTAAATTAGACCTCAATACTAAACTTTCTGAGAAGCGTGAAGGTTCCGCCACTAAGGTTGTTGAAAAAGATCTGAACAAAAACAAAGTAAAGACTGATCTTACTGCCAAATATACACCCGAAGATTGGGATGGTTTTAAAGAGTTGATGGAGAAATCTACTATTCAGGATAAAGAGCTGATTCTTCGTGTACTTTCAATGTATACCGATCCTGAAGTTCGCGAACGCGAGATTAAAAATCTCTCCTCTGCATTCTCAGCTGTTGCCAGCGAAATTTTACCAAAACTTCGTCGCTCCAAAATCACCGCTTCGGTTGACCTTGTTGGACGCACAGACGAAGAAATCAGTGCCTTGGCTATCAACGATCCATCGAAACTGAATCAGGCTGAGTTGCTTTATGCCGCTACACTTACAAATAACCCACAGGTTCAAAAAACGATTTATACCAATTTTACAAAGATCTATTCTGATGACTGGAGAGGTTATAACAACCTGGGTAGTGTTCTTTTGGAACTTGATGATTTGGATGGCGCTGCTGTTAACTTTGAAAAGGCTGATAAACTGGATCCTAAAAATCCGATTGTACAGAATAACCTTGGATGCGTTGAACTCAAAAAGAAAAATCTTGCGAAGGCAGAAGAACTTTTTGGCGCTGCAACAGGAGCCGGCAAAGAAGTAAGCGATAATCTTGGAATCGTTAAAATTATGCAGGGACAATATGAAACTGCCACCAAATACTTCACCGACGAAACGGGGAGTCCTGCTAATCGTGCTTTGGCCCAGTTGCTGAATAATGACAACAATGGTGCATTGCGTACATTAAACGCAGCTCCGATTGAGTCTGGACGTATTTCTTATTTGAAGGCAATTGTCGGTGCGCGTACCGCAAAGACAAGTATGATGTATGAAAATCTTGGCAACGCCATCAAAAAAGATGAGGCTTACAAAGCTTTGGCAAGAACAGACCTCGAATTTGCAAAATATTTTGAAGATGAGAATTTCAAACTGATTGTAAGATAACTGATCAGTCATTGAATATATAAAAAGGGAGCTTTAACCGGCTCCCTTTTTTTGCGCTTATATGAAGAACATTTATTTTCAAAAGGAAAGATATATTTCTGAATTTATTTGTTTCCTATTGAAGTTTCTGACTGAAATATTTTGAATTAGATAACTTTTAAGATAACTTTGA
Source organism: Mariniphaga sp. (assembly GCA_025355585.1). GTDB lineage: Bacteria > Bacteroidota > Bacteroidia > Bacteroidales > Prolixibacteraceae > JAAFHB01. The sequence continues at coordinate 8,747 of JANXZJ010000029.1, read as the reverse complement.
CGAATGGCAAGACAAATTATATTTCACGCAGAATATTTTTTGGATTTTTATAAAGATCTTGACGTCAAGGTAAAATCTAAAATTCAATATGTCTTCGAATTGATAAAGCAGGTTGAAAGGGTACCTGAGAAATTTCTTGTACCTATAATTGGATACGATGGACTATTTGAGATACGAATTGAATATCAATCTAATATATATCGGGTTTTTTGCTGTTTTGATGAAGGACGCTTAGTAGTTTTGTTTAATGGCTTTCAGAAGAAAACACAAAAGACCCCAAAGGGAGAAATTGAAAGAGCAATGCGATTAATGGTTGAGTATTTTGAACTTAAAAACTTAAAAAATCAAAAAAATGACAGATTATAAAGGCGTAAAGACTTTCGACGAATTGATCGAAAGAGAACACGGTAAAATTGGAACCGAAAGTCGGAATACATATGAAGAAAGATCACAAATGTTCATTGTGAGTGAAATGCTTAAGGAAGCAAGAAAAGAATCTAATATGACACAGGAACAGTTAGCTGAGAGATCAGGAACAAAAAAAAGTTATATTTCTCGAATTGAGAATGCGAAAGGGAATATTCAGCTTTCAACATTGATTCGAATATTTGAAAAGGGACTAAACCGAAAGATTGGATTAACATTCTTATAGTGATGGATAATCATTATAAGATGCAACAAACTTCAGCCTCAATTGCCAAAAATACTTATACTTCACATGCATCACCCATGCAATTCGGCCGCACTGCGGGCTCTTTCAATAATTTCATTCTAATAGATAGGAAGTATAATTTACATCCAACACAAATTCCAAAGGCAGTTTCCAGGTATAGCAGAATCAAACATAGGATGCATAGCCGGCAAATCGGTGTAAAATACGATGCGTCTGTTAGGAGAAATATTGACATCACAAAAATAGCACCTGATAATGCCATTCCTAAACTCCAGGCAAACCTCTTCTGAACAGCGCCAATATAAAGAGGCGTTTGTTTCCTCACAAAAACAGATGCGATAAGCATTGTAGGTGAATATTTCGGATTAATTAATACGGCAATCGAAAAAGAAAACAATAAAAATCCGCTGATATAGGGAATGACGGAATAGTTCTTTAGGATAAGCCCATTGATAGAGGCTATAAGTGCGAACAGGAACATGATGCCTGCACTTCCTCTTACCTGGCGTTCATTCAGCACTTTATAATTAATTCCATCTACATATTTCCCAAAACTTATAATTGGCATGTGCTTGGTTTTTGTTACGTTTATACCTTTAATTGTTAGCCGTAAAAGTAGCGTAATATGGTTCCATTTCAAATCTGGTTGAAACAATTACAAACCTGGCCCGAAAGGTTTCAGTATAAACCAGTCCATTCAATCAAATAGCCCTTGCATTATTCGAAATAAGCACACAACTCACTAACTTTCATTATAAAGGGTTTGTAATTATGATTATTTATTATTTCCTTTGATATTGAAAAGCAATCTGATTCGCTTAATCAATCACCATAACCTGAATAATAACAAGACTAACGCAAACCAAAATGAATTTTGAAGCACAAATTGTCAAAACAATTAACTGGAGAAGGAAACCCTATGGCGTGATTTCGATGATTTTGTATGCGATTGCCAGTATTGTGGTTTTTATTTTAGCTCCGAAGGATATTTTAGAAAGAGATTATTTGACGGAATGGTTTGGACAGTATCATAAACCGTTTTTGTGGCTTAATCTTTTATTCATCCTTAATGGTGCTCTTGTCATGATTCTCCAGAATAGTTTTAGTTTCAAAACGATTGGAGGTGTCAAAATGACGGACGAAAAAGTTACAATCAACCAGCTATCTGAATCAATTGTATACAACATTCAGGAGATAGTTGCAATCCGTTTATATTATTACGGATATAAGTCATATTGGAAATCATGGGGAAAGGGCACTCAGAATTTTATCACGGTTGTTGATAAACAGGATAAAGAATGTGTTTTCGAATTCTTTCTCAGTTCTTACGCGCATAAGAAGAATATGATTGATCAGTTATTAAGCTTCCAAAAGCGAGGAATTAAAATTAAACTTGACTATTTGAATCCTCCAAATGCATCCTATCCCTTTGATACCGATTTCGTGGAACTGAAAATGCAGGACCGGTACCAAAATAAACAAGTGCAGCAAACACTTTAACAGAAAGTTTAACCTTTTTTCTCTGTGGTAATCCTTATTTCCCAAATTATTTTTCAAATAATGAAAGATAATTAGTTCCTATATCTTTTTATTCTTGACCGAAATTCGTTTGTTTTTATAGATTCCAAAAATATTTTCAGTTATCTTAAAATATTTTTTCAAAATCCTTCCCAAATAAAAATATTTCGGTATATTTAAGTCATATTCTCATCCATAGACTACTCTTATTTAAGACACTCCGCTTTTTCATCTGTTTACATCGTTCTTTAATTTAGGATGGTTATTCAGGCAAATAATCGCCCGGTTTTCACCCATGGTAAAAATTTCCTGTTGAAAGGCATTGACAGGTCAAACTAATCTCAAAGATTCGGACAATTGGTTTTTTATATCACAAATAATTGTTTGAATCTCCGGCAGACGATGTTTTATAACACGAACAATTGTTTTTGCATCCGGCAGACGAGTTTTTATATCGTGAACAATTATTTTGGGTTACGGCGGACGATAATTTATCTAACAAACAATTGTCAATGATTCCGGCAGATGAGTTTTGTTCCCGCAGACAAAAATCAACGACCACAACCGGAGAATTCCGGAGATTTTGACTGTTGCAAATGCCCGATTTGCTTGAAAAGAGTTTAAAAGAAATATTTTGTTTTTAACCCAAATATTAATTCTTTAAAGGTAAGTTTTATGAAAAAGTTAACATTTTCTATTTTGTACATCTTCCGTTTATCGGTTGAGAATCTCTTTGGATTGGTTAAATCCACACTTTTTTCTGCAGTTGCGGTAAAATCTAATTTAAGCGACTTATGCGTGGCAACATTAAATCAGTTGATCATTGATTTTGAAAAGTATCAGCAAGTGGTGAAGAAACAACGCAAGAGTGCATTGACTGAAAAATTATTACTTGCAGACAACGATCGTAACGAACGCTTTGGCGAAATCAAACGAAACATTTCTTTGCATCTTAAAGGACGCGACGCTAAAAAGAAAGCATTTGCCAAGACGCTTGAATATTTTTTTAAGCCATATTGGGATCTGGAAACCAAACCTTTGAATACAGAAACCGCGCTTTTATCAGAAATGTTCGGAAAGTATAACAGTAAAAGCGAACTACAATCAGTCGCATTAAATATTGGGATTGACAACATGCTTAAAGAGCTTGAAGCCGCTAACAATGCTTATGATGAGCTATATATACTTCGTATGAGTGAAGGTGCTGATCTTCCGGACGAATCGGCCACAGCGCAAAAAAGCACTCTTTGCGACTCCTACACCGAGTTTTGCAAGGCCATTGAACAGGCTGCTAATTTTACCCCGTCTGAATCGGTTCTTTCGCTCTTTAAAAATATGGATGAACTCCGAAGTAAATACCATGCATTGACCCCGAACGGAAAAGATATTACTGAAGAGGAGCCGGTGAAAGAAAGCGAATCGGCATAAGATTGCATGCAGAAGTATAAAGACAGAAATAAAAAAGCAGAAGCGATCTTTTAAATATAGAAAATCGCTTCTGCTTAATTATTGAAGAAATATATATAATTATTGAAAAATTGATTTACAGTTCAAAAACAATTTAAATCTAACCACAAGATTTTTCTTAATATTTCACTTCTCAATTGTAATCCTGGCATCCACCGCCACAATTTTATTACCGCTACCCAATAATGGATTAATGTCCATTTCTTTAATTTCAGTTGCAAAGCGGAGCATTGAAGATAAACGGACGATGATTTCAGCAAATTTCGTTCGGTCGACACCTGGATTTCCCCTGTAACCTTTAATAATGGGATAAGCCCTTAGGTTCCGGATCATCGATAGCGCTTCATCAAATGAAAGCGGGGCAAGTCCAGATGTAACATCTTTGAATACCTCCACAAAAATCCCCCCAATCCCGCAAAGAATCACATGTCCAAATTTAGGTTCGTATTTAGCACCCAGAAATAATTCTGTACCCTGCGCCTGTTCAGCAATGAGCACTGCCGTAGTTTCAGGAATCGTCATCATCCGGGTAAATTCTAATTTTACAGACTCCTCTGATCGGATATTGAGTGAAACACCGCCCACGTCTGTCTTATGAATCGGTCCCACCACCTTCATTACCAATGGAAATCCAATCTCACGAGCAGCCTCAATGGCTTCCTCATCAGTAGTAACTACTTTTTCTTTTACATAGGGGATCGATGCGGCAAGCAATAATGCATGAATTTTATCGGGAGGCAACTGTCCTGTTTCACAACTTTCAATAATACGCCTGATCTTCGGAACATCTACTCCTTCAAGCATAATGCTTTCATCGGATGGGGCAGGAGTTCTGTAAACACGTGTTAATGCACGCCCAAGCAGCACTTCATCCGGAAAGTTAACATTTCCATGTGATAAAAAATAGGCCAGGTCTTTCTTTACATTCATTACGGAAGGTAAAATAGGATAGATCGGCTTTTTGCACGTTTTCATCTTTTGATTGAGTACCTCATAAACATCTTTTACAGAAGTAAGTCCGGGACTGCCGAAGATAACGGCCATTCCATCTATTTCTTTGAAGTCATTTTCACACGCATCAATAATATCACCCAATTGCTCAGCCGTTCCGGTAGCCAAAAAGTCTACGGGATTTTCAACAGATGAACCTGCGAACAGTTTTTTACGGAGCTGGTCTTTTGCAGGAGAGTCTGCAAGATGCGGGATATTCAATCCTCCAGCCTCAAGTGCATCGGTCAGCATCACCGCCGGTCCGCCTGCATGCGTGATGATGGCCATATTTTTCCCTTCGAGCTTCTTGTTCATGAAAATTCCGGCCACGGTGGTCAATTCTTCCCTTCCGTAACAGCGTACAATTCCCGCTTTGCGGAATAGTGCCTCGACAGCCGAATCAGAATTGGCCAATGCACCCGTATGCGATGAAGCGGCACGGCTACCTGCCTGCGAACTGCCGGCTTTTATCGCCGCTAATCTGAATCCTTTGTTTACGAGTGACCGCGCATGGTAAAGAAATTTATCGGGATTGCTGATCGACTCAATATATAATAGTTTGATTCGCGAAAAAGATTCCTCTTCGTCGTTTTGATTCCAGTATTCCAACACTTCTTCGACACCAATCTGTGCAGAATTCCCCACAGAGATCACACGCGAGAAGTGCAATCCTTTCGGGATCGCCGATTCCATAATAAATACAGCCGTTGCACCTGATCCGGATACAAAATCACAACCACAGCTTTCAAGTTTGGGTATTGGTGTTGTAAAAACACCCGCATAGTTGGGTGTCAGCATTCCGATGCAATTGGGTCCGATCAAACATCCACCGGTTTTATTTACACTGGCAGTCATTTGTTTTTCAAGGATTTCACCTTCCGGCCCCATTTCGCTAAATCCACCGGAAATCACAATAAACGCACGCACCTTCTTTTGTACTGCAAGTTTCTCAACCATTTCCGGACAGCTTTTAGCTGATATAGCAAGAATAGCCAAATCAATTTCAGGCAGATCATCAAAGCTATTAAATGTTGTGACTCCCTGTACATTGATATCATTTGGATTAAATGCAAACAACTGTCCTTTGTATTCGTGTTCAATGAGGTTTTTAAGGATTTTACCTCCAGGCTTGGTGATATTATTGGATGCTCCAATGACGACGATACTTTCGGGAGCCAGTAATTGTCTGTTTAACATGATTTTTCTATCCGATTCGTTTTTCCGAAATCAAACGTACTGGAAAATTAGACAATTACAAATGAGAAGAATCAATACGTGAAGAAAAAAGAAAAGAAAGAAGGCGATGAATCAAAAGGCATTGATATAGAAGTTTCAACTTGCAGCGCATATGGCGGAAATACTTCAATTAACATTTGTAGATGCGCCTTATTCTTAATACTCATTGCTTCCCCGGGTTACGCTCTCTTCGTTCACTCACCCGGGGTTATTGATATTCGGCCCCTTCAGGGCAGTGAATAATTGCCAATTGTCGGGTTGTCAGATTTTATTCTTCCCATCTTCCCACTATCTTCCCTTCTCATCTTCAATTGTCGAATTGCCGAATTATGCAATTGTCAAATTACCTTCTTTTATTTTCTAATTTTGGGCGATGGAAAACGGAGAACAGAAGATATTTGTCTGGTGCAACTTTTCGGAGGGGATGGATGATGCAATTATTCACGGAATGATGATTGCAATAACTTTAAAGAAAGAGCTTTGTCTGTTTCACCTGTTAGATAAAAGGATTCATGAAAATATTGAAATGGCTGAAGCGCGTATCAGAGGAGTGGCATCTAAAATTTCGCCATTGATGTCAACGCTTACCGTTAAATATTTTGTGAAAGATCAGCCTATTAAAGAAAGTCTGACACAACTGGCAGAGTTATATGAATGTTTGGTACTAGTGGCGCATAAAGTTTCTGTCCCGCAACTTTTGCCGGAATTGCAATATGCGTTATTCCCGTTTTTGTTCGTCTCCGCAAAAGCAAACATTGATCAGATCTACAAGAGAATCATTGTTCCGGTTGGTTATATGAAAAAGAGCAAAGACATGGCTTTGTGGGCCAGTTACCTGGGCAGACACAATGGTGCAATGATTGATATTTTTATTGCTGATGAAGGATGGAAAGCCGATCAGAAAGTTGTAACTGATAATATTTTCTCTATCAAAAGACTCTATGGGAAGTTCAGGTTTCCATTTCAGGTCATTGAAAGCCATGCACCAACCTGGAAATTGCAAAAATCTGCGCTTCAACATGCGCTTGGACTGAAAACTGCAATGTTGATTGTTGCTGCAAGTTTTAAACCGACAATCGTGGATTCGATGCTTGGATTGACTGAACGAAAAGTAATTAGTAAATCAGAAGATCTTTCGGTGATGTGCGTAAATTCCCAGCAGGATTTTTATACATTTTGTGGCTGATCAGGAATAGTATTTACTAAACTGTATGTGTGCATGTATTTTATTATAAGCATATTCTACGCTCATTTTCTAAATTTATATTGAGTATAAATAGCGGGTAATTGCCGGGTTTGTTAAAAAAAATACATGAAAGGGAATTGTGAATTGTTTAAATTGATACATTTGCCGCTTCAAATCCAAAATACAAAAGGTCTGTAATAATTACAACCAACCGAGTTAGTTTAAAAATTAGAATATGGAAAGTAGTGCACTTTTAGTATTTTTTCTGGCGGCTGTATCCCTAGTGGGACTTGCCATGGTTTTCTCCAGTTATGTTCCCCCGACTTCAAAGAATGATGCAAAATTCGAACCATATGAATGTGGTATTGAAACAATTGGCGATGCATGGCTCCAATACACAGTTGGTTATTATCTGTTCGCAATTTTGTTCCTCATTTTTGACGTGGAAACAATTTTTCTTTTTCCTTGGGCAATTGTAATGAGGACTGCCGGGTTAACCGGCTTCATTGAAATTCTGATTTTCTTTTCGATTTTGGGATTAGGTCTGTTGTACGGTTGGAAAAAACATGCGTTGAGATGGGAATAAAAAATAAAAAGGAATTCGAGAAAAACGATTACCCCATTATCGCTGAATACGAGGGTGGAGGTATTATGGTGGCTCAATTGGATGCACTTGTCAATTGGGCAAGGGCCAATTCGCTGTGGCCATTAACATTCGGGACACGCTGTTGTGCGATTGAATTTATGTCGGCTGGCGCCTCCCGTCACGATTTTGCGCGGTTTGGTGCTGAAGTTGCACGGCCTTCACCACGACAGGCTGATTTACTTGTTATCTCAGGAACAATTAATTATAAAATGGCCCCCGTGTTAAAACGGTTGTACGACCAGATGCCCGATCCGAAGTATGTGATGGCAATGGGCGCCTGTGCTATATCTGGTGGTCCATTCTTCTATAATTCATACGCCGTAGTAAAAGGTGCCGATCATGTGATTCCGGTTGACGTTTATATTCCCGGTTGTCCGCCAAGACCTGAGGCTTTTCTTTTTGGACTCATGCAGTTGCAAAAGAAAATTAAGCGCACAAAAAATTTCGGAAAGCTGAAATATCTTGAAGCGAAGCCAATTATTTCTGATAAATCATCCTTATAAATAGATGGTCAAATGACGAACGACGAATTAATATTGGTTCTGACCGAAAAGTTTCCTGAAGCAACTGTTGCAAAAGGAAATCAATATGTTGAGATGACAGTTACAGCAGAATCAATTCACGAAACTGCGAAATTGCTGAAGGAAACGGAAGAAATCTCATTCGACTATCTTTTCTGCCTTACAGGGGTTGATTATCCCGGGAACATGGGGATTATTTACCATCTTGAGTCTGTTAAACACCGTCATGTAATGGTGCTTAAAGTCAGAACTGCCGATCGGGTTAATCCTGCAATAGACACTGTTAGTGATGTTTGGATTACTGCAAAATATCACGAGCGCGAAGCTTATGACTTGCTTGGAATTCATTTCAACAACCATACCGATTTGCGCCGCCTTTTTCTGGAAGACGGATGGGGATTTCCCCTTCGAAAAGATTATGTGGACGAAGTAAGAATAGTAGAACGATAGAAATATGTCCGAAATAAAAGAGGTCATTGTAAAAACCGACAGGCTGGCTACCGATAAGTA
>JANXZJ010000024.1 GCA_025355585.1 Mariniphaga sp. | reverse complement strand
GGTTGTCAAAATTCTAAGATAATCACTAACAATATGAGCAAAATATTGAATATTATTGATATATTGCACAGATATAAAAACCAATATTTTAACTAAAATGAGATTTAGATTTTCCCTTGCGGCAGGGTTGGCCTTGGTATTGCTTAGTGGTAGTGCAATTGGCCAAACCAATACCAAATTACCGTACCAAAACACACAACTATCTATTGATGACAGAGTTGAAGATCTTGTTTCGCGTATGACGGTTCAGGAAAAAGTAACCCAGCTCTTTAATCATGCAGAACCGATTGAGCGGTTGGGAGTCCCTGCATATGATTGGTGGAATGAGTGTCTGCATGGCGTGGCAAGAGCCGGAAAAGCGACAGTATTTCCGCAGGCGATCGGCCTTTCAGCTACTTTTGATCAGGATCTGATGTTCCGTGTAGCAGATGCGATCAGCGATGAAGCGCGTGCAAAGCATCACAATTTTGTAGCTAACAACGTCCGAAGTATCTATACCGGGCTAACCTTCTGGACACCGAATATCAATATTTTCAGGGATCCGCGTTGGGGACGTGGTCAGGAGACATATGGTGAAGATCCCTTTCTGACAGGACGCATGGCCGTCAATTTTATTAAAGGACTTCAGGGAAACGACCCAAAATATTTGAAGACTGTCGCGACTGCCAAACATTATGCAGTACACAGCGGACCGGAATTTACGCGCCATACCGACAATATCTTCGTCAACGATCGCGACCTGTACGACACCTATCTTCCGGCTTTTAAAGCAGTTATCAGAGATGCCAATGTTCAGTCGGTGATGTGTGCTTACAACCGGTTTCGCGACAAACCTTGTTGTGGAAATGACTTATTACTAAGTAACATTTTACGAAACCGTTTCGGATTTAATGGATATGTAGTATCAGACTGTGGTGCGATCTCTGACTTTTTCACTAAAATGGGTCATCACACAACTCCTACCTCAACACAAGCCTGGGGATGGTCGTTAGCGACAGGAACCGATCTAAACTGCGAGCAAAGCCGAACGTTTTTAGTCAACAATCTCGATTCTGCAATAAAAGTTGGAATGATTAACGAAAGCGATATCAACACATCCGTAAGAAGGTTATTTAAAGCGCGTTTCATGCTTGGATTGTTCGATCCTGACGACCAGGTGGCTTATTCCAAAATCCCATTTTCGGTGGTGGGATCGGAGAAACACTTGCAACTTTCGCAGGAAGCAGCTGAGGAATCTATGGTATTACTAAAAAACACAGGTATTCTCCCCCTTAAGAATGTAAAGAAAATTGCACTTATCGGACCAAACGCCAACAACTTCGCGATTCTGATTGGCAATTACAACGGACAACCGATCCGTCCTGTTACACCACTGAAAGCATTGCGTGAAAAACTTGGCGCACAAAATGTACTTTATACACCCGGTTGCCCAATTGTTCCCGGAGTCTATGTCAATCAGGATATTATTGGCATTGAAAACTTCTTCCATATGGATAACGGAAAGCTGAAATCGGGCTTAAAAGCTGAATATTTTACCAACACTAAATTCGAAGGGACACCCAAACTTGTTCAAGTCGATCCTAAAATTGATTTCTATTGGATGAAATCGCCCTTGAATAACCTCCTCGTTGAAGACAAGTTCTCTGTTCGATGGAGTGGCGTAATCATTCCAAAAAAATCAGCAACATACCAGTTTGGCGGAAATGTCAAACTTAAAATCGACAATGTAGTTACAGACTCAAAAGGCGTTGCCCTCGAAAAAGGGAAGAAATATGAGATTCTGGCAGAACTTCGTGTCATTCCATCTTCCTACACCAACAGCATTGAACCATCTGCAATCTTATCATGGGCAGAAACAACTCGCGACTACCGCAAGGAAGCACTTGATGCCGCTGCCAAAGCTGATGTTGTAATATTTTGCGGAGGTATTTCTGCCGAGCTCGAAGGAGAAGAGATGCCACTTGTAATCGACGGTTTCTCACACGGTGACCGTACCCATATCAATCTGCCTAAAATTCAGGAAGATTTACTGAAGGATTTGCATAAGACAGGGAAACCGATCGTATTTGTCAATTTCAGCGGAAGCGCGATGGCGATGAACTGGGAAGATGAAAACCTTCCGGCCATTGTTCAGGCCTTCTATCCGGGAGAAACTACTGGAACGGCCCTTACAAGATTGTTATTCGGCGAATTCAATCCATCCGGAAGATTGCCCGTCACTTTTTACAAATCAGAAAAAGACATCCCCGACTTTTCAAACTACGATATGCAGGGACGCACTTACCGCTATTTCAAAGGTACACCACTTTATCCGTTCGGTTATGGTTTAAGCTACACCACATTCGAATACAGCAATTTGGTTGCGAACGAAACTTCAGGAACAGATGCGCCCTTAAATGTAACCGTGGAATTGAGAAACTCCGGTAAAGTTGATGGAGAAGAAGTTGTTCAACTGTATGTATCAAATAAAACAGCCAAATCTGAAGTGCCAATTGTAGCGTTAAAAGGATTCAAACGTGTCAATCTGAAAAAAGGTGAACAGAAATCTGTCACTTTCACTTTAAATCCCGAAGATTTCTCAACAACGAACGGAGATGCCAAACAAATTGTAGAACCAGGTACATTCGAGATTGCCGTGTGTGGCGCTGTTCCCGATAAAAACTCTTTGGTTAAGACGATAAAACTAACAGGAAATACTGTTGAAGTAAAATAGAGAGGCCATTAAAATAAAGAGGTGATGTTTTTACCGGAAAGCAGATTGACAGAACAAAAAGTCAATTGCTAATTTGGTAAAGATTTCACCTCTTTTACAATTTTATAACCCAATAATCTGACGATTGGTTTAGAAGAGACCCTGGTGATTGAATGGAATTAATACTGATGCACACCGCCAGGTCTGAAATTCCAGGAAAAAAATGATAGTTTGCTTTGTTCAATACCTGAACAAGGCAAACTATCATAACTAAAATAAAAGACAATCATTTAAAGTTGTGCCGAAGGTTTTTGTTAAGTTTTTTTATTGTACTATTTTTGACATCTAAACATGGAAAGTAAAGTGTAAATATAAGTTAGCACCTATAAGTATTTATATTTAATAGAATGTTCATAAAAATACCCCTCATCATACTAAGGAACAGAGTCTTATTGATTGTTCTGCTTTCGGTTTTTACAGCATATATGGCATTGGAAGCTCAACGCGTTAAATTGTCGTATGACAATACATCGCTGTTATCTGTAAAAGATAGTGCAATGATTGAATACCAGCAATTTAAAAGCCAATATGGCGAAGATGGCAATGTGCTGATGATAGGAATAAAAAACCCTCAAATCTTTAACCTTGACCAGTTTAATCAATGGTACGATCTTGGGAATTCGATTCGGGCCATCGATGGAGTTCAGGAAGTTGTCAGCATGACACGTGGAATCAATCTTGTCAAGAACGAAAAGACGCATCAATTCGATTATTTTCCGCTGGTAGAACAGCGTCCATCATCACAACAGGAGGTTGATAGCCTGAAAAATACGATTCTCGGACTAAAATTTTACGAAGGATTGTTGTTCAATCCGAGAACAAATGCTGCACTAATGGCGATTACCCTCGATAAAAATAAATTGAACGACAGGACCAGGATCACACTGGTAGCCAATATTGTTAAAACAGCAACAGCTTATCAGAATCAGAGCAAAGTAGAAATCCATTATTCAGGGATGCCTTATATCCGCACCATCACGATGCAAAAGGTAAAACAGGAGCTATTCCTTTTCGTTCTGATGAGTATGGCGATAGCAGCGCTCATTATGCTCCTGTTTTTCAAATCAATGAAGGTTGTTCTAAGTTCGTTGCTGATTGTTGGAATCAGTATTGTCTGGGTTCTGGGAACTACTGTTTTATTTAATTTCAAAATCACAATTCTTACAGGCGTCATTCCATCATTGATAATAATTATTGCAATCGAGAATTGCATCTATATACTGAACAAATATCACTGGGAATACCGGAGTCATGGAAACAAAATAAAAGCCCTGATAAGAGTTGTTCAACGCATTGGATTTGCTTCGCTGATGACAAATGCCGCGACAGCGCTTGGATTTGCTGCTTTTATACTGATACCCAATCAGATGTTAAGAGAGTTCGGAATTATCACCGCTCTTAATATCATGCTCGAATATGTACTCTGCATCATTTTATTGCCGATCATTTTTAGCTTTATTGATCCGCCAACGCACAGGCATCTCAAGCACCTGGACAGTAATTTTTTCGGCGCCATCATCAACAAGATCATCTACCTGATCAGTTACCGCCGAAATCTTATTTATGGAATGGCTGGCGGATTGCTACTTATCGGACTTTTGGGAATCAGCATGATGAAAACCTCGGGTAAGATAGTAGACGATTTCGAGAAAGACGATCCCATCTATCTGGATCTCAAATTCTTCGAAAGAAATTTTGGAGGAGTTATGCCCTTTGAAATTTCAATTGATGCGAAAAAGAAAAATGGAGTAATGACCGGATCGACAATCGATAAAATTGATGAACTCCAAAAGACAATCAATACCTATCCGGAGTTTTCGAAACCGCTATCGATTGCTGAACTATTCAAATTCTCGAAACAAGCTTATTTTGGAGGTGACGCTTCAATGTATTCCATGCCAAGTAATGTGGAGAAGGGATTTATAATGGGCTATCTCCCAAAAAACCAAAGAGGAAAAAATAACAACCTGCTATATTCATTTTTAGACAGCACCAAAAGATATACACGTGTAAGTTTTCAGATGGCTGATATTAGCACGCATCATATGGATTCACTCATGGCAAAAATCCACCCGCAGATCGATCGGATTTTTAGTCCGGGAAAGTATAATGTAGTTGTCACGGGTAATAGCGTTGTTTATGCACGAGGAACCAACTTCCTTATTCACAATCTATTTGAAAGCGTTTTAATTGCAATAGTTATGATTTCCCTGCTGATGGCATTGCTTTTTTCCTCTTTTAGAATGATTTTGGTTTCGATGATTCCCAATATTATTCCGTTGCTGATTACAGCCGCCATTATGGGTTTTGCAGGAATACCGATCAAACCGTCGACAATTATTGTGTTTAGTATTGCGCTCGGAATTTCGGTTGACAATGCAATCCAGTACCTTTCGCGTTACCGGCATGAACTCAAAGTAACAAAAGGAGATATCAAACAATCTGCGATAAGTGCACTTCACGAAGCCGGTTTTAGTATGATCTATACAAGTATCGTTTTAGTCCTCGGGTTCAGTGTGTTTATCATCTCCAGCTTTGGAGGAACACAGGCATTGGGCATTTTAATTTCTACTACCTTATTGATTGCGATGTTTTTCAATATGATGGTTCTCCCATCACTGTTGTTAACGCTCGACAAACGATTGACCAGCAAAGCATTTACAGAGCCTATCGTTGAAATTTATGACGATGAGGACCTTAATGAATATGATGAGAAACATGATTTTGATCCGAATGAAGAGTATCCTAAACTTTAGGGCAAGACTCGTAAAAATATTCCTTCTGTCCCTTTTGTTCATATTTCCTTCTTTATTAAAAGGGCAGGAAATTATATTGCCAAAGAACTATGTGTGCTATCGTACCAATGAACCACTTTCAATTGATGGTAAAGCGACGGAGAGCTGCTGGCAGAAAGCACAATGGACCGATGATTTTGCAGATATCGAAGGCGATAAGAAGACAAAACCCCGCTTTCTGACACGTGCCAAAATGTTATGGGATAACGATTACCTTTATGTTTTCGCTGAATTATCCGAACCGCATATTTGGGCAAATTTAAAGCAGCGTGATACTGTTATATTTTACGATAATGATTTTGAGGTATTTATTGACCCCGATGGTGATACGCACAAGTATTACGAATATGAAATGAACGCATTAAATACCCAATGGGACCTGATGCTGACCAAACCATATCGTGACAGAGGAAACCCATTAACTTCATGGAATTTCGACAGTGTGAGGTCAGCGGTAAAGATCTCCGGAACCTTCAACAATTCGTTCGATACTGATACCTGTTGGTCGGTCGAAATAGCTTTCCCATTGAAATCGTTCGCCGATTCATCAGTCCTTCTACCCTTAAAGCCAGGAGCCCAATGGCGGATTAACTTCTCAAGGGTTGAATGGCAAACCATTGTTGAAAGTGGTCGTTATGTCAAAGTTCTAAACCTTCAAACAGGGAAACCATTGCCCGAAGACAACTGGGTTTGGTCGCCACAGGGCGTAATCAATATGCATTGTCCGGAGACATGGGGGTTTGTTCAATTTTCTGGTTTGATTGCAGGAAAAGGAAAAGAACCATTCCGGCCCAATCCGGAAGAAAAGGTAAAAGATGAACTACGTAAATTGTATTTTGCGCAACGGAAGTATTATTCACTTTATAAACGGTTTGCCACTAATCTGACCGAAATAAATCTGATGGACAATGACTTGCAGGAACTGAAGTTTAACCCCCAATTTCTAACGCCAGATACCGGTTATGAAATTACCGCGAAACTGATGCATTCCCAAAAGATCTGGCATATCAACGAAACCGGAAGGGTTTGGTTTACTTTTCTCAAATAAGAGAGGTTAAGAGGTACTTATATAACGATTACAGCACTTGGTGATGTTGCAATGACTTTATTCATTTCGTACGGCAACTATTTATCGCAAACCCCATTACTTAAAATTGTCATTTTTCGCTCCAATTAAAACTGCTAATCGGATAATATATATCGAATATCAATAATTTTTTGTTGCTGAAAAGCAAATTGTTATTATATTTGTCCTACTAATTCTAAAACTCAAACACGATGGCGACAATTTTCAAAACAAAAAGACTAAGTATTCTGACCCTTTTGGCAGGTTTAACTTATGCATTCCTTGTTATAAGCTCATTTGTTATTGGTGCAGATGATTTTAAAAGAGGTTATGAGGGAGCAACAAAAAGTGACGTGTATGTTTCCTCAGGTAATAATCCGGATTATTATTATTTGAATTTAAAACCAAAAAATGTTAGTAACCTCACAGATTCCCTAGTTAATATGAAAGACAATCGGGTGATTCGACTAATGAGTAATTCCGTTATTACCATAGATTCGTATAAACTATCTACTTCAGCCAAATGGTACCAGGCCTTTCAAATTATACTTGCTTTTCTACTTCTGATAATTTATATCACTATTCCTATTCACTTTTACCGATTTATTATCCTGATTAATGAAAATGTTTTTTTCGAAAAAGAAAATATTAGTTTATTGCGTCGGCTCGGATTTGAGTTATTGATTGTCTATTTTGGTAATGTACTTTACAATTTCACAAATTACAAAATTAATAGTTCATTATTTAGTTTTTCTGAATACAAACTAGTAATGGATTACTTTGATGGAATCTGGCTTTTATTTGGTATTGTGGTGTTGCTGATTGCCGAAATACTGGCGAAAGCACTGATACTAAAAGAAGATCAGAAACTTACGATTTAAGACAGAAGCAATGTCCATAATCGTAAATCTGGATGTAATGATGGCAAAAAGAAAGATATCGCTTAATGAACTTTCTGAGCGTGTTGAAATAACTCCAGCTAATCTTTCCATATTAAAAACCGGAAAAGCAAAAGCAATCCGGTTTACCACCCTTGAGGCTATCTGCAAAGAATTGCTTTGTCAGCCGGGTGATTTACTCGAATGGAAGGAGTAACAATAAAAGTGCTGGATTTTGTCTAAATAAAATAAGGAAACTGTACAAGTAGACTCATTTTAAAACGTGAAGCGGTTAAAATAGTTAATTTACTTTAACCGCTTAGCTTTGACCTTAATTTTCTATTTCCCATCCACAATAATCGATGGATTTCTTTTGCTGTCCATTATTATCAATTTGGCATTGGGTGATGTTGCAATAGCCTTGATCATCTCGTATTGCAGCTGTTTATCGCTAAGTCCTGTACTTAAAATCGTCTGGTAATCTGCAATCCCCTGCGCTTCTACCCTCTTTCGCTCAGCTTCCTGTTTTTCTTTCTGAAGCACAAAGGTCATTTTCTGTGCTTCCTGTTCTGCATTGATTTTTGATTCTATCGCACTTTTTACGGAAGCCGGCAAGGTTATATTACGCACTAAAAGTTGTTCAAGGATCAATCCCCGGCCTTTAAAATCACTTTCGATCGTTTTAAAAATTCTGGACTGAAACTCATCCCGCTTTGATGAATACAGCGCTACAGCATCGTAATAAACAGCATTGTCTCTGATTTTGGTCCGGCATATCGGGCGAACGATTGTATTCCGGTAATCGGTACCAATCTCTTTTAAAATACGAGGCGCTTCAGTGGGAATTACCTTGTAAAGAACCGTAAGGTCAATTATTACTTCAAGACCGTCGGCAGATAGGACCCGGATGGCATCGTCGCCCATTTTCTCACCTTCGTCGTGTACACCCGACATCGTATAATTCTGCGTACGAACATCAAAAGTAACCACCTCAACCAAAGGATTAATCACATTTAGTCCACTTTCAAGAATATTGCTGTTCACTTTCCCAAAGAGTTTCTGAACGCCAACATCTCCTGGCTCAATCTGCTTTACAGAGGCTAAACCCAGGCCCAATAATAAAATCAGAAATCCGACAACCCTGATAGTGCCGGTATAGGCCTGTACAGGCGATTCGGTTTTGGCTAAAACAAACCCCGCTACAATTACCAAAATTCCAACGATAATTAGAAACATGTTTTTAGATTTAAGGATTAATAATCAGACCGGTATGTATGTGCTAAAAATACTACATAAATTTCTAATATCCTTCTTACAAACTAAAAGTTGAGAATTAAAAGTGTAAAGCTTAAAAATAGATTGTCGAAAAAAGTCTTCGACTAAAAACCATATATTTGACTACTGTAATATGTAAAAATCGTCAACCACGAAATAAAAGGGTTCATTAAGCTAACTCAATGCATATCAAATCAATTGACATATAACAAAACCAGGCAATGATAAATAAAGCTTTGAAAAACTGTACAAAATATCAGATTATCTTTTTTCTGATGATTTCTCTTCAATCTGTTGCACAACTCACTTTACCGACAGGCTACCCTGACCGTCGTCCGTCGCTTGATGTTTTGCCAGGATTCATCAACCCACCGTATGGCTATGGAGAAGTTCCTTTTTATTGGTGGCAGGGCGACACTCTTACACGTGAGCGGCTGCTTTGGCAATTGGATCAACTAAAAGGCAAAGGAATACCGAGTCTGCAAATTAATTACAGTCACCAGGATGCGGGTGGGATTTCGTATGGTTTGTCGAATCCAAGCAAACCTGCCCTTTTTACGGATGCCTGGTGGACGTTGTTTAAATGGTTTGCCGCGGAAGCTCAGAAACGCGGAATGACCGTAAGCCTTAGCGATTATACACTTGGTATTGGCCAGGGTTTTGCGATGGACGAGGCAATCAAACAGAACCCCGAACTAAACGGGTCAATGTTAAAAGGCTACTCGCAAATACTCACCGGAACCGGTAACCTGAAAATGCCGGAGAATCTGCTGACACTGACAGCCTTTAAAATAAAAGACGACAGCTCCTTCATCATTGAAACCAGGAAAGATTTAATTCCCCGGGTAAAAAACGGCCGCCTAACTTACAACTTTGAAAATGAAACATGGAAAGTAATAGGTGTTTATTCTGAACGGCTCATTCCATCCTTCGACCCCATGCATCCGCAAAGCGGAAGTGCATATAATCACTTCTTCTTCGAAAAATTTGAAAAAGCCTTACCCGATAAAAGTTCGGGAGCACTCAATTTCTTCTTTTCGGATGAATTAAATTTCAGGGTTGGCGGCAACCTTTGGGACAATTACTTCGCAGCAGAATTCAAAAAACGAAAAGGGTACGATGTCGTTCCCTTCCTGGATGCTTTGTATGTCAATATCGGCGCTATCACCCCAAAGATCAAACTCGACTACAACGATGTAGTTGTTGGATTAAGTGAAGAGAATTTCTTTAAACCAGTTTATCAATGGCACCAGGACCGTGGGTTGATATTTGGCTGCGACCATGGCGGACGCGGAAAAGATGTTGCAGAGTTTGGCGATTATTTCCGGACCCAGCGATGGAACCAGGGACCGGGATCTGATCAGCCAAAATTATCAAAAGATATTATCAAGGCAAAGGTCGCATCCTCCATCGCTCATCTGTATAACCGGCCGCGTGTTTGGCTCGAAGGCTTTCACAGCAGTGGCTGGGGAACTTCCTCTGCAGACGTTACTGATGCTATATTTGCCAATTATGTGGCCGGATACAACCTTTTGTCGTTTCATGGTTTATACTATTCCACACAAGGTGGTTGGTGGGAATGGGCGCCTCCATGCAACCATTTCAGGATGCCCTACTGGCAACAGATCGATCCATTAATGGATTGCATTCAAAGGTTATCCTATTTATTATCCCAGGGATATCACAATTGCGATGTTGCAATATTGTATCCGACCGAACCCGTAATTGCAGATATGGACGGTGAAAAATCGGTGAAAACAGCGTTCGAAACAGGGGAACAACTATACAACAAAGGGATTGATTTCGATTTTATTGATTTTGAATCCTTAGCACGTTCAGAGGTTAAGAATGCCGAATTGAATGTTTCGGGTGAGAAATATAAGGTTTTGATTGTCCCATCGATGAAAGCAATACGGTCGACATCACTTAAAAAAATGGCAGAATTTAAGAAGGGAGGTGGAATCATTGTAAATATAGGTGACCAACCTTTGGCTACAGAGAAAACCGGGACGAATGACGCAGAAATGATCAAACTTGTAGATGACCTATTTTCAAAAAACCAGAACATGGTTCAATGCGAAGATGCAAACGAAGTTTCACTGGCTATTTCAGGAAAATATATTCCAAATTTCAAGGTTCTTACAGACCTCAGGCAACGCCCTTATGTGATGCACCGGGTAATCGGGAAACGTGATGTATATGCGCTTTATAACTTTCCGGAAGGGACCAAATGTTTTTTCAAGGCAAAAGGGTCCGTTCAGTTATGGAACCCATGGAATGGTGAAACTGCTTCGCTTTCGAAGTTTGCTGTTCAGACCAGCGAAGGGACAGAAGTGACATTGCCATTGTCGTTTAAAGAAATACAGCTTGTTGTTTTCGACCCGGAAAACAAGGAAAGTAAGAATGCGGTAAATGAGAATAAAGTCATCAAACAAGTTGATCTCGGAACTAATTGGAAATTCGAATTGAAGCCTTCGCTCGATAATCAATGGGGTGATTTTCAGCTTCCGGCAACGAAAGAGTTATTGGGCGCACAGGTACGTCAACTCCATTTTAAGGAGAATACAAATTACACAGGAGAAAAACTCACTTTCGACCAAGACTGGAAAACAGTCACTTGCGCGTTTGGAACGCAATTTCTTAAAATAGGAGCAATCCCTGTCAGGCCTTCCGGGGAAGAAATACTAAAATTAATTCCAAAGAACAGAGCAGATTCAGCCACTATTTCCGGCAAAGAATACCAATGGGCCAACTATGCTTTTTCGTGGCAGCAGGGTGTGGAGAATGATCCCGGACACCAGGGTTATCACGGACTGAAAGGAAATATGTATGACAATTTCATCCGTTTGGGTGAATTGAAAGATGTGAAAATGTCGAAGGCAAGAGTTCCGGAACCCGAAGGAAATTACTACCTGCTTTATACAAATATTATTGCGCCTTCGGAAGGAACTTTCGACCTGCTAACAGGAGAAGAAAGACCGGTTGCACTATTTGTAAATAATTCTAAATTAGACGTTAACAGCAAAACCATTTTATTGAAGAAAGGAGCAAATTCTATATTGATGCTATACGACAAAGCATGCGAGACTTACCTTATCGCGCGGAAGCAAGGAACCCCGCGTCCGGAAAAGAAACAAGTTGCGATGTGCTGGTATGGCGATGAGGGCGTATTACCTTTTGATTGTTCATTCAAAAACAATATTTCCGGATTGTTTGCTTTTGAATCAGCGCCCGGTTTAAAATCGTTTACGTTCGCTGCTTACGGGAAGGTCACAACATGGGTAGATGGTAATCAAATACAAACAGTTACCGGACAAAAGCAACCCACGGGGCTAACAAGCTACATCGTAAATATCAAAGATTCAAAACCAGCGACTTCACAGGTTGTTATGAAAATAGAATATCAGACGGGTTACTCTGGTGCAGGGGCAATTCCGCAATATATCAGCCAGCAATGTGGCACAGGTAGCATTCAGCTAGGTGACTGGTCCGCTATTGACGGATTAAGAGCTTATTCAGGAGGCGCCTGGTACAGGAAAACCATTCAAATCGACGGGCAGGATTTAAAAAACAGGTTGGAAATCGATCTTGGTGATCTGATATCATCTGCTGAATTACGGGTAAATGGCCAGCGTGCCGGTATCAGACTTTCACCTCCCTGGAAATTCGACATCACTTCCTTTGCCAAAGCGGGTGAGAATCAAATTGAAGTATTAATCTACAATACGAT
>JANXZJ010000178.1 GCA_025355585.1 Mariniphaga sp. | reverse complement strand
TCGGGTCGGAACTTTGCCGCCAGCTTCCTTCAGATTCCACCTCGCGATGGACACCCTTGCTCTTGGCTAATGGTTGGCTATACTACATACCCCCATAACGGACTTGCACCGTCAAGTTATTCGCCATGCACGGCGCACAATTGAAAAGGACAGAACCGGGCGGTTCCATCCTTTTACTAAAACTAACCAAACTAACTAACCTAACTAAACCTAAACTTATGAAAAAAATGTATGACAAATATAGGACTCCAGTTACTACCTGCCAAATTTATCAGGTTAAAGAATTGTAAAATAATTGAAAAGAAGTGTTAACCTTGAATTTAAATAATTTCAGGGCACAAAAAAAGCATTGCAGTTTTTCTGCAATGCTTATCAATGCTATTTAGCTTAAGAACGTATATTTTAATGGTTGGATTATCTTGGTGAAAAAGACACGAAAATACTTCAAACCTTAACTGCAAGAATCATCAGGCAGCTAATCTGCGTTCAACCGGCTTAATAACTAGACCTACGGCTTCCGCCTCTGTCACCACCGCCTGCGCTACTTCCGCCACGATTGAAACCGCCACGGTCACCACCACGGTCACCACCACGATCACCACCGCCACTTCCGCCGCCACGATTGTAGCCACCGCCACCACCTGCACCGCCACGGTTGAATCCGCCGCCGCCACCTGCACCGCCACGGTTGAACCCGCCGCCGCTGCCGCCTGGACGTCTTGTACCATCTTTTGGTTTTTCAATTGACTCGTTCACAACGATTGTGCGTCCGTCAACTTCTGCACCATTAAGTTCCTCAATAGCCTTTTTGGCTTCTTCGTCATTCGGCATTTCAATAAAACCGAATCCTTTGCTCCTTCCGGAAAATTTGTCTGTAATGATTCTTGCTGAAGCTACTTCGCCGTACTCTTCAAAAAATCCTTTTAATTCTGCCTCTTCTAAACTAAATGGCAGACTTCCTACGAAAATGTTCATAATTTAAGTAACTAAAATTAATGGTAAATAATCCGTTGTAAAAATAGTCATTATTCATTGCAAAAAACATTTAGCAAGTTTATTTTAAAATATTTTTAGGCTTTTGTAAACCAGCGCGATAGATCACTAAAATCTTCGCTGAATTGCTTATGTTTTACCAATTGTCAATGCAAATGGTCATTTATTCAGTAAATTGAAAGTCAGTTTAATGCAAAGCGCAAATCACCTTTTGATTACTCGAAAATAAGAAATCTGTTGGTTACTTCGGTCTGAATTTATCTTGTTTCTGCTTCAATGATTTTAAATCTCAACAGCGTAAATAATATTGTGAGGCAGACTGAAAGATTATTATAACAGTCAAGCGTATGTGCTGAATGGATAATTACAGTTCAGCTGTTGAATATTAGATAACTAAGTTGAATTAAAGTTATTAATTTTTCGCCTTGCTGCAAAAGTTTTTTTCATGTAAGTTTGTGACTTTAAAATTGACTAAAGAATGTTTGAAAATCTTACAGATAAGCTTGAGAAATCGTTCAAGCTGCTAAAAGGGCAAGGAAAGATTACCGAAATAAATGTTGCGGAAACTTTGAAAGAGGTTCGCAGGGCTTTGCTCGATGCCGACGTTAATTATAAAATCGCGAAAGATTTCACCGCAAAAGTGAAAGATAAGGCGATCGGGCAGGAGGTTCTTAAAGCCCTTAACCCTGGTCAGGTGATGGTTAAGATCGTTCATGACGAGCTTATTGAGCTGATGGGTGGCCAAACGGTTGGCATCAACCTCAAAGGAAGTCCGGCCATTATTTTGATGTCTGGTCTACAGGGATCTGGTAAAACCACCTTTTCGGGTAAACTCGCCAACAGGTTAAAAACGAAACAAGGGAAACGACCGCTGCTTGTTGCCTGCGACGTTTATCGTCCTGCAGCTATTGAACAGCTTAAGATTGTTGGAGCTGCAATTGAGGTTCCTGTTTTTACCGAAGAGGGTAGTAAAGACCCGATACGCATTGCAAAAGAGGCAGTGAAATTTGCAAAGCTGAATGGAAATGATGTTGTAATTATAGATACAGCTGGTCGTCTTGCAATTGATGAGCAGATGATGAAAGAGATCGAGGCGATCAAATCAGCCGTTAATCCCGGTGAGATTCTTTTCGTTGTCGATTCCATGACTGGTCAGGATGCCGTTAATACCGCCAAAGAGTTTAACGATCGTCTTAATTTTGACGGGGTTGTGCTTACCAAGCTTGACGGAGATACACGAGGTGGTGCCGCAATTTCAATTCTTTCGGTGGTCAACAAACCAATCAAGTTTGTCGGAACCGGTGAAAAGATGGAGGCGATTGATGCCTTCTATCCAAGCCGTATGGCCGATCGTATCCTTGGGATGGGGGATATCGTTTCGCTTGTTGAACGAGCTCATGAACAGTTTGATGAGGAGGAAGCCCGCAAGTTGCAGAAACGACTTGCGAAAGATCAGTTCAATTTCGATGATTTTCTGAAACAGATTCAGCAGATCAAGAAGATGGGTAACCTGAAAGATCTTGCAAGCATGATTCCTGGTATGGGAAAAGCGATGAAGGATATTGATATTGAAGATGACGCTTTCAAACACATAGAGGCGATTATCCATTCAATGACAAAGCGCGAACGTGCCGATGCCAGCATTATTGATGGCTCACGACGAAAGCGCATTGCAACTGGATCGGGAACTTCAATTCAGGAAGTCAATCGCTTACTGAAACAATTTGCCGACACCCGCAAAATGATGAAAATGGTATCCCAGGGCGGAAATATGAAGCAAGCGCTTACGCAATCCAAAGGGCGTCATCGTTAGGTTCCTGGTCACTTTTTAATTGTTGAATATTTTAGATACAAATCACAGTACGATGGTTCTTATTGACGGAAAAAAAACATCCGAAATCATTCAGTCAGAAATCGCTGACGAAGTAATTAAAATCAAAAACAGCGGCGGAAAAATACCTCACCTTGCTGCTGTTCTGGTCGGACACGATGGTGGCAGCGAAACATATGTGGCCGCCAAGGTTAAAGCCTGCGAACGTGTGGGTTTCAAATCAACACTGATTCGTTTTGACGAAAATATAACAGAGGAAGAACTTTTAAATTGTGTTGCACAATTGAATGCTGACAAAGATCTTGACGGTTTTATCGTTCAGCTGCCGCTACCGAAGCATATTTCGGAAGATAAAGTTGTTGAATCGATTAATCCGCATAAAGATGTTGATGGTTTTCATGCGGTTAATGTCGGCCGGATGGTTGCCGGTATGCCTGCATTTATCTCTGCAACTCCGTTCGGAATCATGCAGCTGATAAAAAGATACAAAATCGAAACATCAGGTAAGAATTGCGTGGTGATCGGTCGGAGCAATATTGTCGGAAGGCCGATAAGCATTTTGCTTTCTCAAAAGGGGATTGATTGCACTGTAACTTTGTGTCATAGCAGAACTAAAAACCTTAAAGAGATATGCGCCCAGGCCGACATCATCATCGCAGCTTTGGGAATGGCGGAATTTCTTACCGGCGATATGGTCAAAGATGGTGCTGTTGTTATTGATGTCGGGATCACGCGCGTTAAATCTGACAAGACAAAATCGGGATGGAAATTGTTGGGCGATGTTAAGTTTGATGAAGTTGCCCCAAAATGTTCGTTTATTACGCCAGTTCCTGGTGGAGTTGGTCCGATGACGATCGCTTCTTTACTTTATAATACGCTTCTTTCTTCAAAAAAAGAGGTCTATAAATAAACTATTCCGGCTAATCTTGTAATACTAAAGCTGTCGTAGACAGCTTTTTATATTTATGGTAATTCATAAATCGCTCGCCGGTGCAAAACAAATATTTATAAGTGCTGTTACTTATAATGTTTCTGTAAAGTAAATTTGAAAGTAAAACATAGTTGCATATGAAAAAAGTATTTGAATTCAGATGGTCGGTTAAGTCTCTGCTTGTTTTGATGCTCTTAACTTTAATAGCTTGTTCGACGGTTCCGCTAACAGGGCGTCGTCAGTTAAGTCTTGTCCCTGAATCGGAAATGATGACCCTTAGTTTCACGGAATATGATAAGTTCATTAAATCGAATAAATTGTCGGCTGACAAAAATAATGCTGCTATGGTTAAGCGTGTTGGTGAACGGATTGCACACGCTGTTGAAAGTTACATGGCATCGGCGAGTTTATCCAAAAACCTGGAAGGGTACAAATGGGAATTTAACCTCGTTGAAAATCCAACTGTAAATGCTTGGTGCATGTCGGGCGGTAAGGTTGTCGTCTACTCAGGCTTATTGCCGATCGCGCAGAATGAAGCTGGTCTCGCTACTGTTATGGGTCATGAAATTGCGCATGCTGTTGCCCGGCATGGAAGCGAACGAATGAGTGACCAGATGCTTCTTCAATTTGGAGGTACTGCCCTTTCTGCAGCATTGGCGCAAAAACCGGAACAAACACGTTCAATTGCCCTTGCAGCTTATGGTGCAGGTTCACAGGTTGGCGTGATTCTTCCCTTTTCGCGTCAAAATGAATATGAAGCTGATTATATGGGCTTGATATTTATGGCCATGGCAGGTTATAATCCCAACGAAAGTGTCCCTTTCTGGGAGCGTATGTCTCAGAAGGGTGGGAGCAAGCAACCCGAATTTTTAAGTACACATCCGGTCGATGCAAACAGGATCGATCGTCTCAAGCAAAAAATGCCCGACGCGATGGCTTACTATAACAAGACGAAGTGATTTTTCATTACCTGATTAATTTTCTCTGAAATATTTCAAGGTTGAATCGTTCCAGGATTCAACCATAAATAAATGGCCACTTTAAAAGCCACTTTAAGCCATTGTACAAATGTTAGGTGAGATAATTAATAAACTTGCAGGGACGTATTCCGAAAGCACCGAAACCTTCCTGCAGATTGCAGGGCGAAATCAGGAGTGGTAAGGTTTTAGAGAAAATTGAAAAGCGCCTATATTATTCAGGTTCAATTGACAGAATCTAGGGTAAAATCGGCTATTTTGCAAAAAAAAGAAATCACATGTCAATATTAAAAATTCCGTATCTGAAAGAAATGTTTTCCGGGGATCCGGCAAACATCGCAAAGCGGTTGATGACTTCGGGTGTAATGATTAAGATTGATAAAATCAATTGGGAAAACTTTCCTCATATGCCTGATGTAAAAGTTTGTCTGGGTTATTGCGATCAAAGACTTTGGCTTCATTATCTTGTGACAGGTGATTTTGTGAGGGCTGTTTGCCGTGACGATCAGGAACCGGTCTGGCAGGATTCGTGTGTCGAATTTTTCGTAAAACAAGGTGATATATACCGGAACTTCGAGTTTAACAGTTTGGGTGTCTGTTTGTCGGCATCAGGTCCTGACCGGAATTCGCGGGAGCGGCTTGATAAGGCAAGTATGGAACAGATTCTGCGGTTCCCTTCATTGAGTATTGAAAATATACCTTCAGAAAGTGTTCCAACAAATTGGTCACTGACAGTAGCCATTCCGCTTGGATTAATCGGATTGGAACCCGGAAGTCAGTTAATTGCCAACTTCTACAAATGTGGCGATAAAACCAAAGTGCCTCATTATGTCAGCTGGTCAGCGATTCAAACACCATCTCCTGATTTTCATCAGCCAGGGTTTTTTGCACAGGTCGAACTGGCAAGATGACTTTTAATTATTTAATGATGTTTCGTCCTTCGTAATCTGAACTATTTAGGGTTTATTTGAAGGTTGTAAAAGAGTAACATAAATTCTGAAAGAAATGAGATTTGTGGTAGTTTTTATAATCGTAATTCTGAGTTTTCAGGCGCAGATTTTTGCACAAAAAAGAGATACTTTGGTTGAGAAGGTACCTTCAACAGGCAAATCACGGGCTTTTCCGGAATTTGCAGGTATGCAAATGCCGCCGGATTCAGTTTTGATTCCTGTTTTGCACCAGGACCTAAAGAGTGGTTTTGAACTTCAAAACCACTCTTTAGGGAACATGAACTTCAATTCAACAAGCGGCTGGAAAACAGAAACAGGATCTTTATTGGGATTCAGGGGCACAGGTGTTTCTCCGTTTCTGAATAATCCGTTAACGCTTTATGGTGGCTCTATTTTGGATGTCTATCAGGGAATTTATGGAATACGAACTTATCAGTTGAACAACAACCTGCGTGTCGGCACAGCCGGATACTCCGAACGGAGCTTCAACGAATATTTGGTTAAATCTGGAATTAATCGTCAAACCAATTATGGCAGTACATTGTTTGTTGGTTATAAATTCTCCGATAAGTTCAGCATTTCGGCAAGTTTTACTTTTCGGCGCAATGGTGATCGTTTTAATCGGAATCAGGGGATGCTGAACGGAAGTTTTTACCCGTAACAATGGTTGTAGTTCAATATTTATTCTGATAAAAGATTTTATTGTGGATCCAATACTAAATGAAAAAATACAGAATGCCTACAATGCACTGATATTTCAGTGTACTAAAAGTTTGCCGGAGGGTGATCTGCCGCTGGTCGAAAAGGCTTTCGGCTTTGCTGCAAAAATGATCGGCAATTCGATGTGGGAAAATGGGGAGTTTATTTTGAATCACTCCATTTCTGTCGCGAAAATAGCGGTAATTGAGTTGGGCCTGTCAACGGATGCGCTTATTTCATCATTGCTTCACAATGTTTTTGTCGACAAGGGATTGGTTTTTTCAGCCGATGAAATAAAAAGGCAGTTTGGGGCCAACGTGGCTGATATTCTTGACGGAATAATCAAAATAAATTCTTTAAATACCGAAAACCTTGCATTTCAGAGCGAAAATTTCAGAAGATTGCTGCTCGCACTTTCAGGTGATGTAAAAGTGATCCTGATTAAAATTGCGGATCAGATGCAGGATATGCGGACGATGGATAAATTGCCAGCAGAAGTGCAAAAAAGGTATTCGATTGATACATGGCATTTGTATGCACCGCTGGCACATCGTTTGGGGCTTTACAAGGTGAACACTGAATTGCTCGATCTTGCACTTAAATACCTTCATCCCGAGGATTATGTGTCGATTGCTGAAAAACTGAAAGAAACTTCCGTCGAACGGGCAAGCTTTGTTTCGGCTTTTGTTACACCCATCGAGAAGAAGCTCCAAAGTCGCGGCTTCGATTTTGATATGAAGGCGCGAACCAAATCGATTTATTCGATCTGGAACAAGATGCAAAACCAGAAGGTTGATTTTCATGAAGTCTATGATCTTTTTGCCATCCGTATTATTCTTCATTCAGAACCCGAAAATGAGAAAGCTACCTGTTGGCAGGTATTCTCCGTGGTTACCGAAGAGTACCTGTCAAATCCGGACAGACTGAGGGACTGGATAACCTACCCCAAGTCCAACGGGTATGAATCATTGCACACTACAGTGCTTGGTCCGGGAAACCGCTGGGTGGAGGTTCAGATACGAACGCACCGGATGGATGATATTGCAGAGAACGGACTTGCTGCTCACTGGAGATACAAAGGCGGGAAAGGGGGCGCGGAGATCGATAAATGGCTCAGGAATGTGCGCGAAATTCTTGAAAATCCGCAGCTGAATCCTGTTGATTTTATCGATGATTTTAAAGTCAATATTTATGAGGATGAGATCTTTGTTTTTACACCTAAAGGCGACCTGATCAAGCTTCGGGCAGGGTCGACATTGCTCGATTTTGCATACGAAATTCACTCGAGGATTGGCGACAGGTGCGTTGGCGGTAAAGTCAACAACAAACTGGTAACCCTAAAATATCAACTCAAAAATGGAGACCAGATTTCGGTCGAAACTTCAAATAATCAGCGTCCAAAGATGGACTGGCTCGATTTTGTAGCCACCTCGAAAGCGAAAACCCGCATTAAAGCAAGTTTAAACGAAGAGCACAAACGGGAAGCAGAAAACGGGAAGGAAATTCTTAGAAGGAAATTTAAAAACTGGAAAATTGACTTCAATGATATTGTAATCCGCGATCTGTTAAAACATTATAAATTAAAGCTTGCCGCCGATCTCTATTACAACATTTCAGTTGGAAAGTTGGATGCGCTCGAAATCAAAGAACAGATTGTTGGTAAACACGAAGAATCGCTTCAGGAAAAACTGACTGAATTGATTCCTGATCAGGAGGTAAAAGAGCTGTCATTTGATAATAATGATGATTTTCTCGTGATCGATAACAATCTTAAAGATGTAAATTATAAGCTGGCTGTCTGTTGTAATCCGATCTTTGGGGATGAAATCTTTGGCTTCGTAACGATCCTCGAAGGGATCAAGATTCATCGGATCACATGCCCAAATGCCAGGCAACTATTTGAGCGATATCCGTATCGGATCATCAAGGCAAAATGGAGACTTACTGGCAAAAGAAACTCTTTTCAGGCTTCAATCCACATTTCGGGATCCGATCGTCTCGGGATTGTAACTGACATTTCGCGGATTATCTCGAAAGAAGTTGGAATTCAAATGCGTTCCATTGCCATTAACTCGGAAGACAAGGCGTTTGACGGTACTTTAAGGGTATTTGTGAATGATCTTGAACACCTTGATTTTCTGATGCAGAAATTAAAGAATATAAAAGGCGTCCATTCAGTGACGCGCGCGGATGCCTGAACGTTTTTCGTATCCGGTGCAGATTATTTTGTCAATGTAAGAATCACATTAAAACACGCCAGAATTGGAGGAGTTTGAGAAAATATTAGTAAGTGCTAAAGAAGCACTTGAGCAAAACAGGACGGAAGATGCTTTGACAATTCTAAATGAAGCTTCCATTGCAAACAACGGGGAGGTGATGTTTCTGAAAGGTGAAATTTATTTTAAACTTCAACGGTGGGGAGAGGCGCTAAATCAATTTTCAATGTTTCTTGAACAGCATCCGTCGGACTCCAAGGCACAATCGTATTGCGTAATGATTCAGAATATTCTGGGTTTTTATCACAAAGATTTGTACAATCCTTAAGATCGTTCTCAATAAATTTTGATAATTATTAAAAATTAGTAATTTTGGCGATGACACAATTGTTTAAATCAGCTAATTTTTTAAGTTAAACCATTAAAATTGAGTAGTATGAAGAGAGTGATTTTTATTTTTATTTTATGTCTTAGTTTCGGAACCTTAATGGCCCAGGATGCCGCAACCTTTAAAAATGCAGGAAATGAGGCGCTCAAAGTAAAAGACTTTGCAAAGGCAATTGAGAATTATGAAAAAGCGATCGCAGTTTGGGGTACGGCTGCGCCTGATTATGCAATGATTTACAATACTGCTGTTTGCGCCATCCAAATTAAGGATTATGAAAAAGCTGTGAAATACTTTGACATGGCCATTGCCGGTAACTACAAACCTGAGGACTCCTATTTTAACAAAGCGATTGTTCGGAAGATGCAAAAAAAGAACGATGAGTATGTGAAGGTTATGAATGAAGGAATCGCTAAATTCCCTGACAACCCAAAGTTTAAGACGGAATTTGCAAAATACTATGTTATAGAAGGTAGTCTTCAATACAATAATGGCGCAACTTTACTGAAAAGTGCCATTGATAAAGTGAAGGCAAAGAAATACAAGGATGCCAAGGATCCTGCATACCTTGCAGATATAGAAAAAGTAAAAAAAGAATTCAGCGATGCCATCCCATCTTTGGAAAAGGCTATTCAGCTAAATCCTGCCGACGCGAATGCAAAAACGATTAAGGCAAATTGTGAAAAACAACTGAAGACTTTATAATTCTGATACAATCTAACAAAATGCCTGGTCAATGATCGGGCATTTCGTTTTTTTACACGATTGATATTAACTTAAAATGAAAAATTCACTCTTAATAATCGCTCGCGAGGGCATGGGAAGTGCTCCTCACGAACTTCAGACAGTCCTGGTAATTAATTTTTTCAGGACCTTGCTGAAAGAAAATCAAATTCCAGGGACCATCTTTTTTTATGCTGATGGAATTAAATTAAATCTGCGGGGTTCTGTAATTGAAGATTTGCTGCTCGACCTCGAAAGCAAAGGAGCTTCAATTATTACATGCACAACGTGTCTGAGTTATTTCGACGTTTTGCCTGATCTGGCTGTGGGAAAGAAAGGTGGAATGTCCGACTTGATAAGGCTGATAGGCGTGTCCGACAAAGTAATTTCACTCTAATCGCCTGATTCCTTAGTTTTGTTGCCAAAATTTCTGTCGAATCTTCATTCATTCTCCGGATCATGTTCTAATCCAGGGGCGTATTGAAAATAGAGTTTTTCAATCGCTAACCGAATTGCCTGATTGATGGGTAACCGATTAATTGCCAGGTCAGGATCGATGCTATAAAGTTGCATTGAGTAGTTACGGAAAAGTGGAACTTCTTCGGGCGTATCGATACCCGTTTCACGTGCCTTGGCGACAGCTTCCGGGCAACTTTCCTTCATCAACTTGCAGGTGACCAGTTCGGGCGTTCCTTCGCGGCTGAGGCGGTATCCAAATCCAAAAAGGCGGCAGATCAAACCTCTTTTTTCGTAATTCATGCATCCCCAATTTCCATCTTTCCAGGCATCGGGTGAAAAAAGTACGCAATATCCTGTTTTGTCGCTTTGCTCGAGCCTTGTAAGGAATTCATCAACTTTTCCGTTTTTGTAAAGCCATGAAGCTAACGGAATAAATTCGATAGGACTTGCTTCGATATCGGTTTTCCGACAGCATGCACCACACAAATGGAGGCATTTCATTCCTGTTTTGGAGGTCATGCGTTCGATGTGTTTATCCAACTCTCTGAAAACCTCTTCAACAGCTAATTCAATCTTGTCGAAAGCCATACGGGTAAAATTAGTTCAAAAACTGTTATTCTGTATTTCGTTTTTTCCTGTACAATAATAATCAATCAATTGGTAAATCACTGATCGTTTTCTGAATTACTTTCAAAAAATTGCCAGATTGAAATTCGTGAACAAAACGGAACATGCAATCCTTAATTATGAAGATTACCATATTGCGGTGAATCGATATTTCTGATTGCAGATATAAATCTTTCTAGTTGCTGAAGTTTTAACCATTAATCATATGGATTTCAAAATATTGCTGATCACAATTGTTTTTATTGGGCTTGCAATTGCAGGTTTGCTGATAAGGATTTTGATTCGTCCAGGCAGTGAATTTCCCCGTAGCTCATGCAGTGGGAACGGGAGAGATACAATTGACGGCGATGAAAAGTGCGCGGTCTGTGATTTGAAAAATACAGACAAGTGTCCGGCGGATATTTCACACACTTAAATTTTTGTATGTTATTAATATTCAATTCGTATTAAAAGTTGTCATTCTTTCTTACCTGGTCAACGGTGTGGAACTCGCATAAAAAATTTAAACGTCCTATTTTGTGTTTGATAGACCATGCTCGTTTCGCTTTCAAAAAAGTAAGGTCGTATTGATTAGAAATCGGAAAAAAATTCCTTTATTTGAAACATAGTTCTGTAGTAAATCGTTTTACTCTTTGCATGGTAGTTTTCCATGAAGTGGTAACGACCATCACTTAAATGAGCTAATTATTATAAATTTAAAATTAATAAAATATGAAGAAAGTAACCTATTTGTTTTTGATGATCGTCGGGATGACGCTTGCATCGGTAAATGTAAATGCACAGGATGCTAAAAGCACCACAACTCCTGCAAAAAAAGAAGCAACCGCGTGTTGCAAAAGCGGAGAGAAAATGGCTGATGGGAAAACTTGTAGTAAAGAGGCAGCCGCTGCATGTGCCAATAAAGGCGCAAGTACTGCAAGCACAGATAAGCCTGCTGCTTGTTGCAAGTCCAAAGCTGAGGCAACAGCATCTGATGCAAAATCAACAAAAACTGTCAACTAAGTTTTTGATATTAAATTGTTAGATAGCTCCCCGGTCAGGTTTATCCTTGCCGGGGATTTTTTTAAAAGGTTGGGGCTTCAACGGGTATGATTTCCGCCGGGGGGAGACTGGTTCCTGCTTTAGCGGAAATGGTTCCCGCTTTAGCGGAAATGAATCCCGCTTTAGTGGAAATGAATCCTGCTTTAGTGGAAATGAATCCTGCTTTAGCGGAAATGGTTCCCGCTAAGCGGAGAATGGATCCTGCTTTAGTGGAAATGAATCCTGCTTTAGCGGAAATGGTTCCCGCTAAGCGGAAATGAATCTGCCGTAAGGAATTTGCTTTATTTTTTATCCGAGGAGTGATTCTCCTGATCACGTGCTTCATACGCAAAACCGGGGATTATTTCGAAGGAACATCGCATGGATGCACTTTTGTCTTTCGCAAATTCCATGTTCGGGTCTAGTGATAAAACAAATATCCCAGAAAAATTGAAACAATAATACCAACAAACTCAGCTGTCAGTGCGCAGACCAGGGCATGCCTGGTTTTTTTGATCCCTACAGAACCAAAGTATAAAGCCAGGATAAAGAAGGTGGTGTCGGCACCAGCCTGCACAATGCACGACAATCGTCCGACAAACGAATCAACACCAAAGGTTTTCATCGCGTCGATCATCATTCCGCGTGAACCGCTTCCGCTCAGCGGTTTCATCAGCGCAGTGGGTAATGATCCTACAAAGTCACTGTTGATGCCAACCGCTTCCACACACCATCTGATACCCGATATCATATATTCCATTGCACCTGAAGCGCGGAAAACACCAATTCCGACAAGTATTGCGACAAGATAAGGGATGATTTTTATTGTCGTGCTAAAGCCTTCTTTTGCACCATCTATAAATGCTTCGTACACATTGATCCTTTTTCGAATACCGAGCAACAGAAAGGCAATGATGACAGAGAAGAGTATCACATTACTGAATACTTTTGAATATAGTGAGAGGCTTTCCTGCGGAAGGGTAGTGGTCCAATAGATCAATCCGGCAACTAATATAAGCATACCTGATAAATAGGAGATAATGGTTCGGTCCCATAAATTGATGCGCTGGTAAATCGAAACCATGATGAGCCCCGTGAAAGATGAGCAAAAAGTGGCAATTAGAATCGGGATGAAAACATCGGATGGATCGGCAGCACCAAGCTGCGCCCGGTAAACCATGATTGAAATGGGTATTATCGTAAGACCCGACGCATTTAAAACGAGAAACATAATTTGTGCATTCGAAGCAGTGTCTTTACTTGGATTGGTTTTTTGCATCTCACTCATTGCTTGCAAACCCATCGGAGTTGCTGCATTGTCGAGTCCGAGCATATTTGCTGCAAAATTCATCATCATAGGACCATATGATGGATGTGTCTTCCCAAGTTCAGGAAACAGTTTATTGAAAAACGGTCCGATCAATTGGGAAATTATATTAATAATCCCCCCTTTTTCGCCTATTTTCATGATGCCAGACCACAGCGTGAGAACACCCGTAAGTCCAAGCGAGATTTCAAATCCGGTCTTTGCCATCTCAAATGTGGCATTCACCATTTCGGGAAATACTTCAAGATCACCAAGGAAAATCAATTTTACAAGCCCGATCACGAAGGCGATTAGAAAGAAGAATATCCAGATGTAATTGAGGGCCATGAAATGATGTTTAACAGAAGAGCAGAAGTCGGATTGAAAAATCAGTTATAATGTGTAAAAATAAAAAAATCCGGGGATGAACCCGGATTTTGAAATAAACTTATTTTTTTGCTAATATTTTCCTGCGAAATCGGCTGCGTAACCATTTATTTCACTGTCAGTAAGATCAGCTCCTGAATGGATGATAAACCGATATCTAAAAGTGGATGATTTTCCGGCTGGAATTGAATAATTAAGTGTCTCTTTTCCTTTTGTGAAAACGCTCCATCCAAGTGGATTGGCTGCAAAAAGTCCATAGCCTCTCGAATGCCAGTAGGTGGGATAACTCTGGTTTTTAGGATGATCACAAATTACAACCGCAATTTTTTCACTGCCGATAATGCCGTTCAGATCCATCCATTTTGCGCGCGTACTCCATACTGCATCGTCTTTTATACCTTCGCTGCTTCTGTAGCTTCCTGAGACTCCATCATTACTCATCTTTTTAACCGTTGTAGGATTGCCCTGGGCATCAGTCATAATCACTTCATCTTTCGACGGGAGTTCAAGCTGACGTGCAACACGGATGGCGATCATTCCTTCCTTGTTATCTTTCATCGATACCGTTTTATCAGTTGCGGTGAGTGTTGAAACACGGTCGATGATACGGGTTTTTCCAGTTGCAATAAAATGATATTCAGTTTTTTCGGAAATAAGTTCTTTTCCTGAAGGATTAATCCAGCTTTCGGTTGTCACCATTAACGCTTCCCCGATGCCCTCCTTTAATTGATTAATCTTTATGTGTTTTACAGTACCATATCCGCTTTTTTTATCAGCTGGAATGGCTTCTGAATTATTCCAGAAATCGAATCCGTCTACATCACCGTAATTAAACCAGATTCCAATATGGTGAGGATGATCAACTCGTTCGCCTGCTCTTGGTTTCAATGGATAACCTCGCGTAATTTCGGTGCCTTCAGAAGTCATTACCGGAAAGAGTACCGGTTTCATTACATTGTCTGGCCAGATGTAAGAGGTAAACAGCTTTCCACCAATTATTACATCGACTTTTTTATCAGCTTCACTGACGACGAAGCTGATTTTAAGTCCTGCCTCTTTCTTCGATTTTGCATTTGCCGAAAGTGAAAAAATCGCAATTATCAATACAATAGTAAAAGTTTGTAACCGCATAAGTATTTTAGTTTTAAATATAGTTGAATTCGTAAAAATAGCAATTTATTGCTATTTTCGCGGCCAATTAACCATCAAATATTTGAAATCGAACCAGAACTCCATCATCGGAATCTTTTTTCGCTGTTCAGAAACTATAAAAATAAAAACTATTTACTTATGAAAAGTTTCATTTGGATTTTTGCTATACTGATAACAGCTGCAGCTGGATACTACCAAAGAGTCACAGGCCCGACGAAACCTCTTAAGGCAGAAGTATATACTGATGTTCAGCGGTTTCCGGTCGTATTTCAGCGTACACACGGAGGTACAACTGATTGTCCGGTTGTGCTTCAAATTAGCGACATTACTGTAAAAGGTTATCTGCTATATAGAAAATATCCTTCAAAGGATGAAATGACAAAAGTTGAATTCAAGAGAGAAGGGGATAAGCTTACTGCGTCTCTTCCTAATCAACCACCGGCCGGAAAACTTGAATACACGGTAGCACTTGAAAAGAATGGGTCGCCTGTCAAAATTGATAAAGTCGCTCCGGTAGTAATTCGATTTAAAGGCGAAGTTCCTACAGTAGTGTTGATTATTCATATTTTGTTAATGTTTATGGGTATGCTCTTTAGTAATGTTACCGGCATTTATGCCCTGTTCAAAATTCGTTCATATAAATTTCTGACGATTGTCACTTTTGCTATTTTAGCCGTTGGAGGTCTCATTTTAGGCCCTATCGTTCAGAAGTATGCGTTTAATGAATGGTGGGCAGGTATCCCATTCGGATGGGATCTTACTGATAATAAAACATTGATTGCTATATTAGTATGGTTAATGGCTTTGGAAATGCTCCGAAAGAAAAGCTCCGCTTTTTGGGTGGTGGTTGCTTCATTGGTAACGATTGTAATTTTCGCTATTCCTCACAGTCTTTTCGGAAGCCAGCTGGACCAGGAAACCGGGAAAATTATTCAGGGTGCTATTCTCCCTTTTCTGCAACTATTTTAAGAATTAAACCGTCCTATAGGTGGAACATCGGCATCCTTCCTTAAATTTGGAGTTTATATTCGGTTAATAATCTTAGACATGAAAAAAATAGCGGCTTTATTCTTGTTCATTGCATTGTCATTCACTGCTTTTTCTCAATCGGATAACTGGTATTTCTCTTTTTCGATGGGTGGGTCTTGGCCAATAGGAACTTTTTTAAAAACAGATTTTGGCAATAAGGAATCAGGATATGCTAAAAAAGGCTTTGCCCTTATATTAGATGCCACTTATCCTGTAAGCAGTCATTTTGGACTGAAAGGAATGGCATTGATGAGTACGAATCCTGTTGATCGCAACTGGTTGGGTACAAAGCTGGAAACGAGGATGAATGCCGTACCTATTGTTGTTGCAGATGCTGATCGTGAATTTCTTTCGCTAAGAGCAAATTCATGGATGTGGAATTCATTGCTTGCAGGACCTATTTATACTATTAACTTCGATCGTGTTTATTGGGATTTTCAGGTCCTTGGTGGAATGAATGTTACCTACCTGCCTCAGCAAAAATTATTGTATGAGAAACCGACTAACAATTGGTTTTATCTCGACAGAAACACATCGACTACAAGTGTTTCATATGGACTTTTGGCTGGCACGGCTTTCCGTTTTCCGGTCACTGACCGGATTAATCTTAGAGTTGGAGTCGATTACTACCGCTCAAGAGCTAAAGTTCAATATGAGCAGATCAGGGTAACGAAGCAAGAGGCAACAACATTAACTGAAATACTTGGAAATGGAAGTTCCTTTATTCCAATCGAAATGCTTTCAGCTACAATAGGTTTTGTGTATTATCTGAATTAGTGTTAACCCTTAGAATCAGAAAATCCGGAATAGTGATGAATGCACTATTCCGGATTTTTTATATGTATCGTTTTTATTTTATTGCCTTGTCCAGTTTGTTGGCAATCGGTTTTACGGATATTTTAGAACCTACGGCGCCTTCCATCCAACGTTGCGGGATCAATCTTCCCTGTTTATAAATACGATCGATTTCGGCTGAAAAGCTTTTACCATTCAGGTGTTCTTCCAGTTGAAATTCAATAATTTGTCCATAAGAATAGGCCGCAAGATACAAAGGATTAGAAATCATATGGGAGTATATTCCTAAAATCGGCTCATCTTTTATTCCGAATACGGGTGAAAAATAAGTATTCCAAACCTCTTTTGTAATTGTCAGAACGGCTATTTTTAATTCGGCAGCTGTTGATTCAGGATGTGCGTAGAGCCATTTCCAAATTTTCATATCGACCATTCCAACTCCCATAATTTCCATCAAAGACCAACCTGTATCCAACGTGTTTAATTGTTCCTGGTCTGGGTTTGGATTGTTTATTCCGAGTAATTGCAAATCGCGGCTTTGAAAAATAAAGGCAAGGGCTTCCGTGAAAGCAGTGTTAGGAACACCGTTTAATAGATAGTAGTCGATATCGTAAAGCGAAATTGTTTGCTCAACGTTATGACCGAACTCATGAACGGCAATGTTATATCCTTTGTAATCCATTCCATTTTCAGGAATACGTGTACGCAAATGGGCCTTTTCTCCTTTCATTTGAGCTCCCCATGCATGGCCGGAACCACGTGCCGGATCAACAGCAATTTTAGCCGAAAGGTAGTCTGCTCGTTCCTTTGTCCATCCCAATTTGACAAGCATATTGGGCATATCAGATTCGAAAGCTTTTGGATTGGGATAACGCGAAGTTGTTTTGGCATTTAACTCTTCCTGCGGTATGACACTGCGTGCTTTAAAACCGTCGTACCAAATGTCATAAGGGCGCAAACTCCTGCCAAGACGTTTTTCTATAATCGCAGCGATTTTTGCCAGTTGCGGTGAGCGAAGGTAAGCATCGAAAAGCGTTTCAACTTCCTCCTGAGGAATCTCCATCTCTCCTGAGAACTTCCTTAGAATAAAGGTGTTCATTTCGGGATTGTAGACATCAATTGCCTTTTCCGCTTTGAAATTATTGATAATCTGCTGATATCGTTTATCAGGTTCAGCAGCACAGGAGATCTCTTTCCCGTTTTCAAGAACCTTATTACTGTATGGTGCCCATTGAAGGTTCGGATTGTTGATTACTTTTTCGGGGATATCCTGATTTATAATTCTTTCCATTACCTTATAAATCATCTCCTGTTTTTCTTTTCCTGTCTCTTTGTTTGCATAGTTTGCCTTGATTTCATCGCGCAGATTCCAGTGAGAGAGGAGTACCATCTTATCAGGAAAGAGTTGTTTGCCAGAATCGTTAAGTAATTTACCCATCTCAATATTGTACTCCGAAATGTAAATGTCGGCATCGGCTCCTGCTTTGGCAGATGCTTGTTGTAGCTCTGCAGGTACCCTCGAAACAAATATATCACCCAGACGCGCCATAGCCCATTCTTTACGCGTAACCGATTGAGCAAATTTTTCTTTCTCTTCGAGCGTATAATAAGGAAAGTTGAGGGCAAGGTTAAAGGCGATTTTGCTGGCATAAAGATCTGAGAGAAGATGAGCTCCAACCGCATATCCACTAAACTCTTTGTCAATTTCGAGCATTGGTCCATTGTTCAGATCAACATTCTCTCTCAGATCAAGCGATATTTTGTTGAAATGGCCATATATCGATTCGAAATTTTTGCTCACCTTATCAAAAAGCAATTCCCTTTCTGCCTCGTAAACAACGTAGTTTGATTTACAAAAAGCAGAGAAATCGGCGGATGTACCATCTTCTGCACGCCAAAGTGAGGCTGCATGCTTAACTCCTTTTTCAAGTCTTAATGTATTTAAAGCGCCGGACTTTAGCTTTAGACTGTCAATAACTTGATTAATTGTTGTTTGTTGAATAAAGAATTCCGTAGATGGATTCGCTTTCTTTGGTGATGGTTCCGTGCAGGCCGCGAATCCTGCTAATAGTAGTATCATTAATCTTTTCATGAATTTTTGGTATAAAGATAGAAATTTCAGGTTATTCAAAAACTAAAAACCTTCATCAATTGTAGTCTGTTTGTTTAAAGTAAATTTGGTATAATGTTTTATCTTGGTTCAATTGCTGGTTTTCTGCCTTATATTCTGGCCTTCT
The DNA here is from genome assembly GCA_025355585.1 of Mariniphaga sp. GTDB lineage: Bacteria > Bacteroidota > Bacteroidia > Bacteroidales > Prolixibacteraceae > JAAFHB01. Next base: position 5,051 of record JANXZJ010000178.1, on the reverse strand, counting down.
CCCTTACCATTCTCTGGGGCGGACATGTTGGAAAACCCTTCTTTACCCGAGATTACACCACTGAATCCTACATTGAGTCTGGTCAGGAGAATACTCCCAAGGTTGAGATTTCATTACAAATTGATTCAAATAGTCAGGTAGTTGAGGAGCAACTCTATGTATTTCCGCCGTCTGTCAGGACCCTGACAGCATTGTTCAATTTTTGTTTAATCCAATTGTTCGATTCTGCAGAATTTGGTATTTCACCCCTTCGGGCTCCTCCCGTCTCTCAGTTTTAAACTTTGGTAATTTCTACTGTTAACGATAGATGTAAATTTGTTTTTACTTGCTATTATTCAGTTTATTTCATTCCCAAACCATTGATTTGTATTGATTTAATAAATTGTTTAAAATGAAGAGATTTCTTATTGTTTTAATAGTTATGAATTGTTTTGTGCTTCAGGGTTTTTCGCAAGCCACTATAATCGAAGGTATTGTAACTGGTGTTGATGGTAAACCTCTGCCAGATTCGTACGTAACAATTTCTGCCAAAAACATTACTGCCCTTACTGACAAAAACGGAAAGTTTCAGTTAACCGGTAAATTTACCGGAATACAGACGATAAGGGTAAGTTATTCAGGCTATAAGACCAACGAAAAGCAAATTACAATTATTGAAGGTCAGAAGAATAGCGTTGAATTTGTACTCGAACTGGCTATAATTGATTTGAACGCAATAGTAGTGACCGCCACCCGTTCAGGACGGCCGCTTAAGAATGTACCAATTCATACTCAGGTAGTATATGGAGCAGATTTACAAAAAACGGATGCAAACTCGCTATCTGATGCCCTTATCAGTAATTTCCCGGGTATCGATTCCAAAAACCTCTCAGCGGGTTCCGGTGGAAGCAGTTTGCAAATGAACGGTTTTGGTAATCAGTATATCCTTATTTTGGTTGATGGTGAGCGTCTTAATCCTGGTGATACAAAGGAAAATATCGATTTGTCGAGGATTAATACCGAGCGTATCGAAAGGATTGAGATCGTACGTGGAGCATCATCAGCGCTATATGGTTCGGACGCCATTGGAGGTGTGATCAATATTATTACCAAGAAGAATACCAAGACTTGTGAGGGGTCGATCGGAACTCGATTTTCTGACTATGGAGAACAGCGACATTTTGTCGATCTTGGATTGAAAAGTGGAGGACTCACTTCCCGCACTTCCGTTATATACAATAAATTAGATGGTTGGGATATTAATCCGGAAGAGGCTGGTAAGACTGTTGAGGCAACAAAAAACTACTCAATCGATCAGGTGCTGGGTTATCAATTCTCCGATCGGTTCAATGTGAACGGGGATTTCAATTATTTCAGACGTGTTGATAATAACACAACGCCCTTACTACCAGACAGAAGGTACGAGGATTATAACTACCGATTAACCGGCAATTATAAACTTTCGGATCATCATCAAATCGGAGGAGTTTGGTATACCGACCATTATTTGTCGTATAGTCTCGATGTGCCAGCGGTTGGCGACGTAGCCAAACACTATGATAAGACTTTCAGTACTGCCCGTTTACAGGATAATATTACGATTTCTTCGAATAATTCGCTTGTTGCCGGTGTCGAGTATAATAAAGATGAATTGTTTTCAGCCAACGGTTTAACCAATGGCCAAAAGGCTACGGCATTTATTATATTTGCTGAGAATGTCTGGGATATTTCGCCTAAGTTAACGGCTGTAGCCGGAGGAAGAATGACCTTTCATTCAGAATATCACGCAAATGCAACCTGGCAGTTGGCCATGAATTACCGTCCCGGGGAGTTTAACCTTCGCGGTTCTTTCGGCAGAGGATTCAGGGCGCCAACCTTGAAGGAACTTTATATGGATTTCAATGTTCCGGGAGCTCCCATAAAAATAATTGGTAATCCTAATCTGAAACCTGAGAACTCAAATTATTTTAGCTTATCAACCGAATATACCCATGCAAACTTTAATGCTTCTGTGATTGCTCAGTACAACGATCTGAACAACCTGATTACAGAAGTCTTTTCACCTTTAAATACAGCCAATCCGCCATATGTTTATCAATATCAAAACATAGCAAAGGCTGAAATGTTAAATGTTGAGTTTCTTTTTAACTACCAGCTTATTACGCAATTGAAATTAACAGGTGGTTATACCTGGACGAAACCATTGACCAAGCGCAGTGAAGAAGCGATCGATCGCTTTGAGGCAAGACAAAACTCCGCTGTAATGACGGGTGAGTATTCGGTTCAAAATGGTAAATACAGACCATCTGTTTCTCTTCAGGGAAAATACTATGGCGATGCCAACATAACCTGGACTGATACCCGCGGTCAAAATTCGAAAGTGAAACTGAGTCAGTACTACAACTGGAAATTAACAACATTACACCGGATCAACAGATGGGCCACTTTGACTGCAGGAATCGATAACCTGTTTAATTACACCGATCCGCGTTATTTTACGAGTATGTCGCCGGGGAGACGTTTTTTTGCGGGTGTAAAATGTATTTGGTAATGTTTTCTTCACTCGGTTGCCTGAACCCTTCAAGTGGTCAAAGACCCTTGAAGGGGTTTATTGAAATATTCATTTCGAAGTCAGGTCAATATATTAATGTTATTTTTGAAAAAAATTTAAACTTAGTACGATGATGAAAATAAAGGCAATTGGATTTCTGTTTGTAGGTATATTTTTGATTAATAATATATTAATTGCAAGAACAGGTAGTAAATCCGGGCCACAGCATTTTTTCGTTGGGACCTATACCGAGGGTGGAAGTGAAGGAATTTACAGCTTCAGTCTTGATCCTGTAACTGGGAAGCTTAAAGATAATGGTTTAGCCGCAAAAACTAACAACCCTTCTTTTCTGGCATTGACGCAGGACGGAAAGTATTTACTTTCGGTACATGAAACTAAAGGAGAAAATGGCAGCACGATGGGTTATATCGAATCGTTTTCTGTTACAAAAGACGAAAATAGGGTGACCTCGATTGGAAAAGTTTCAAGTGGAGGCGCTCATCCCTGTTATGTGTCTGTAAACCAACATGGATATGTTTTGGCTGCCAATTATACGGGAGGAAATGTAGCACTTCTTCGTATAGATGATACCGGTAAACTGCATGATACACTTGATGTTCAGCAACATTATGGAAGTGGTCCGAATAAAGCGCGTCAGGCTGAGCCACATGTTCACAGTGCTTTCTTTGAACCGGGCTCCGACAGAATTTTTGTTGCTGATTTAGGAATAGATCAGGTTTCTGTTTATAAGATTGATAATCTGAGTTCTAAGTTGGTAAAGGCTACTGTTCCGGCAATTATAATGCCCCCCGGAAGCGGCCCGCGTCATCTGGCTTTCCATCCAGCTATGAAAGTGCTTTATGTTGTTAATGAACTAAGCAGTTCGGTATCGGTTGTTGCCTTGAATAAAGATGGCAGTTTTACCACTGTTGAAACTGTTTCCGCACTTCCAAAAGGATACGATAAGCCAAATACTTGTGCTGATATTCATATTTCGAAAGATGGTCGCTTTTTGTACGCTTCGAACCGTGGCTATAACTCTGTTGCAATTTTTTCTATCGATCCTAAAAATGGAAGAATTGCGCAGATGGCGCAAGAGTCAACGCGGGGCGATGGTCCAAGAAACTTTACATTATCACCAGACGAGAATTATTTACTTGTTGCCAATCAAAACACGCAGGATATTGTCGCTTTTCGACGGGATGTCAAGACGGGCAAGCTCCAGTTTAGCGATCAGATTAAAGCGCTGAAGCCTGTTTGTCTGCTGTTTCGAAAATAGTTATCTGTAAAGCAACTGGCTGCTTGCTGCACTTAATTCCAGCAGCCAGTTGCATTTCTTCTTGCTCGTCATTCAATCAATATTGTTCCATTTCCGAAAAGAAAAACGATCCTTCACGAAGTGCATTTTCATCGCTGTCGGCACCGTGAATGGCATTAGCGGTGAAAGATTCGGCAAATAATTTCCGGATGGTTCCTTCAGCGGCTTTTTCAGGGTTCGTGTTACCAATCAAGTCACGAAAATCATCAATTGCATTCTCTTTCTCCAAAATCGCAGCTATAATTGGTCCTGAAGACATAAATTCGACGAGTTCTTCGAAAAAGAACTTGCCGGCGTGAATGCCATAAAAGGCTTCCGCACGTTCACGCGAAAACCGGGTCATTTTAATAGCCTTGATCCGGAACCCTTTTTCATTGATCATCTTTAAAATCGGACCGATAAAATTGTTTTTGACAGCGCAAGGCTTAATCATTGTAAATGTGATATTTCCAGACATAATAGGATGAATTATTGGTAAATAGTCAATTAAAACAAATAGGACCGATAAATTTAGAAAAATATAACTGAGAATCAACCTGATGTACACTATTTTGATTTTCAACCTTAAATTTCTGGCCGTTGGGCATACCATACTGTAATTCAGTAAAATATAAATTTGAAGAATATTAAATGCAATAATCATTTAGCGTCGTACAACCAATAATGATATCTTTGCATCTTGATTAAAATAAGATTAGTTGGAAAGATTTGATTTAAACCTCTGTCAAGAGGTAAAGGAATGGCTTAAAAAGGATGTGAAGAGGATCGTAATTATTCCTCACGTCAATCCGGATGGCGATGCAATAGGTTCAGCATTAGGCTTAAACGACGTTTTTAACAATGCGGGTTTTGAATCGGATGTAATTGTACCCAATGATTTTCCTGTTTACCTGAATTGGCTGGGTTCCGTGGGGGTCCCGTTAATTTATGAACAAAGCAGTGATCAATGTAATAAGTTGATTGATAATACTGATGCGCTCTTTTTCCTCGATTTTAACGATGTCAAAAGGTTGGGAAAGCTGGAAGAATACTTGCGTTCGAATACAAAAAAGGTTGTTTTAATTGATCATCATCCCGATCCTCAGATCAAGGCCGATTTTATGTTTTCGGATACGAATGTGAGTTCAACAGCTGAGCTTGTTTACGATTTTGTAGATGCGTTGGATATGCTTGATTCTTTGGGTGTAAATGGCGCCAATGCTT
>JANXZJ010000186.1 GCA_025355585.1 Mariniphaga sp. | reverse complement strand
AGAAAAGTGCGTGCCCCGCCTTTTACGGTACAACCCGCCATGAAATACATGGCCCACGCCTGGAAGGTTACCCATCCAAATCCCTTATTGTCAGCAATTGGCATGTAAGGGCTGATCAGTTGATCAAGTACAATAAATCCTGCGGCTAAAATTGCGATGTACACAGGAATAACGATAAATTTTTTGAAATCCATAAGGTTTGAAATTTTAGTTGTAAAAAATGAGGATGATTATTAGTCTGCAAGCAAAAATAATAAAATTCACATATAATAATTAGCTGACCAGAACAGTCTCAAAACTATTTCAATAAATTATCTCCGACCGTTGCAGAGATAAGATTCAGTAAAAATTGGACAGCCACAGGGTCGTATGCCTGTAGTTCAGGGTGATTACGCTGAGGTTTCACCAATTCATCAAGCCGTCCTTCAGTAAGGATCTGGCTCAGGTACAATTTCCCTTTCTCATGCTTGGGTATCAATTCAACCAGCGGAAACCGGTAAGGATTTTCGCCAGATGTGGCATATGCATTTATTTTCACATCTTTCCCGTCAAATATAAAATCGTTGGCAGGTACCGTAACACCAAGGAAACCATTCCAGTGCTGCATCTGGCAACTTGGAAAATCAAACGTAAGCTCCTTATAATTCGATTTCAGAACAAAACTTTGCTCAGGCGCTTTCGCCTTTATAAAACTCACGGACACATCATAAGGCAAACGTATTTTTTTGCGAGGATCTTCAATCTTACCGACCGGTCCAAAATCAATAAAGATCACCGACATCTCCCGTTTAAGTGCCCTGTCAACCAATTGCGTGATTTCCTTATCACCTGCAACGTACTGAGCCCAGCTCTTTTTTCCCAAAAGAAGTACCTGCCCCCATGAAATAGTCGGAGCTTTGATGTCCCAGGATTTAAGGAACTTGTTCAACCCTACTTCCGAATCAGGCGTATGAACCAATATCTTCGACAATCGTGGCGATTTCTTCGGTTGAATCACACTAAATAAAAACGAAGGGACCGGTGCACCATTTGCCTCTTCAGCAATTGTGAGTGTGAATGCACCGGAAGATTTGGATACCGGCACCATTAAAGGAATGGTAACACTTCCGGAAGGACGTAACCCGAGGTTAATCACTGTATTCCAAACTTTAACACCTTCACTGTCAGTAACAAGTAATTCCCTGCTTATCTTTAGACTATCGGTGGTGGTGTTTTTAAAGACGACTCCTATGCTCAATAAACTTCCTGGTAAATAGTTGTGGTAACTTTCACCAAAGGTCAGCTGGTATTTCTTTTCATCCCCCGAATTAACAGAACCGGTTGCCCGGCTACCTTTTCCGGTAACCACTGCGAAAATGATCATCAACAATACAATCCTGGAAATTAAACGAACCATCGGAACTTAGATTTAATAATTCGGATCGCCATAAGTAAAAGTAACAAAGGCGATTGTTTTACTGTCAGGGCTCCACGACGGAACATTCATTGTCCCCTGACCTCCGTAAATATACGCCAGAACTTTCGCCTCAGGTGAATTTACAGACTGTATTTGTACCAAAACCCGCTTGTTATGAGGATGGGAATTTGCAGGAACATCGGCAGGATACGAAACATAGACCATACTTTTCCCGTCAGGTGAAAGATGTGCAAACCAATCATTGTATTTACCAAAACTCACCTGCTCCTGGTTAGACCCGTCGGGCGACATCCGCCAGATCTTCATCATCCCGGAACGTACAGAGTTGAAATAGATATATTTGCCATCCGGTGTATATTCCGGACCGTCATCCAAACCTTTTGATTTGGTCAGCTGAAACTCCTCTCCCCCATTCGACGGAATTCCCCATACGTCGTAATCGCCGTTCCTTTCTGCACAATAAACCAATGTTTTCCGATCGGGCGACCAGCCATGCCAGTAAGATGGAACATCTTTGGTAATGGCTTTGGGAATTCCCCCCTCAATGGGCACCGTATAAACCATCGATCCGGAGCGACCATCCGGCAGCTTGGTTGAACTTGATATCGCGAGCATTTTGCCGTCGAACGACAGGCCATGGTCGTTGTTATTATTCACCACTTCCCCGGTATTTATTTTCACGGGCGCTTTGGTGTCTAAAGGAAATTTATAAAGTAATCCTCCGGAATTATAGATCAGGAACTTGCCATCTTTCGACCAGTTTGGCGCCTCGATGTGTCCCTTGGTGGCATAGATCACTTTGCGAATTCCGGTGGCAACATCCATCAGTTCAAGACGGCTTGCCGAAGGTGTCTGATAACCGTCCACATTTTCGGCGGCCGGAACATCAATCCTGAAATTATGAAATTTTGCAGTTTCTATTACGGCGGTATCATGCGAACAAACAAACAGCCCGGCATAAACAGGAGCATTGAAAGCCATTGACATCCTGCCTGTCTCGGTAAAAGGATCGCCTTTTTTTGCACAGCGCATTATAATTGTATCGCCTTTCCGTTCGAGTTGAATCACGTCAGGAGCGGTTAACCCGGCTTTTATCTCGCTTGTAACATCATTTCCTTTTGAACGGTATTGCAATGAAGTGAGGCCGTCACCATGAACAGCAGCATCCGCATAACGAGATCCGGGATCAAGATCTTCCCTGATTATCAGGCCCATCTTGCGATGAAGGTTTACACCTTTCCCTTCGAAGTGACAAACGGTGGTCAGAATAAAGTCACCTGTCATCTTAACAGACGCAAAATGAAACTGATCTGTATTTGCCCACATGTTTAATCCACTTCCGGTAAGCGTATAAACCTGAAGTGGCTCATCAAATTTTGTTGATCCTTTTAGTTTAGATTTGCCAATATCGTTTGCCGCCGTAAATGCGCCGGTTTTCTGGCCGAAAATTTCGGCAGAATTCATTAACATCATCATAATGAAACATGTTGTAATCGTTAATAAGCGTACCATGGGAGAATTTATTTGTTAAATATTTGTTAGCTTTGATTTGATTATCACTCCTTCCGTTGGCAGATTCTAATCAACGTGAATCAACAATCATATTCAGGAATTAAATGATAATAAAGTGATGACAATGTGTGAAATATTTTTGAGAAAATCAACAGCTATGATAAAGGTTATAATTGAGACGATGGCGAATGAATCGTGGGAAACGGTTCAAAGAATCTATAATGCAGGAATTGCCACTAAAAACGCTACTTTTCAAACCGAAGCTCCGGCATGGGAATCCTGGGATCAGTCGCATCGCAAAGATTGCCGGCTGATAGCCAGAATAGATAACCAGGTTGCAGGCTGGGCTGCTTTGTCGAATGTTTCCAGCCGTTGTGTTTATGCCGGAGTTGCTGAGGTGAGTATTTACATTGACCCGGTCTTCCGCGGAATGGGCGTTGGTGATCAGTTGATGAAGCAGTTAATAAAAGAGTCGGAACAGAACGGCTTATGGACACTTCAGGCAGGTATTTTCCCCGAAAATAAGGCAAGTATTGCATTACACCTCAAAAACGGGTTTAGAATTTTGGGGACCCGTGAAAAAATCGGGAAAATGGACGACATCTGGCGCGATACCGTAATGCTTGAAAGAAGAAGTAAAGTGACGGGAAGAGACTAAGGGTTAAAGTTAAAAGGATAAAGGTTAAAGTAGGAAGTTGATACTCCCGGGCCTTTATCCTTTATACTTTAACATTTTTGCTGCTGTTTTAAGCGGTTATCTGTCTCCTTCGGGATACTCCGGCGTTTTCAATATCAGCTGATAAAAGGATAAATCCAGCCACCTTCCAAATTTATATCCTGCATGATTGATGGTGCCGCAAAAAACAAAACCTTCCTTTTCGTGCAAAAGGATACTTGCAGTATTCGAAGCGTCAATTCCACCGACCAGAACATGGTAATCCTGCGCTTCTGCACCTTTAATAATCTCTTTTAATAATAACTTTCCCAAGCCTTTACCTCTCATATCTGACCTGACATAAATAGAATGTTCAACCGAATATTTGTAGGCCGGCCAGTTTCGGAACGGCCCGAAGGATGTAAATCCCAAAAGATTTTCGTCAGAATCGAAAGCACCAATAACGGGATAGTTTCCTTGCTGTTTTGCAGAATACCAGCTATTCATATTTTCCATCGTTCGAGGTTTGTAGTCGTACAAAGCCGTCGAATGTAGAATTGCCTCATTCAATATTTCCAGGATCTCCGGAAGTTGCTTTTCGGTGCATGATTTTACCTGATATTCCATTTAATGATCAATTTCAAGGGAGGTTATTGTTTTTTATAGGAAACCGGATTGTTCAACATCAAATGTTGCGAATCCTTCAACTGAAGTACACTTCTCAGTTTCACAAGATCCATCCAGGCACGAGGCCGTGTGCCAAGACCTGCACCCGCACAAAAAACGGAAACATTCTGGGATACGATACCGGCATCAAAGGCAGCCAGACTTAGTTTCGTTGCCTCATCTCCCGATTTAAACCTTGAAATATCTGAAACTAATACCAAAATTACAGCGGCTTTGGCAAATTCCACCTGATTACCCGCCACTAAACCACGCTGATCGCCACTTACGACCGGGTTCAAAACATGATGGAGTGCATCATAGAGATAAACGCCTTCTTCTGCAAACGTATATACATCAATATCCTGGGAATTCATTGCAGACGGAGCGGTTCTTTTTCCGGTTTCTTTGCGGTTAATGCCATTGGCTGCCCATAATAAATCTGAGAGATCCTGAATACTTAATTTTGTGTCAGTGAATTCAGTAGCTGATGCTCTTAAGGAAAGTGCTTCCATAACCGGCAAACCCCGCTTCAGATCAGGAGGATTTAATGTGATTGGTTTTAGGTCCTGGGCAAATAAGGTGCCTGACAAAATCATAAAACAAATGTAAACGAGTGTCCTTTTCATCGTTATCCTATTATAATTAAATTACTGAATATCTTTCAGAAACAAAGTTTTTGGGTCATTGTAGAACTTAATGAAATCCTTCTCGCTGGGACAACCTTTGTAAGGACCAAATGCGGTTTCGACAGGTTGATTAAATGCATTGCGCCACACCAGTACATACGACAAATTATAAGGGCGCAGCGATTCGAGCAATACTTTTGTCCACCATTCGGGATTTTTGGTGATGGGGCCGCCAGCTTCGCTTACCGCACAGATTTTACCTTTCACTGCAGCGATTTCCGTTACCATTTTTGCACAATTTCCCAGGTTCGCAGCATATTCCGGTCCGCGATCGTACAAATCAAAAGCAACAAGATCAATCAGATCGTCCCCCGGATAGCGTTCAAGGTATTCTTCTGAAGTTGTGAAACGATCAGTGGAATAGGCATATAACAAATGGTGAATATTTTTGGTCTCACGCAGATAGTTCACAGTAAACCGCCATAATGCTTTGTATTCATCAACTGTGCACAGGTTCTTTCCCCACCAGAACCAGCTTCCGGTATGTTCGTGAAATGGACGAAAGAAAACCGGGATGAATGTCCCCTGATCGGTTTTCAGACTGAGCATAAAATCGGCCAGTTTGTCGAGGTATTGTTTGTACAATTCGTGCTTTTCTCCGCCCTGCAACATTGATGCTACCGTTTTGTTTGAGGTTACATCCCAGGCCGTACCACCTGTCAAAGGGTTGCTGAAATGCCAGCTTATTGTGTTGATTCCACCTCTTTTATATGATTTTCTGATTCCGTCGCGAATATTATCGAAGAAAACAGAATCGAGACTATAAGCATTACCGAGTTCAAGATGCCCCAATTCCCAACCATTAACTGCCGGATAATCACCACAAACGTCTTTTACATCACTGCGTCCATCTTCAGCATACCAGCTTGTTCCATAGGCCAACGCATCCTGGTGCCCAAACATCATTCCCCTGGTTTGAAGTTTCAGCATTTCCTGATACAATTGAACAACTTCAGGAGTTGCTTTAGGATCTGAAGGAACAGATGTGCCGGCTTGCGCTACGAATCCAATGCAAATGAGTGCCATTGTAAGTATGTTTTTAATTTTCTTCATGGATATGTATTTGCAGATATGAAGTGACCGACTGTTTTTTATAAATTCAGCAAGGATGAAAATAGCTTTATTGCCCAAATATAATTAAAATGATACCGACTACCTTAACATTTGCCGATCAATGTTACGTTTGCTTATCAGGCAAATGCCATTTTTAACTCCACACACGCTGGAATATGGTATTCGGATGTCTGCTGTCCCTTTTTTTAATTGCTACCAGACGGTTAATTTACGGCCAAAATGTTATTCAAATTGAATTCCACACAATTTCCGTGGATTTTTTCCACACTAAACACGGGGATTCCACACGTCTGTCTTGTTCGTCTGTCTGATTGTTTTTTCCTTTTTCTAATACTAATGCCCTAATAGATAGTCATTCATCCGGCACAGCAGGTCAGTGAATTTAGTTTGGCATGCTTTTGTCTGTTATATGCCTGACAATGATTATTTACAAACAATAAAAATTGGAAACATGAAAAAGTTAATGATTTTATCAGCAGCCGCAATGGCTATTTTCTTGGCAATGCCTCAGACAGCAGAAGCTACATCAACTCAAAATAACATCACAGTGACTCAGGAGAAAGCAGTAAAATACCAGGAAATTACTGCGGCAACATTACCGGCACCTGTCACTGCTACTCTTACAAAGGATTATGCCGGTTATGCCATTGATAAAGTTTTCCTGGGAGATGACGGTACCTATAAGGTTATTGTCAGCAAAGAGGCTGTTAAGACAATACTTCTCTTTACAAGTAAAGGTGAATTGATTAAATAGGCTTCTTAAGTTTTTCCCTTCCCACTTCATTCTAAAACGGTTTCTTCAGCAATTGTTTGAATATAAGTTAAGAATGGGTGGTCATTACCTCTGTCAAATGCCTTTGACAGAGGTTTTTTGTTTTGTACACATTTTTTGGAGGAATTACTTAAACAAAATGATGATCTTTGAACTTTAATAAACATCGGTAAAAACATTATTAAGGCATATGGCAAAGATTCTGATTGTTGATGATGATGTAACTTTCTGCCTGATGTTAAAAAAGCTGCTTGAAAAGCATCACTATAAGCCAACTACAGTATTTTCTCCGGATGAAGTAAAACGGCTTGTACGTCAGGAATTTTATGATGTGGTATTAACCGATCTGCGAATGCCGGGCGTGAGCGGAATGGATTTAATCCAAATGATCAAACTTGAATCGCCCGACACACAGATCATCATGATGACAGGATATGCAGATATTTCTACTGCAATTCAGTCCATCAAACAAGGAGCCTTTAATTACATTCCTAAACCTTTTTTACCTGAAGAGATTTTAAATATTATCCGGGAGGCACTGGAAGAGGTGACGAAAAATCACCAGGCAAAAAACCCTCAAAATAATCCGACAGAGAAAAATTTTCTGGATGGAATCAGCAAGGTTTCTGTTCGGTTAAAAGAATATATTGCTTTAGTTGCGCCGACGCCATTGTCGGTTTTGATCACAGGCGAAAGCGGAACTGGAAAAGAATATGTTGCCAGATCCATACATGCTTTGAGTACACGTTCTTCCAGCCCTTTTGTTGCGGTTGATTGTGGTGCGATTCCGAAAGAGTTGGTAGCCAGTGAATTTTTTGGGCATGTCAAAGGTTCCTTTACCGGAGCCGTTGTCGATAAGATCGGTCATTTTGAGGCCGCAAATGGCGGCACTTTATTTCTGGATGAAGTTGGAAACCTTTCATACGCCACCCAGATTCAATTGTTGCGAACCTTGCAGGAACGTTTGATAAAACCAGTTGGAAGCAACCGGGAAATACCGGTGGATGTAAGGATCATTGCCGCCACCAACGAAAACCTCCAGCTGGCACAAGAGCAGGGTAGTTTTCGCGAAGATCTGTACCATCGGTTAAACGAGTTCCAGATTATTGTCCCGCCACTCCGCGAACGCCGGGAAGACATTATGCTATTTGTCCGACATTTTCTTAATCAGGCCAATACCGTTCTCGAGAAGTGGGTATCCGGCTTTGAACCAGCTGTTGAAACTGCATTCATGGAATATAGCTGGCCAGGGAACCTGCGCGAAATGAAGAATGTGGTTAAAAGGGCGACATTGCTTGCTTCCGGGAAACTAATCACCCTCAACGAAATTCCCGCCGAAATTTTTAATCCTCAAAAGAAAGATGACCAGTTTAAATTGTTCAACGAGGAGAATGAAAGTGAGCTAATTCTAAAGGTATTGATATCTGTTGGTTATAACAAAAGTAAAGCCGCCCGGTTGCTAAAAATTGATCGTAAAACATTATACAATAAGCTCGATCTTTATAAGATTGAACTCCCGGAAAAAAGTAATCCCCACTGAATCTGTTGATCAATCAATGAAAATATTTTCTTCTTTTTGTATTGTGGTAAGTAAAGCATCGATCCTTTCAATCGCCAAATTTCCACATAAGTAGAATTCTTTGTTGTTCACTGCGGCATAATCATTGTGCTCGAGTTGGGATAAAAGTTCCACAAGATCACTTGCTTCGAGCTGCCGAAACAGCGAGAGCATTTTATGCGACAGTTCCGAAAGGGCACGATCGTTTTCATCGTGAAGGTATTGCCTGAAAAGTAATGCATTTTGCCTGCCTGTTTTGATAAACGAAACCAAAATTTGCATAAGGCTTTCCGGATCCCCCTCCGCAAAAGCGGCAATTTGATTCAGGTTATACCCTTTGTGCCGGGAATGTACCAAACCTTCCTTTTGATCATTTGCCAATGTGCTTTTTAGTTGTCCCGAAATTGTATCAATTAAAGTCTTCGGTTGAAAAGGTTTTTGAACAAAGGCCGAGAATCCCGCAAAATCCTTTTCTTCCATTGTAATTCCCGAAATTGCAATTGAAGTGATCGACCCTTCATTTACAATCAGAATCTTTTTAAGTACCTCAAATCCATTGATTTTTGGCATCTGAATATCTGTAATCAACAGATCGGCACAGCCTTTCTCAAATGACATGATGGCTTTTTCAGGATCGCTAAAGGAGTGGACATCAAATCCTGCTGCATTTAAGATCGCAGAGGTCATTTCAAGGAGCGTTTCATCATCATCAATAAGCCAAACTTTCGTACCCACAGTGTCTTTCTTTGTCATCTGATTCTGGTCGACAATTGGGTAAGGTGATTTGACTGCAAGCTGTTCTCCCTTTTCAAAGGTTAAAACAACACTAAAATGGCTGCCCTCGCCAGCTTTGCTTTCAAGATTGATGGTCCCCTTCAACAAATGAATCAGCTTTTTAGTGATTGTCAATCCAAGGCCCGTACCTTCGTATTGTCGCGAAGTTACAACTCTTTCAAATTCCTCAAAAATTCGCCGGGTGTTTTCTTCTGAAATACCTATCCCTGTATCTGCGACATCAATTTGAACCAGGTCATTCTTTTCTGATGATTCAACAGCCGAAACCGTTACCGTAACCTTCCCGGCTTCTGTAAATTTAAGCGCATTTGAAATCAGATTTCCCAATATTTGCGTGATCCGCATTGGATCGCTAACATAGACAACTGAAGGTGTTACATTGTATTGAAATTGCAAATCAATATTCTTGGCAATGGCCTGTGGCCGGAATCCTTCCACAATATCATCCATCAACGGTTTTAAACTGAAAGGGATATGATCAATTGTCAACTTTCCTGTATCAAGCCGTGCCAGATCGAGCAGACTATTGATTAGATTCAAAATATGAGTGGATGCCATGCTGATGTTTTGAAGGTACTTTTGGTGCAGGGGCGAAACACCACCTTCATCTTGCATGATTCCTGTAAAACCAATAATTGAACTCAAAGGTGACTTCAGATCGTGCGTAAGGCTGAGCATAAATTGCTCTTTACTCTTGAGCAACAATTCGGTATAAGCCTTTTCCTCCTCAAGGCTTTGTCGGTAGTGCTGACTTTTGGTTATATCTTTCAGGATATTTGCCAAAAAGAAAATGATTGTAACGAGGGCAAAAGCGCCAACCAAAATAATCAGCCATGTTTTCTTTTCAACACGGTTTTGCTGCGCCCTTACTTTTTGAAAGGAGTTGATCAACTCTTCATTTTCTATAATAGACAGCATTTGACGTAATTGCAACGTGATGGTACGATCATTGGCTAAGATTTCCTGCTCTTTTAGTTTTAAACGCGAATCGATGGCAATACTATCGTTTTTGATTTCAGCCATAACAGCGGTTATAAAACCGGCAATGGTATCAATCGGATTGACTGGATCTATCAGGCTGTCAACCCTTACAGACTGAATTGTTTGCACACGAAGATTCGAGTCTGCCGTGTTCTGCGCTGCAAATACATTAGCAAGGCGTTCGAAAAACTTCTTCTTTTTTTGCTTTATATAAACAGAGTCACGATTGGTTGATACGTTCCTGTAAACCGTCATATGATGGCTAATTGAATCTTTCCCTACCATTAATTTATTTAGAGCTTGCTTATAATGGGCTGTGGATGAATAGTTTTTCTTAATTGTAGATAGCTCTTTAAGGTTCTGCTGTTTTACGACCAGTAGCTTTTTAATACTGTCAGTATGCATTTGTTGGAGGGGCGAGTTTACCATTAATGCAAGCGTATCAATCTGCATGCTAATCGTGTCCATCAATTTTATGTAGTTCTGATATTGCGCTTTTTGCCTGGTTTGTACGTAACTTCTTTCCAATCCTTCGGCCTGGTAAAGGTTGGTTAAAATGGTATTGATGTAAATGAATTTATTATTTGCCGGATTAAAATCAACCTTTTCGGTTGAATAGTGGAGTATCTCTGAATAAGTGACCCATATTATAAGCGCCGCCAATATCACAAGCGTAAAATAGCCAAGGGAAACCTTAATTTTAACGGACGCCATATGATGTTAGATGAAAAGTATAAAGGATACTTGTTATTCCCGAGAGAAGTAATTCATTCTAATTATAGGTTTTAACGGTTTAGCCGGACCATACACATGACGTCTTTTTCATTGAGATACCATTCAATGCAATAACCTTGCGGATCGATCCCCGGATAAGCCATAAGAAGTTGAAATGCTTTTAGAATTGCCGATACATCGCTCACGTAGTTTTCAACTAGCAAACTGATGTATTGGCCACTCTCAATCACAAACTTCTCACAACCTAATTCTTCAGCTTCTCCCTGGTATATTTCTTCGGCAGCTGCGTCGTATATAATAATCCCTTTTGCATTACGGCTTGAAATTCCAAAATATCTTCGTTGTTTAGAGCAGCTGATTATCGACTCTAATTCCTTGTGTGCTTCCATAATTCCATCAGGGAAAGATTTTGCTGTTTCGCAGAAAACCTTTATATCATCCTCCAATGTAAATTTTTCCATATCTAAATTATTTAAAGCAACTTATCAATTCCACACTCATATAAATCTTAAAATTTACAAAGATCAATCCGTCTGAACCTCACTTATGTTTGCACATTTTTGTGGACGGCAAATATAACAAATCATGTCCGTTTGAACAAAATTACCCAAACCATCTGAATCGGCCAAAGATCAGGACGATGAGCCAGATGAAGTTCTGGCTATTGGTTCAGTCTTATTTCCGCATCAGATAGTATACTTCGTCTCCAATCCAATTGTTAATCATTATCATCTTAATAATGTTAAAGTTAATAATTCCGACTAGACCTATGCCTTATAACGAAAGATCTACCAATGCAGTTTCACTTTTATGATTGATATTGATCCCTCAAACTTGCATTGTGGTCAACACCAAGGCTCAGACGATGTTCCTCGATGTTTTACGGAATTTATTGAATTCAGACTCCAAATTGGAGTTCGAAACAAGTACCCTAATTTAAGGTGCCGGCAACCTTAATTTCAGCTCTGCGCAACTCCATGATTTTAGCCGCAATCGACAGACCGATGCCGTACCCTCCAATAAATTTCGCATTGGCTACTAAAATCTACTTCAGACGCACATCTATTTGGTATTAACTGTTTCTTTATTTTTGGTTTAAACCGTGGGTCGGTGCTCACGGTTTTCGTTTATGACAAGTCTTCAGGAATATAGAAAAGGCCAGAAAACAGTTTGCTTTCTGACCTTATTCCAAAATACCCTAACCATTCATTGTTTGAAGCGCCTATTCAACACTCCGTAACAATATCTTCAACTATCTTCCAACTACATCACCACCACTTGATTTCCTGATGTTTTTCACCTTTGGATTGCCGGAATAACTGATATCACTCCCACTGCTGGCATCGGCATTGAGCTCTTCTGTTACCCTGATACTGATATCTGATCCACTTGAAACACTGGCATTGCACTTTTTAATTTCAAGATCACCGGCACTGATATCGCTGCCACTTGATGCACTGACCTCGGCGACTTCCGCTTTCCCATTCAGCGAAACATCTGAACCACTGCTTGAATCAACACGTATCTGTCTGGCATCCAGTTCAAGTTTAACATCCGATCCGCTGCTAACATCCAACTCAAATTTGTCGAGTTTCAAAACCGACTGTGAATTAACATCCGAACCAGCAGAAACATGAAGCTGATCAAGGGTTTTGAACGACACAAATACCTTTCGGGGCTCATTGTTCCAATTCAAGTGAGGCCACGACTTATCCTTGATATATATTTTCAGAATGCCACCTTCAACCTCCGTAATTATCTTGTCGAAATCGTCAGATTTAGCTTCGACAAAAACTTCCTCGACGTTTTTCTGTGTCAGGAACAAGTCGATTCCACTGCTTACCGAAATGCCATGAAATCCTGAAATCTGACGTGTCTGACGACCATCGTTTGACTGAGCTGCCTGTATTGATGAGCTCTGAAATATTGCGCCCAATATGAGCAGTAGTGAAAATAGTTTAATTGTTCTCATATCCAATTGTTTGATGGTTATTGTTTGTGGTGGATATTTCCGCCTGATGAAGAACTTACATTCGTTGATGTTGGCTCGCCGTAATAGACAACGTTTCCGCCACTTGACGCATGTGCATCCAATTTCCCGGTTACGGTTGAGGAGATATTCCCGCCGCTTGATGCGCTCATTTTGCACACATCAGATTTCAGATTTTCCCCTTTGAGATTTGCGCCGGAAGAAGTTCCCATCTCAGCTTCCTTTGCCATCCCCGAAAGTTTAATATTGGCACCCGACGAGCAGTCAGCATTGAGGGTTCCTGCATCGACATCAAGTGTGAGGTTAGCGCCCGAATTCGCCTCTAATTTCAGGTTTTCCGACTTAATTTGTGTTTGCGACCAGACATTTCCGCCGGAGTTGGCATCAACTCCCGTCAGTTTTTCAACGGTTACCATTACCTTCTTCTCCTCTGCCCACCGAATGTTTTCCTTGGTTGTGATCTTCAGCACGCCACCCTCAACTTTGGTTACAATAAATTCGTGCAAATTGCTATCGGCAATGACAACTACCTTGGCCGGGCTTCCCTGCGTAATGTAGACATTCATTCCGCGACTTACCTTAATCTGGTCGAATTCGCCAACCTGTCTGACTTCTTCTTTGACATTCCCATTTCCCTTTATGGATGGACCTAAGAACATGCAGGACATCAGCAGTATACTAAGCACTGCAATAATCCCTGCAAATTGAAATTGTTTTTTCTTCATGGCTTGATAGTTTATATAGAATAGACGCCTAAAAACTATTTTTGTTACAGATTTAACCCATTGAAATCACAAAAAATATTTTTTATTCGTTGAAGGACATCATAAAGCAAACGATCCGGCAATCAGTCTTCGATAATTGAAATCGAAAGCCAACTGCCGGATCGTTAATTTTGATGAATGGTTCTATTTTGTTTTTCCGTAAACCGGGCCATAGGTTTCGCAGGCACGGTAATCGGAACCTTCCTTATCCATTCCGAACGCATTCCATACTGCCGGGCGGAATACTTTCTCGTCGGAAACGTTATGCATACAAACAGGGATACGAAGCATTGCAGCAAGCGATATCATATCGGCACCAATATGTCCGAAACTGATTGCACCATGGTTAGCACCCCAATTAGCCATCACACTATAGACATCGGCAAAAGGTCCTTTACCCGTCAAACGCGGAGCAAACCATGTTGTTGGCCAGGTTGGGTCTGTACGTACATCGAGCACTTCGTGAACATCTTTGGGTAAATCGATGGTCCATCCTTCGGCAATCTGAAGTACCGGACCAATCCCTTTGATCAGGTTCACACGCGACATTGTAACGGGCATCTCCCCTTCTGTTTTAAAATGAGAAGAATAGCCGCCCCCGCGGAAATAACCAAGACTGGCAGCAGCCCAGTCGGTTGCGTCAAGACAAGCTTTGGCTTCGCCTTCGGTAATTTCCCAGAAAGGTTTCATCGCAGGCTGGCCATCTTTCTGCTGTTTTGCAGTAGCATCAAGGGTTGTGGACCCGGAGTTGATCAGGTGAATAATTCCGTTGGCCGCTTTACCTGTGAGCTTTTTACCTGTCACTCGTTCAACAGCATCGGGACTCCAATAGGTTCGCACATCCGAAAATATCTGGGCAGTATTGGTTAGCAGGTGACCGAATAACATCGCAACACCATTTAATGAATCATTTTCTGTAGCCATCACAAATGCCTCACGGATACCATTCCAATCGAACGAAGAATTCAGAATTGCCTCCATAAAGTCGCCATTTGGGAAATGATCTGTCCATTGGCGTTGTCCCTGGAATCCGCCGGCGATCGCATTGTGCCCAAGTGCCTCTTCGCCAAATCCCAGTTCTACCAGTTTCGGATTACCGATCATCAGGTCACGGGCAATCAGGGTCATCTTAACCACCATCTCCCACTCCCATGCTTTGCGTTCGGCAGAAAGCTGTTTAGCAGGTTCATTGAGATCAGCCCCTATTTTGCAGTTTTTCTTCACCCAGGCAAGGGCTTTTTCAAACTCGGCATGATCATAGATTCCCCGCTCTGAACGACGAATAAATTCTGACATATCAACCACTTCTGTACGCATCCCCAGGTAATCGAGGAAAAACTCCTGATCGACATACGATCCGGCAATCCCCATCGACATACCACCAATCGAAAGGTAGGACTTATTTCTCATTTGAGCCACAGCAAGACCGGCATTGGCAAACTGAAGCACTTTTTCTTTAACATCATCGGGAATAGAGGTATCGCCTGAATCCTGCACATCGCGGCCATAGATACCAAATGCGGGCAAACCTTTTTGTGCATAACCTGCCAAAGCAGCTGCAAGGTAAACAGCTCCAGGACGTTCGGTTCCGTTAAAACCCCATACGGCCTTTGGAATCAACGGATCAGTATCCATCACCTCGGTACCGTAACACCAACAAGGCGTAACAGTCAGCGATACACCAACACCGGCACGGGCAAATTTATCGGCACACATCGCAGCTTCAGCAACGCCGCCAATGGTACGATCGGCAATTACACACTCCACCTTTTCTCCGTTGGAGAAACGAAGGTTCTCTGAAATCAGCTTCGCAGCAGCCTTTGCCATGTTCATCGTCTGTACTTCCAGTGATTCCCGCACGCCCTGAAGCCTGCCGTCTATCACTGGTCTGATGCCTATTTTGGGCATCTCTCCAATTAGTCGGTTCATATTAATTAATTTAAATTTGAATTCACTCTTTTTCCAACTTCAAACATATATAAAACCGCTTTTGTTTTCAATAGATAGAGTAATCTATTTTGTGTATAAATCAAACATGTCAGTATAACCTTCCATAAAGAGGGGTTATATTAATCCATTGGTCGGCTGTCCTATCCGCACAGTATTCATCCTTTCCTCCCTTCATAGACTGATGGATGTTCCATTCAGAACAGAAGTCGGAATTACCGTATTATCCAACCCTTTTGATATTTCTATTGCCTCATTTATGATTCCTTCAGGGTAACCATTCATCTGCAAAATTTTGATCGCATTTCTGTTTTTCAACTTTCCTTCCTTGAGTTTAAAATCAAAATCAACCGTTTTGCCGTCCACCTTCTCACTGAAATGGTATAAGTCGTACTCTTCGCTTAATAAGTCAGCCAGTTCAATATCATGTGTCGATACAAAGACAACATTATCAGCTCCTGTCAGGTAAGAAAGGACCGCTTTACCGGCCGAAATACGCTCAATCGTGTTGGTGCCTTTAAAGATCTCATCAAGCAGGAACAGATTGGGTTTCCCACTGACGCTCTCGTCAATCATCTCTTTAATCGTGAGCACCTCCTCAAAATAGTAACTTCTGTCATTCAGTAAATCATCACTTATCCTGATTGCAGAAAATACCCTCAACCGGGGCATTGAGAAATGGCGCGCAAAACAGGTGTTGATTGTTAATCCTGTGATTGCATTGATCCCGATTGTTCTTATAAATGAAGTCTTTCCTGACATATTCGATCCCGTCAATAGAATAGATTTTCCATTTAAGTATATGGTATTTTCGATACAATCAGGTATTAACGGATGATATACATCTCCGGCTGTAAGCTCCTTCTTATCGGACACTATCGTTGGCAAACAAAAATGCGTCAGGCTATTGCGGAATGATGCAATAGAAATTAAAGCATCAATCAATCCGACAAATTTAAAGACATCTTCAATCTCCTTTCTTTTGGTATCAAGCCGTTTCAATATGCCAAACAACAACAAAGGTTCAAGTAAGAAGGTAATTTTAATAAACTCGAGTAATCCCCAGACCGCTATCTCTATGTCGCTTTCTATCTTGGCTTCCAACTTAAAAAACGCCATGCGGTTTCTCACTTCATCCAACACCCGAATCGATTTATGGAGACTTGGATTTATCTCTTTAAACCGTTCATCTTTATATAATTCGGTCGCAACACCTTTTAACCTTAACAGCTGAGGTAATGAACCCACATAAGGGTAAATGTTTTTCTTGTTCCAATAGTGAACTACAAAATTGATCAGAAAAACGCCGAAAATCACAAACAACATCACAGCATTGAAAAAGCTCAGAATGAATGCCATCAGATTTGTAAACGCCAGAAGCGGGATGATAAAAAACCATTTTGGAGGCTCCAAGTGCTTATCCTGAAAAAGTGTTGTGATGTAATATGTCTCCTTCTTATTCAATTTAGCCAATTGAATCTGAACATTAACCCTGAATTCCTGATTATTCGTGAATTGATCAATCAATTTCTCATGACCAGCCACTTCGTCAGAATTCACCGGTATGGCTCTTAG
This sequence comes from Mariniphaga sp., assembly GCA_025355585.1. GTDB lineage: Bacteria > Bacteroidota > Bacteroidia > Bacteroidales > Prolixibacteraceae > JAAFHB01. The sequence continues at coordinate 12,727 of JANXZJ010000186.1, read as the reverse complement.
TTTATTATACAGAAATTGTTGGCCGACCTGAGAATTTGTCCGGTCGATATATTGGAACAAATCCTGAAAATCGAGATCGGCACAGGTCTTGTCAGACAATACCTGACAGGCGTGTGAATGGTCTTTCTTTCTAAAGTATTTCTCAATAAAATCAAAATCAAATGAATCATCCTTTAGGCTTCCGAAATCCTTCAAAAGGTTCTCTCTTTGCTTCGTTGAACGGTTAGTTCTCATTTTTGGATTTTTTATGCAACCTCTTTATTAAAATGACTTTACATTTTTAAGCAAGTTTACAATTATTTTCGATTTTATCAACTGTGATCAGTTTTCATTGATTCTATTTGCATTAAATTAGGTTTCTTTGGCGATTCAAAATTGAATTCTATGTTGAAATCAAAATTATCCTTCCCTTTGCATTTCCAGATTCTTGTTGCCCTGATCGCAGGGGTATTTTTTGGTTACCTGACTCCCGACACGGTCGCATATACAAACTGGATCGGCGATGTCTTTCTGCGTGGTTTGAATATGGTGGTGGTTCCGTTGATCCTCCTCTCCATCACAACCGGAGTTGCCAGTGTAGGCAGCGGCGATAATCTTGGGCGTCTTGGGTTGAAGACAATGGGTTATTACCTGCTGTCAACATTGATTGCCATCCTCACGGGTTTCTTCCTTGTCAACCTGATCAAACCGGGCGTTGGCGCCGAACTGGGTTTCAAAATGCCTGTCGATAACCTTTCAGCAATCACCGATAGTTTTGGAACAACGTTGATTAAGATTGTCCCTTCAAATATCTTCGAGGCACTTTCGCAGGGTCAAATGCTTTCGATTATTTTCTTCGCAATCCTGTTGGGTTACTTCATCACCAAAATGGATGAAAAGCCACAAAAACTGCTGGTCGATGTATTCAATGCAGGTCTTGATGCGATAATGAAGATCACGTTGTTTGTGATCCGGTTTACACCTATCGGGGTTTTCAGTATTGCGGCCAAGGTGATCGCGCAACAAATACAGATGGGAAACCAGATCAGCGAAGTCTTTAGCAGGCTGGGACTCTATTTCATCACGGTGCTGATTGGCCTGATGATTCACGGGTTCATCACCCTTCCGCTCACCGTAAAACTGATGGGTCATGCCAATCCGATCAAACACATGAAAAACATGACCACCCCTTTACTCACCGCTTTCTCCACTTCATCTTCCAATGCCACCCTCCCACTGACGATGGAAGCTGTTGAGTTTGAAGATGGTGTATCAAACAAAATTGCAAGCTTTACGCTCCCGCTCGGAGCAACCGTAAATATGAATGGAACTGCACTTTACGAATGTGTTGCGGTGATATTTATCGCTCAGGCCTATGGTGTAGATCTCTCTTTTGGACAACAGTTGATCGTGATCTTCACAGCTCTGCTTGCTGCAATTGGTTCTGCTGGCATTCCCATGGCTGGCCTTGTGATGATGACGGTTGTATTGAAAGCAGTGGGTCTCCCGCTCGAAGGAATTGGTTTAATCCTCGCTGTTGACCGTGTGCTCGATATGTTCCGCACCACCATCAATGTATACGGTGACACCTGTTGCGCTGTAATTATTGCCAAATCGGAGGGGGAGGTATTGAAGGTATAGAAGCAGTTGACTATTGGCTTCTTGCAACTGGCAGTTGTTAGCCGCTAGTTACCAATGGCATCAAGCAAACAGTAAACTGAAAAACTGCGTAACAAATACTTTCTTCATACATCAGAATATCCTTCTAATGTTGTAGCTTTGTTGCATTCATCACCTAAAACCTTTTATTATGGCTTATATTATTCCATTAGTCATTGTTGTTATTGTTTTCTGGCTGATTGGTATTTACAACAGCCTCGTTCGTCTGCGCAATACTCGTCAAAATGCCTTTGCAGACATTGATGTGCAACTCCGTCAACGGCACGACCTGATTCCTCAACTTGTAGAGACAGTGAAAGGTTATGCAACACACGAAAGAGAGCTTTTAATACGTGTTACCGAAGCCAGGACTGCGGCGATGGGTGCCACCACAATTGACGAAAAAATCAAAACTGAAACACAACTCTCATCCGCCTTACAAGGATTGAAGGTATCTGTTGAAGCATATCCCGACCTAAAAGCCAACCAGAACTTCCTGCAACTTCAGGAAGAGTTAAGCGACATCGAAAATAAACTTGCCGCAGTACGCAGGTATTTCAATGCTGCTACTACCGAGTACAATACGGGAATCGAAACGTTTCCATCGAACCTTATTGCCAATAACTTCGGTTTCAGACGCGAAACGATGTTTGATCTTGGTACAGAGCGGACAAATATGGAAGACCCACCCAAAATCAGTTTTAATTAATGACTTACGTCGGTATACAGACGCAAATCAGGAGAAACAACTTCAACAGCGTTCTTCTGGTGATTGCGTTTCCGCTTGTATTGCTGGGGATGGTTTATGCATTTCTATACTTCACATCGAAGCAATACGATCCGCAGGTAGTAAATGACTCCTTCGTCAATACAATGCCTTTTGTACTGATCGGGACGACCATCTGGTTTGTAGTTGCGTGGTTTTTCCACAATTCGATGATCAGGATGGCTACAGGATCGAAACCACTCGAACGCATGGAGAACAAGCGGGTTTATAATTTAGTCGAGAACTTGTGTATCTCTAAGGGGATGAAGATTCCGCATATCTTTGTGATTGAAGATGATTCATTAAATGCCTTCGCGAGCGGAATCAACGAAAGAACTTATTCGGTATCGCTTTCGCGCGGAATCATCGATAAATTGGAGGACGATGAGCTCGAAGGAGTGATCGCTCATGAACTTTCTCACATCCGCAACCGCGATGTCCGGCTCATGATTATCTCCATCATCTTTGTCGGGATATTTGCATTTATAGCGGAAATGGCCTTCCGGAGTCTGAGGTTTGGCGCTTTCTCACGTAACAAAGACGGTAAAAGCGGAGGTGCAGTTATTTTAATAGCGATTGCAATATCGGCCGTTTGCTACCTGATCGCTATTTTACTCCGTTTCGGCATCTCAAGGTCACGCGAGTATATGGCCGACGCCGGAGCCGCCGAAATGACGCGTAAACCTTATGCACTCGCCAACGCTTTACGCAAGATCGACCAGGATCCATTTATAGAAGCGGTACAACGTCGCGATGTTGCACAACTCTTTATCGAAAATCCCCAGCCCGAAGAAAAGAAATTCTCCTTAGGCAACTTCTTTTCAACACATCCACCGATCCAAAAAAGAATTGAATTGCTTGATCAGTTTGCGTAAAGTTGGATTGAGGGAAAGATTAAAGAACCAGATATATAGTTGTCAGAAAGACTAAGATTCAAATAAACTTAACCAACTGTGAATATTTAAAACAGAAATTTAATTTCACAAAGCCAGTTCGACACAGACAACTTGCAATGTTTAAGAGAAATTTGACCCTTGCCTTTTTAAGGCAACTTCGGTTCAAAATAAAATCACCTTTGCGTCATTAACGCAAACCAGGTTCAAAACTAAATCATCCTTGCGTTATTAACGCAAGCTCAATTCAAAATTAAATCACCCATGCGTTATTAACGCAAGCTCAATTCAAAATTAAATCATCCTTGCGTTTTTAACGCATGCTCCATTCAAAACTAAATCGCCTTTGCGTTTTTAACGCAAGTTCCATTCAAAATTAAATCATCCCTGCGTTTTTAACGCAAACTCCAATCAAAACTAAATCGCCCTTGCGTTTTTAACGCAAACTACATTCAAAATTGAATTACCTACGTTTTTAACGCAGGCTTACCGAAAAATGAAGGACCAATAACGCCTAAGGATGCTTCAGTTTATTAAATAAATCCCAAAGCACAATTCCGACGCTTACGGCAATATTAAAAGAGTGTTTGGTCCCGAATTGCGGAATTTCAATTGTTTTATCACACAGGTTTACAACATCCTGCTGCACTCCCTTGACCTCATTCCCGAAGATAAGCGCCAGTTTCTCACCCGCAGAGGGTAGGTATTCGTTCAGCGAAATGCTCCCTTCAACCTGTTCGATGGCAATGATGGTATAGCCTTCTTTCCTAAGGATTTCAACCGCTTCTTCGGTCGTTTTAAAGTATTCCCACTCAACACTGTTCTCGGCGCCAAGGGCTGTTTTATGAATCTCCTTATCAGGGGGAATAGCAGTAATTCCGCACAGGCAAATCTTCCGGACAAGTAAAGCATCGGAAGTACGAAATACAGAACCCACATTATTGCAGCTTCTTATGTGATCCAATACCACCACAATCGGCATCTTATCGGCGACCTTAAAATCATCGACGGTGAGACGTGTAAGTTCGTCGTTATTTATTTTACGCATCATTGAATTCAGAATAATTAAAGCGACCAATTAACCTTCTGACGGGAAATGGGCATCGTCATGCAACGAGCGCCACCGCCACCTCTGGCAAGTTCAGAACCTGGAATTGTTATCACTGCTTTTTTATAATTGTCAGGGTTGACCCTGTTTTCGATCACGTCGATGGCGCGGATAATTTCGAAACCATGCTTGTTCATCTCTTCGAGTGTATAGTCATTCCGTTCGTAACCAATCACTTTACCGGGTGCATAGGCAAAGAAATTAGCGCCGCTGTGCCATTGTTCGCGCTCCATGATCCAGAGATCCTGCTTGCCTCCACAAAATACCGGGTTGAGATTAAATCCGATGCTATTCAGCGCTTTCAGAATATTCTTACGCTGTTTAATACCAGTAACTTTCCCGTTCTCAATCGTGATATGGATTGTATGAAATTTATTATTTTTCAGAATTAAAGGATCATAGACCATACAGGCATCCTTATCAAGGAACGTGAAGGTCATATCTAGATGGATAAAAGACTCCGGGCTGTCGGGAAGTTCCTGTACAATAATATGCTTCAGGCTTGTCTTCTTTGCCTTTATCACTTCGATGAGGTAATCGATCCCCTGGGTGGAGGTTCGTGAACCTGTTCCTATCACTAAAACATCTTCGCTGGCAATCAGTACATCGCCCCCTTCGATCGTTGCATTCGGAAAACTTCCCAAATTTACCGGAAGTTTTGCCGGATTGATCGTTTTAACTCCGAAAGCCGGATGGTTTTTGAAGATCGCTTCCATAATCAAGGTCTCGCGTTCACGCACTTTGCTTGCCATTTTACCGATCAGGACCTCGTCCCAAACGGTCATAGAGGCGTCGCGTGTAAAAAGGAAATTATGGAGGGGGCGCATCGAATAACGCTCATTGCTTAAAAAACGAGTCAGATTGTCACGCCGAAGCACCACGCCTTCAATCAGTTGACAGGTTAGCACAGAAGTTGGCGTATTCAGTAAAAATTCAGTTTCTGCCACTGCATCTTCCTGCGCACAGATCCTGCGAATCAGGTCTTCTTTAACGTCATCATTCGCAAGCGTCTCCCGTAACAGATCTTTGACTTCGAAGGTTTGGGTCACTTTCTCCAATACACCTTTCAACTGAACGTACTCTTTTGTTGCGACCGACAGGTTTAAAATGTCGCTGTAAAGTGCCCGCTGGGCATTCTCAGGCGTCATATTCTCGACTTCGTGTCCAGGCGTATGAAGAATGACACCTTCCAGATTACCTATTTCCGAAGATACTCCAACATTTATCTTATCCATCTTTTGCTTTCGTCTAAGGGTTTAATCAAATAATTTACAAAGATATTGTTTTAAAAATCAGCCGTTCATAAAGTCTGAAATTTAATAATCGCTCAAACAATACCTCTTATCTGATCGTTTACTACTTTTGCCATCGAATATTAATGAGAAGGTGATGTTAAAATGGTTTAGTTTTTTAATGGTTTTATGGTTGCCGTTTTCGGGAGCTGGTCAGGTAAAAGAACTTCCGCCATATCATTACGACGACAAAGATCTTACTTCAATTCCAGATTCAATACTTCATGTGACATTACCTGAAATTTCAATTTATCCTCAGGCAAAAGATATGTCCCGCAAACAGCTTCGACAGTATACAGCCTTGGAGCTCAAGGTTAAAAAAGTCTACCCGATTGCCAAACTTGCTGCAAGAAAGATCGAGGAATACAATAGAGTTTATTTGAGTTTCAAGTCAGAGCGTGAGCGGAAAGATTACGTCAAAAATATTGAAAAAGAGTTATTTGCCGAATATGAACCCGAAATACGGTCAATGACAGTATCCCAGGGACGAATATTAATTAAACTGATCGACCGCGAAACCGGGAAATCGTCGTTCGAAATCATTAAAGAGTTTAAAGGGGGATTTAGTGCATTTATCTGGCAAAGTGTTGCCCGTATCTTTGGTCATAACCTGAAATCGGAATATGATGCAGCCAACGAGGATCAAATGATTGAATATATCATCTGGCAGATTGACGCGGGGATTATTTGAAGGAAGCAACTGGCAGTTGGCGACATTTGTATAGACGCACGGCCGTGCGTCTATACAAACCGATATATCATCCCGATTTTATATTGTTTGAACCACCTCAAGGTTTTCCTGTCCAATTTTGATGGCCTCCAGGTTAAGCGGAATTAGCTTATGATGCCGTTCCGGCAACGATTTTTCCAACCCTTTTTTCACATTTTCGAGTTTGATCACAGGCTTTGCCTTTAAAAATGCGCCAAGAACAATCATGTTAAAAGTTAACGGATTACCCATTTCAACGGCCAACCGTGAACCTTCTACCCTCAAAATATTAATGTCCTTTCTGGAAGGATGCTTTACAATCCCGTTAGGGTCATAAATCAGTGTTCCTCCGGCTTTAACCCGCGATTCGAACTTGGTCATCGACTGCTGGTTTAAAATAATGGCCGTATCAAATTCGTGAAGTATCGGTGAACTGATCCGTTCATCGCTGATGATAACCGTGACGTTTGCTGTTCCACCTCTCATTTCAGGACCATATGATGGGAACCAGGCTACTTCCTGGTCCTGCATTACACCAGAGTAAGCAAGAATTTTTCCCATCGAAAGAACCCCTTGTCCTCCAAATCCTGCTATTATGATTTCTTCAGTCATTTTCAGTCTTGTTTAAAATAGAATTAACCTTTGATACTGTATAAACCGGCATCAGCGCGCGAACCATCTTTCAAATCGCCCAACGGATACTGCGGAAACATATTCTCTTCCATCCATTTGTTAGATTCAACCGGATTCAATTTCCACCCCGAACTGCAAGTAGAAACAACTTCAACAAACGCGGTTCCTTTTTTCATGGCCTGAATTTCGAATGCTTTGCGGATCGCCTTTTTTGCTTTCCGTACTGCAGCCGGATTCTGAACACTCTGACGTGTTACATAGGCCGCGCCAGGCAATTGTGCCAATAATTCAGTAATTCTCAATGGATAACCATTTAAATCAACATTTCGGCCATTGGGAGTTGTTGCGGTAACTTGTCCGATCAATGTTGTCGGCGCCATTTGACCTCCGGTCATACCGTAAATAGCATTGTTGATAAAGATCATCACGATATTCTCACCACGGTTCACAGCATGAAAAGTCTCAGCTGTTCCAATGGCAGCCAGGTCACCATCACCCTGATAAGTGAAAACAACTTTTTCCGGCATTACCCTTTTTATACCCGTTGCAACAGCAGGTGCACGGCCATGCGCTGCTTCCTGCCAGTCGATGTCGATGTAATTATAGGCAAAAACAGCACATCCTACTGGTGAAACACCAATCGTTTGTTCCTGTATCCCCATCTCATCAATCACCTCTGCAATGAGCCGGTGAACGACTCCATGACTGCATCCGGGACAATAATGCATGATATCGTCGTTTAGCAACGGCGATTTTGCATAAACCAGGTTTTCCGGGTTTATTATTTCTTTGATTCTATCAGCTACTTCAGACATGATTATCCTCTTATAAGTTTTTGTTCAAGTGCAGCTTCAACTTCATCGGGTGTAGGAACAATACCTCCCATTCTGCCGAAATATTCCACCTTTGTTTTCCCGTTAACTGCCAGACGGATATCATTGACCATTTGTCCGGCATTGAATTCAACTGAAAGAAATCCTTTCACCTTCGTGGCATATTCCGCAATGATTTTCTCCGGAAACGGCAGCAAGGTGATCGGACGGATTAAACCAACCTTTACCCCTTTTTGTCGCGCAATCTGCACCGTTTTCTGACAAATCCGGGCGGCCGACCCAAATGCAACCATTATATATTCAGCATCATCACATTCAATTGCTTCAAAACGGACCTCTTCGTCTTTCATCTGATCGTATTTTGCCTGAAGCCGCAGGTTATTATTTTCCATGATGAAAGAATCCATCTCTAAAGATGTAATCACATGCTTTTTGCGATTTTTTGATTTGCCTGTCGTAGCCCAGGTTCCTGAAATCTCAGCAATTTGTTCATTCGTCCAGCGGGGACGCTGGTCGATCAGTACGACTTTCTCCATCAGCTGTCCGATCACGCCGTCAGCGAGGATCATCACAGGATTACGGTATTTGAATGCGAGTTCAAATCCAAGAACCACAAAGTCGTGCATCTCCTGGACCGAAGCAGGTGCAAGCACGAGCAGAGAATAATCGCCATGACCACCACCTTTTGTTGCCTGGTTATAATCGGCTTGCGAAGGTTGGATAGTTCCGAGACCCGGACCACCACGTTGTACATTTACAATCACGCAAGGGAGTTCGGCACCTGCCATGTAGGAAATTCCTTCTGCCATCAGGCTGATACCAGGACTTGATGAGGATGTCATCACGCGCTTTCCGGAACCGGCAGCTCCGTAAACCATATGAATAGAAGCTATTTCACTTTCGGCCTGCAAAACGACCATACCGGTATCCTCCCATGGCCGATTGGCCATTAAAGTCTCCATGACTTCAGACTGTGGGGTAATTGGGTAGCCAAAATACGCATCACAACCGCATCGGATTGCTGCTTCGGCAATTACCTCGTTCCCTTTCATTAATCTTAACTCACCCATATTCAGGATTTTCTAATATTTTATGATTCGATTTTTACCCGGTAAACGGTGATGCAACTATCGGGGCAAACTGCGGAACAATTTGTGCAACCTGTGCAGTTTTCGGGATTTTCCATGTAAGAATAGTGGTATCCCTTGCTGTTTACATTGCGGTTAAGCGCCAAAGTTTGTGTCGGACAGGCAACTACACAAAGGTTGCACCCTTTGCACACTTCGGTGTCGACAACTACTGCGCCTCTGACTTTTGCCATCTTTATATGGTGTTTATTTAATTATTAACTCTCTCTTGTTCTGTTTGGGGCTGCAAACGTAATCATACCTGTTCTGATTTCACATGATAATCCGCATGAAATTGCTGAAGCCTGATTTCCAAATCGCCAAACTGATCTCTCTTCACATGCGAGACACAAGCTCTTAGTCCCTCTTTCGTACTACCTGTATTGCTCAGCGAAATAGCGCTGATTCCGTAATAAAGCAATTTGTGTAAAAGCTCAGAGCCTGTCATTCCCGGATAGGCGATTGTAAAGTAAAATCCATCGCCAACAGGCTGACCCAGATCTGTATTATAGACAATTGTAAACCCATTTTCGAGAAATAGCTTCTTCATGATCCTGGCTTTTTCGCCATACTCTTTTACCTCTTCAATAAAGTTGAACGTTCCATCACTGGCTGCTTTAAACATGGCTGCCAAAGCATATTGCGATGAGTGTGAAGTACCAGACGTCAATGAATACAATGCCCTGTGAACAACTGCATTACCAAACCCATGGACTTTCAGACGCTCCTCAAGGTAAGGGAAATGCCGGTGATATAAAGCATCTGAAATAACCATCATCCCGATCCGCTGCCCGGCATACGAAAAGACTTTTGAACTGGAGATCAATAAAATATAATTTCCGGTAAAACGGGCTACCGTGGCCTGATAAGGGGGAACGCCGGGGCGGGAAAGGTCCTGCCGGAAATCCATTCCAAAATAGGCCAGGTCCTCAATAATGACTACATCGTACTGATTGGCAAGATCGCCAATAATTTTAAGTTCTTCATCGTTGAAACAGATCCACGAAGGATTGTTGGGATTTGAATAGACAATGCAATTGATATTTCCTTTCGAAAGGTAGGAATCGAGTTTTGCACGCAATTTTTCGCCGCGGAAATCGAACACATCAAAAGTTTCGTATTTCTGACCCATCACGAGTAACTGCTGTTTCTGAACAGGAAATCCCGGATCTATAAAAAGTGCGGTGTCGCGCTCTTTCCGGCAACTTGCAGACACCAAAAAAGCCGCATAACTTCCTTCCATTGAACCAACAGTCGGAATACAACCTTCGGGCTTCACATTAATATCCATGAAGAGTTTCACAAAACGGGATGTTTCGTCTTTGAGTGGTTGGATACCATCAATACGCGGATAGGCTGAAGCGACGTTGTTTCGCAATGCTTCGATTTCGGCTTCAACACCAACTTTTGCCGGCGGAAGACCCGGAATACCCATCTCCATCCGGATATAACGGTCGCCTGTGACTGCCTCTATACTACTGACCAGCTGAACAATTTCCCTGATCGAAGCATTCCCTATCTCCGGCACTTCAAGTTCTTCGATTTTACGCTCAACAATCTCACGGTTTATGGGCGTGTTCTTTTGGCTTACCTGGTTCAAAACTCCTTTTTTAACTGTTCTACCCAACAATTTAATCGGTCTTCGGTTAATTCAGGTTCAAAATCTTCATCAAGCGGCAATCCAAGAAAAAGACCACCTTCGAGTGCATCGGAATCCTGGAATGTATAACCGTCAGGGCTTACTTTTCCAAGAAGCTGGCCCCCGTTTTTGACTACGAGCCGAGCAAGAATACCCATTGAATTCACAAAATGATATGCATAGGTGATATGATCGCCCAGACCAAAAATGGCTACTTTTTTACCCGTGAAATCAAATGACGTAACAGTGGGCATGAATTTGGCCCAGTCAACGTTTCCAAATTTCTGGTCCCAGGTGTCGCGACCAATTGTCGATATACCGAAAATGATGGTGTCATAACGCTCCATGTCAACGGCTGATGCCTCATTCACATGAATCAGATCTGGCTTTAGGTTTTCAACTTTCGACGCCAATAATTTGGCTACACGGTGAACAGCTCCGTTCTCCGGTCCGTAAAAAATAGCTACTTTATTCATAACTAAATATTTATTGGTTGTGTATAGATACTTCTCCCCTTACATATTCGCCCAGAATTGCAAGGCTGGAGACATTTTTTAATACCTTGTGTATGGCCTTTTCATAATTGGCAATCGAATCCCATTCAACATCCACATGAAATGAATATTCATTTGGTTTTCCAATGATTGGCAATGATTGAATTTTGGTGAGGTTAATTTCATGTTCAGCAAAAGTATTCAATACTTTTGCCAAAGCACCATGGAAATGGCCTACTTCAAAACAAATCGAAGCCTTATTGGCGTCGACAGATGCGACTGCATGTTTGGCGAGGATCAGGAATCGCGTGTAGTTCTTCTTGTTTGATTCAACACCCCTTTCAAGTATCTCAAGTCCATACAATTCAGCCGATCGCAGATTGCTGATAGCAGCAGCATAAGTAATTTTCTCTTTCGCAATCAGCTTAGCAACAGCAGCATTGTCTCCAAGTTCCTTGGTTTCGACATTCGGAAAATATTTCTCCAAATATTCGGCACACTGAAGAAATGAGATCGGATGTGAATAAATCTCTTTGATGTCCTTCTTCCGGACACCGGGAAGTGCCATCAGATTCATCTGAATATGGATGTAGATTTCTCCAATAATCCGAAGGTGATAATCGCGGATTAGCGAATAGTTCTGAAGAATACTTCCCGCAATCGAATTTTCAATTGCCATCACTGCGTAATCAACTTTATCCGCATCAATGAGCTCGCATACACTCCGGAACGACTTGCATTCTACAATCTCAACCTCATCAGTGAAATAGTGACGTGCTGCATCTTCGTGAAACGAACCTTTTATTCCTTGAATTGAAACTTTTTTCATTAAAAACTTATTAAAACTGAACTCATTAAATTTGACGCAATGTAAAAAAAATCGCGGAATACCGGGTATTTGTTATCGATTTAGAGAATAAATGAATGCGTTCCATTGCAAAATTTATTCTATAATTTTACCGCTAAAAGGTCTTTGCCAAGTTGATGTAAGGCAGCTTCTATCTGTTTCTTATTTTTGATTCCTGGTTTCTTTTCGTTACATACATAGCTTGCCAACAGACTGCGATTAATTTTAACTTGTTCAGCAAACCGCGTGATGTTTATTGCCGGAAATTGGTGAAAAACGCGCGAAACCTCATTTTGCTCTTTTTCAATTTCATCCTTGTTATAGGTATAAAAACCTTCGAGACTTAAATCCTCGTCCAGCTCGGGCCAATGAATAGAATCGCCACAACTGCCTAATTCGTATCGTTCCCGCTGTTCTGTGCTTGAATTCCATAGCCTATCAAACCAACGTAATGGATGACTTTTTTGTGTCCCATCATTTGTAAGGATATAGATATTTTCATCATCGAACCATACCCTTTCTATTTTCAAATCACGCTGTTTTTCCATGAAATACCTCCCATGCTTTAATAATAAGTAATGGTTAAAATATAATGTCGTATTTATTGCCAAAATTATTCAACACAGACAACAATCGTTCTTTGAGATTCTGAAAACAGAGGTAGGCATCAAAACTTAACCATTGATATTTGATTCTACGCCACAAAATTTCGATAAGGTTCAATTCCGGTGAGTAGGGGGGTAAGAAG
>JANXZJ010000182.1 GCA_025355585.1 Mariniphaga sp. | reverse complement strand
CCCCAACGGTTGCCACGTTGTTCTATTTTAAATAGCAGCGTATTTTTTCCTTTTTTGAGCAGCACCGGAATCACATCGTCATCAGTTGTCAAACCGCGTGACTGCGGAAAATCCCAGACATTCGTCCTGTTTACCCAAAGTTTCCCGCCGTCATTGGAGCCTAAGCTGATGAACCATACCTTGTTCTCGTCCGACAGCACTTCGGTGTAGGCATAGGCAAATACCGGTGATGCTTTGGATAGCACTTTAACAAGGTCGATGATGGAATCGGGGGAATTGTACAATTTCCATTTGGCTGAACCTTTCGTATATTTCACAACATCCCCGGCTTTGACCATTGGATGTTGCTCTCCGCCTGCTTTTAAAAGATAATCTGTGTTAAATCCAACCAAATGATCCCATGAATCAGCCGCATCTTTGGGCTCCATTACAGGAATAGGTCCGCAAAGTAACCACGATTTTATCCATTGTCCCTGAATGATGGGTTGTGGAGTGATTTGCTGCGCAGTTACGATTCCAGTAAAAACCCACGCAAAGATCATGATGAAGAATATTTTTCTGCCCATTTTGGTTTGTTTTTATATTGGTTATGACTTAGTTCGATGTGTATTTTATACGTTATTTCTTGATCAGCCAGATTTCGGCAACCTGCGAACCCCGTTCACCTTCGCCGCCATCATAGGTTCCGCAAGTCCAGGTAAATTTAACTTTGCCGTCTTTCGTAATTTCTTTCGGAAGCGAAAACTCAAATAAAGGTTTGGTTCCCATCCTTATGAAATCATGGATCATTACTCCATCTGCTACAAGTTTCATATTGGAACGGAAACGACCGGTATAGGCAATTCTCAAAGTATATTCTGCCTTCGGATCGAGGTTGTCATATTCCATTTCCAATGGAGTATCATACAGTGTATTGATCTGGTTCATCCATGCCAGTGGGGTCGTCTGACCTTCAAAACCTTTGGCAACAATTTCATGTACCCAGTCAACACCTGTCAATCCAACGCCGAAGCTTACGCGGGGCGATTCAAGGCTTCCCGGATCTTCGGCCCATGTCTTTCTTGCTTTTACCCGTTTCCAGGCAGAAGGGCTTCCAAAATTGTCATAAAATCCACCGGGACCCGGATCTGTGCGATGAAGCATTTTGTCAATGGCTGTCAATCGCCCGGTTTCATCAGGAAGCTTTTCGATTGCGTTCAGCTGATCCAATATCCAAAGTGCATCATTCAGCGGAATATCAATGTTGTCGATAAAATTTCCCCTTCCACTCATCGCATGGTGTTTTTCAACGGTAAGCTGGGCGCCAAAACTGCGGAATAAGGAGTCGGCAAGCGAGTAACACCGTTGCTTTAATTCGGGCGATACGGGTTTTTCATGGGCAAGTGCCAATGTATTCCTTGCATTTGTAATTGCAGAATCAAACCCTGATATTTTCGCACTTTCAAGGATATTCCGTGCCTGACTTTCAAGGTGTGTTTCATAAATTAATCGGCGCTGGATGTAAGCATCGAAATAAGCCCTGATCAATCCGCTCTGGAAACGGGGGTTACTCAAGACGTTCATGGGAACATTTTTTTCCATATCCTGCCATTGCTGAAAAGTCCTTTGAACCTGGTCGTTCGACAAAAGTGGTCCCCTGAAATTCTGTTCCAAAGACATCAGTCCCTGGGCAACTCCTTCGGTATAATCGGGTCCGATAAAGTAGCGTGCATAATCGCGCAATGTTTCCAAAACGGGTGTTGAGGGATTCCAGTCCTGATCGCTCCATACCATTTTATTCACATCATCATTGGTCCCTTCCGAATAACTGATGCTTCCCTGTGCCAATGGGGCATACAGGTTGTGAATGTATTTTTCATCTTCGGGTCGCGGATTGATGCATTCACGGCCCAATGTCATTGCATAAGCGATGTCCCAGTCGGGAACCGGATACTGGCAACTGAAACTATGCGTGATATCGGGGTAAAGCCTGATTTGAACAGATGGATTGATCAGCTTTTTCACTTCCGGAAGCGGTGTTTTTATCCACGGACCATAAACAATACCTCCAAACCAATCATACTGACGGTTGACATGCTCATAAAATTTCCGGTACCATTCGGCAGAGGGCTTAAATACCTGCGGAGAAACCCATATCTTGGCATCCGGGTGATATTTATGCAGAACAACGGCCTCTTTCTCCAACCAACTAAACAATTCATCCGGTTCAAGATCGCCGGGATCACCTGCCGGGACAAAAAGGGCGTCCAGTTTAGGCAATACGCTGAAAACCTTTTCACGCTCGTCGAGTTCATTCCGGATTGAATCAGCAGAATGGTAGTCCTTTCCCATATTCGGATACCACATCCATACATCCAGTCCATATTCCTCACAGATTCGCGATTGTTCTGCAATCATCTTTATGGCAGGCAATTTCATGTTGACACTTGTGAAATCATCATCCGTACGTGGTGGCATGATCTCTATGCTGTTTGCCCCGAAAATTGCAAGGTCCCTGATGTAACTGTCGAACTGCGCGACACTCCAGGCATCGTAAGCATTTGTTTTGGGACGATATCCCAATTGATGACCTCGAATAGGGTAGGCAGGAGTTGAAGAAATATTTAAATCGCCGGGAACAAGTACCTGGCCGGTACGCATCTTCATTATTCTCAATAAACGGCCAACACCATAGAGCACGCCACGTTCATCATGCCCGGCAATGACAATCGAATGATCATCCGAGAACGCAATTTTATATCCGTCTTTACCTGTTTTCGGTAATTTATTAAGGGTAGTTCTATATGTCTCAGAGAATTTATCCAATTGTTCTTCAACGCCAATCGCAATAACCAGTTTGTTTTTTGAGGTTGATTTCTCCGTTAGCGGAAGACGAATACCTGTTCGTTTCTGAATCTCTTCCTGCAAAACCTGAACTGCCTTCTGTAACTGAATATTCTTCTTTTCAGAAAAGTAGATAGATGCCTTGGAAAAATCGGTCGATTGTGCGAAACAGGCAGAAGATAAAAACAGGCACAAGATGAAAGTACTGGTGATTGGTTTTAGATTCATTGTTATGGTTGTTTATTCAAAAATAACAACAGCGAAGGCTATATTCCAAAAGAATAATAGACAATTCTAATGATAAAATCGCAAAAAATACCTGACATTTTTCTTAAAGATTTTAACGTTGTGCCGGTTAAACCGATGCAAATTAGTTGAACGGTTAATATATGATGTGATTCTTACAATATAATGGGAGCAATTGGAGATCTGCTGGTATAATTTTGGTTAACACCGGATACTTAATAATTGTCGGTTCCGAAGAATTGATTTTATAAACGCCGACAAGAAGTATAAACCACAAACAGCATCTCACCTATGAAAAAACAATGGATTAGTATTTTAATCGTAGGAATGGCTTTTGGTACGGCATGGGCCATCCGTGGTCAGTTTGGTCATGAGCAGGGAGCCGCCTGGGCTGCAGGTATTGGTGCATTGGCTTTGGTATTGGTAGCACAAAGGAAGGATTGGTACACAAAGATGTTGTTGATTGCATTTAGTTCTGCCATTGGATGGGGCGCCGGAGGAATGATCAGTTATGGAAAGGTGGTTGGGTATGGAAGAAGTGATGATTTTCTGAATGCTTCCTATGGTTTATTGATGCTTTTTGTAATTGGCGGATTGTTTGGACTGCTTGGAGGAGGCTTTGTGGGATTGACATTGGATTCTTCCAAACAAAAACAGGTCAGCTGGGGAAGCCTTGTTGCGGAGATGGCTGCCGGAGGTTTGATTGGTTATTACTTTCTGATTGAACAGCTTGAATTGTTGATGACCCCTCCACGGTCGGAAGCCTGGGCCATTTGTTTCGGAGCAGGGCTGGCCATGATCTGGCACATGGCAAGATATGGCCACAATTCGCCGTTAAGGGTTGCCTGCTTTTCTGCCATGGGAGCCGGATTCGGATTTGCTTTTGGCAATTTTCTGCAAATACTGGGAAACGTTTTGGCGATTGATTTTAACATGTGGAATGTGATGGAATACAGCATCGGATTTTTCGGTGGCAGTTCAATGGCCTATGGTGTATTTAGTTCCGAATGGCCGGAAGAAGCTTTAGCTCCGAAACTATGGGAAAACAACATCGCATTTTTAATCGTTTTTGTATTTATACCTTACCTTGTTTTAACCAACGGACCACTCCTTGAGCCAATTTTTGGAAGTTCAGATGCTATTCCGAAACCGGATAATATTTCGTTGTGGGGTAGTATCACCGCAATAGTAGTCGTCGTAGCAGTGGCGGTAACAGGATGGATTAAAACGATCGGATCTGATAGCCACTTCAGCCGGAAGGATACAAGATTGCTTTTCGTTATTTATTTTGCCACCTATATTATTATCAGTTATTGCGTTACAGGAGCATTTAAAGGCATATTCCTGTTAAATCATCACTTGTATGTCGTTAATTATATCCTGGTTCTGATCCTTCTTGGAAAACACTTCCCGGCATTTCAGGAGAATCCGCGTACAGATTTAGAACCTAAAAAATGGTTGCAAACTGCTATCGTTATAATATCCGTAATCATTTTGCTAGCTTTAATTGCAATAAATATTCACGGAGAAATGGGTAGCGCGAATAAGCGTTTCCTGTCAATTTGAACAATTATTTTAATTACGATGTTAAATTAATTGGAAAGTTACAGAATTGTAATCGGTTTGTAATTGAATATTAATCGAAATGTAATTAAATATTAACATCTATTCGGCGTTTATCAGACTATTCAAGGTTTTTGAAGTTAAGATTAGATGTAATTTGAATAAAATTCCATAAGCGTGTATCTTTTTTGTTTTTAATCTTTGTTGCATTAATAGCTGTTGTTTTTAACATCTATTAAAGTTGACTGCTAATTGAATTATGTCTCTTTTATTAATATTTAATTTTTTCATCTATGAAAAGAAAAATCTCGCAAATGCTCCTTTTGGGTATGCTTGTACTTTTTGCAAGTAGTACATTTGCCCAAATTAAGGTGAAAGGGGTGGTAAAAAGCGCCTCTGGAGAAGTACTTCCGGGGGTATCTATCGTGGTCAAGGGTACAACGAATGGTGTAGTTTCCGATTTTGATGGAAAATACAACATAACAGTTCCAGGTGCACAGTCTGTACTTGTTTACTCTTTCGTCGGAATGCAGAATCAGGAAATATCTGTGAATGGTAAATCTGTAATCGACATCACATTGACCGAAACAACCATTGGGGTTGATGAAGTGGTTATAACCGCTATGGGTATTACAAAAGCGAAGAAGTCATTGGCTTATTCGGTAAGTGAAGTAAAATCGGATGAGCTGATCAAAGGTGGAAACACGAATGTGATGAAATCGCTCGACGGTAAAGTAAGTGGTGTGAACCTGACCAGTTTAAGTAGTGATCCAACTTCGTCTGTTCTGGTGAATATTCGTGGAACGACTGTAATGCCTTCCGCCAACGATGCCAACGTTTCAACCAAAGGACAGCCTTTGTATGTAATTGATGGGATTCCTGTGGGAAACCAGACATTTACATCTAAGAATGGGGTTGACTTCGGCAACATCCTTTCTCAGTTAAACCCGGAAGATATTGAAAGCGTGACCGTTCTTAAAGGAGGTAGCGCCGGTGCATTGTATGGTTCCGAAGGGGGAAACGGGGTAATCATGATCACTACCAAATCAGGTAAAAGTGGTAAAAAAGGGATTGGGGTCTCCGTTTCTTCTTCTGCAACAATGGATTCTCCTTATCAGATGATGGATGGACAGCATCAGTTTGGTCAGGGAGAACGTGCTTTTGAATGGCAGTATGACAATACCGATACCTGGGGTCCTGCACTCGACGGTAGCTATACCAGTGATTTCTGGAATACCAAGACACAGAAATGGGATAATGGTCCGCAATATTCAGCTAACGAAAACAGGTTGAAAGCATATCTGCAGACGGGGAGCACCGTTACTACCAATGTGAATGTTACCGGTAATTACGATAAAGGTTCTTTCCGTTTGTCGCTTACGAATATGGGCAACGAAGGAGTAATGCCAAATACGAAGACCAACCAGAAGTCAATCACAATCGCTTCGGAGTATAAACTGACTGATAAGATAAAGATCTCTACCAACGCAAGTTATGTTCGAACTTATTCTCCGAATAAAGCCAACGTTGCCGGATCGGGTAGTGTTATTAATGAGCTTTTATTCGACTTTCCGAATAACCTTCAACCGCTTGCCGACATGAAGCAATATTGGATGAAGGGTTTTGAAGGAACACTTCAGAACGGAGCGATGATGAAGGATAATGGGATTGATGTCGCCACTCCTAACCCCTGGTGGGTTACTTATGAAAAGATCAACCGCTTCACACGCGATAATTTCTTTGGCAAATTGCAGCTGGATTGGCAATTAAATAAAGATTTCGCCTTAATACTACGTTCCGGAATGGAAAATGTAGTTGAAAATTATGAATACCGTCAGTCTTTTGGCGCAAAATCGTTATCAAGCAGGGGTGGATCCGGTGATGGCATGTTCCAGACTAATCTTGATAAAAGTTTGAACTTCAATTCCGACGCTATCATATCCTTTAACAAATCGGTTGGTAAATTTGATATAACGGCTGTAGGTGGGGTAAACTATGCCTATAACAACACCAATTCTTACTCCGTTACTGCCGGAGCACTCTCGGTTCCTGGTTTATTCACAATGGCTAATGTTTTTCCCGGAAGATTAACAGCTGATTATGCATGGGGTGTTGGTCCTTCTTATAGTGTTTACGGAACAGCTGATGTGGCCTGGAATAAACAAATCTTTGTTGGTGTAACCGGACGTAATGACTGGAAAGGTAATCTGCCTGAAGAAAAAATCAATTATTTCTACCCTTCCGTATCACTATCATGGGTTGCTTCAGAAACATTCAAATTACCTGAAGCGATTAACCTTTTAAAAATACGTTTGGGTCTGGCCAATGTTGGTAACGGACTTACAAAACAAAGACCAGTTGATACTTATACGTTTAATTCACCCGATTGGTCCGGTTCTGTAAAAACGGCGAATATCAATGCAACATTGGTTGACCCTAATATCAAACCAATGCAATCAATTACCAAAGAGGCTGGTGTAGATCTTTGGGTTTTAAACAAATTGGTTCAGTTTGATTTCACCTATTTCCAAAAAGATCAAAACAACCAGCTTGGGAATATTCCGGTAGTTCAGGGAACCGGATTTACCGGGATGACCACCAATGTAGGAGATGTCAGGAGCGAAGGTTTTGAGTGGGGACTGACTTTAAATCCTGTCAGATCAAAGGACTGGAACTGGGATATTACTGCTACTTATACCCATTATATCGCCCACATCCGGCGTTTATCTCCTCAGTTTGCACCTAAAGGCTATATATT
This sequence comes from Mariniphaga sp., assembly GCA_025355585.1. Taxonomy (GTDB): domain Bacteria; phylum Bacteroidota; class Bacteroidia; order Bacteroidales; family Prolixibacteraceae; genus JAAFHB01. The sequence goes on along the minus strand of JANXZJ010000182.1, from coordinate 21,185 downwards.
TGCACCTTACGACGGTAAGACAGTTGTGAAACTTGCTGTTGGTGAAGAGATCGGGAATATTTATGAACAAAACCCAATCTTACGGGTAAAAACTGGCAAATATGCCGGCATGCCTCTTCTGGACGGTAGTGGAGGTGAATTTCAGAATTCACCCGACCAAGCTGACAGGGCACAGCTGGGTAATTATAATCCTAAATACATAATGGGATTTAACACTACGCTGAGGTATAAAAGATTTTCATTGAATTTGGTGGGTGCTTTGCGGGCAGGTGGAAAATATGTGTCAGTTAACCAGCAATATATGGAATCAAATGGTAAGGCGATTACAACTTTGGGTTCGGGACCGAACAATCCATGGTGGATGGGTGGCCGCACCGCTGAGTTAGGTGGTATGGCATGGCCTGCTCAAGGATCAAGTACTTACGATGCAATCAACTCCAACAACGATGGTCAGCGTTCTGATTTTCATGATGCCAGCTATGCAAAGGGTGTTTTTGTAAATCCTAATTTTGATGGAACTACTCCTACTGATGCTGACTATATTGTAAATGGTGCAGATCCAAAAAACACCTTTTATCAATTCCCTTACAATAGTTATGGCGACGTTATCTGGAATTTCACATCCACCAGAACTTACGATGCAACCAACTTCAAATTAAGAGAAGTATCGCTTACTTACTCATTACCCAATTCAGTGACCAAAAGACTTAGGGTAAATAATGTGAACATAGCGTTGATTGCCAGAAACGTTTACCAATGGAATGCTTCGGGTCGCAACGAAGATCCCGAATCGGCATTCACCGGAGTAGGAACGAATCAGGGTATTCTAAGGGCAACATTGCCAAGTGTACGTTCTGTCGGATTTAAACTTGGTTTTGATTTTTAATATTTGACTTTCATTATAAAAAATAGAATAATATGAAATCATATCTCACAAAAACACTCGCCATTATTTTACTTATAGGAGTAGTTTCCTGTAGTAAAGACGATTTAAGGCAGTACGATGCGCTTCAGCAGAAAAATGCGGTGGAGAATTTGAATGACCCTTATCTTTTATCTTCAATCATTACGAAAACCACCCTTTTTTACCAGAATATCGGATGGGGAACCACCATGCTTCCCGGTGCTGCTCAGTACACTGAACGGAACTATCAGGGTGGCGATAATACTTACCAGGGATTTAAAGGTCTTCCGGTCGATATGTACACTGCGATGGATATGTTGAAATTCATCGATGCATCTATTAAATTGGCAGATGCCAGAGGTTCAAAAACACATGTCGGCATCTTCACTACCTTCAGGGTGCTGTTATTTTCCTATATGACAGATTTCTATGGTGATGTTTATTATAGTCAGGCACTTAAAGGCCGTGAAGGGATTTTATATCCTGTCTATGACAAGCAGGCTGATATTTATACAGGTCTTTTAACTGAACTGGATGGTGCCAGCGCAAATATTTCGGGCGGAACGGAAACAATCAACGCCACTTATGATCTGATGTTTGCCGGAGATAAAGGTCAATGGCTGAAGTTCTGTAATTCGCTAAGATTGCGTTTATTAATGCACGAGTCGGCAAAACTGCCTGATGCAGGAACAAAAATAGCGGCTACTGCCGCATTAAAGATCCTTTCGGAAGATGCCGATATGAATGCCTCTATTGCCTATGTAGGTACAAGTGCTACCAATTCATGGATCGGTGGTTCTAATGGCTGGGGTGTTCCAAGTGATGAGTTCAATAAAAGAAGACCCAGCAAAACGTTGGTAGATATGTTGCTCTCTTACAATGATCCCCGTGCTGCAGTTTGGTTTGCTCCGGTTGAAAAGCCCTGGACTTCGGATATGGCAAAAAATGGGGTAAGCTTTGATACAACCGATCCAAACGGATACAAGTATAGTTCAACATGGGAATTCATTGATTTAAGTAATCCTGATATTGCTTCCCAGGCTGTGAATATTCTGGATAAAGACAAAGTCTATGTCGGATTTGTGGCTGGTATGCCGGGTGACTGGAAGAATGGAAATGGTCATTATGATACGGATAAAGGTGGCGTAGTCGGGAACTTCAAAGTATCTAAATACTCCAAATTGTTTCAGGAAAATGCGCATAGTCTGCTTAGAGCTCAGATTATGAACAAAGACGAAATCCAGTTTGACCTTGCCGAGGCTGCTGTGAAGGGATTTATTACGGGAAGTGCCGACACTTATTACAGAACAGGAATCAGGTATTCAATGAAACGTTGGGGTGTAAGTGATGCAGCGATTACGACTTATTTAGCCCAGGCAAGTATTGCACTGCCAGGCGACAACCCTGGTAAACTGGCGAAAATTGCTGAACAGAAATGGATTGCACTCTTCTCAGTTGCGTCTGAAGCTTATCTTGATTTACGCAGAACCAAATTGCCGAATATTTTCAACAATGGTTATTTGGCAAACTATCCGTTCCCGCTTCGTTACCGGTATCCAGGGAATGAGCCAGGACAAAATGTTGACGCTTATAATAAAGGTGTCGCTACGTTGGTTCCTGCTGTTGATGATCAGTTTTCTAAAATTTGGTTATTGCAATAGCAATTCTTAAAATACAAACTTAATGATGAAAAGGGTGCTGTTGATTTATCCGACAGTACCCTTTTTTTTAATTACCTTAGTGGACAGGTTAAAGAAATTTCCTTTAACCAACAACTGTTTTAACTTTTTCAATCATGATAAAAAATATTGTTTCATCCATCTCTTTTATTTATCTCTTGTCATTCAGCTTTTTAATGACACTTCAGGTAAAAGCTCAACGGCCAGTTTTCAAAGATGTAGGTTTTTCGCAGGATATTAGTATTAAATACTATGCGCCCGCCGAAGTGAAGAATTTAAAGAAAGTATTTTCTGACAGGAACGGCGTTATTCAGATATTATCTGCTGATGGTCTATTTAAACCGAATGCAGGTGCCTTTCTTTATCCTGGCACTATTATCGCAGACCGGTCATACCGGCCACTGGCGGATAAGAAATTAGCAGATATCGGAGTGTACGATCGTCAGTTTGTTTATCTCGATAGTACTGCGGTGCTGAGCAACGCCTGGGCTGGCAGCCTGTTTTCGAAACACGGAATGCCGAATTCCAATCTTTTTGCCGGTGGACCTGATTTTACTTTTTTGATTTCGGATGGAGCAACTTTTAAATGCATCAAAGATTCGAAGTTACTCTGGTCAGGGAAAATTGCCGAACGAATCATTGGAATCAGGTATTCTGTCGAAAATAAAAATTTCTGGATATTGGGAAGTAAATCACTGACAAGCTTTTCATTGAAAGATAAAAAATTAATTTCAATTTTTGAAGGAGCCAATTTTACCTCGTTCGACCTTATTGATAAGGGATCAAAGACCATCCTTGGAACAAATAATGGGTATTTTGAGATCAATAACGTGACAAGGAATCAGATCGGAAACATTCATCAAAATCTTCCGTGCAACGAAATAACAAGTGTAGAAGAGATAAACGGCAAGGTTTGGTTTGGGTCGACCTTCGGTGCATTTATGCTGCGCGAAGATGGAAAGTACAATTACTACAATGGTGAACGTTGGCTACCTGGCGATCAGGTAATCCAGGTCAGCGAAGGGCCTGAAAGTTCTGTCCTGGTTTTGACCAATAATGGATTAGGCCAGATCTGCTTCAAAAATATGACATTGGAGGACAAGGCAATGTATTACGAAAAACAGGTAAGGCAACGCCATATCAGAAATGGTTTTAATGCCTCACTTGAAGGAATCAATCACGGTGATCTTTCCGGGGGATATTTAAAGGACTCTGACAATGATGGTTTATGGACTTCGATGTATTTGGGGGCCGAAATATTCAGGTATGCTACTACCAAATCAGACGAGGCATTACAAAATTGCAGGGAGTCCTTGGATGCGATGGAACGACTCTATACCATAACTTCTGTCCCAGGTTTCCCTGCCAGATCGTTTGAGAGAAGGGGCAATAAGGACCGGTTATCCGATCCGGACAGGTGGCAACATGCCAGTGATCCGGAATGGGATTGGAAATCTACCACCAGCAGTGATGAAGCCATCGGGCATATTTTTGCTTTGGGCGCCATGGCAGAACTTATTGACAATCAGCCAATGAAAAACAGGGCGATCCATCTGATTGATATCTTAGTGCAGCACATTGTCGACCATAATTTATACCTTGTCGATTATGACGGCAAACCAACCACATGGGGCAGGTGGAATCCCGAATATGTAAATGCACTACCGAAAAATGTAGGTGACCGGAAAATCACTTCATCGAACATTACTTCAATGCTTCAGACAGCCTACCATTTCACGCACAAGGAGATTTATAAAGACAAGGCATTAGAACTCATGGAAAAGTATGGATACCTTGATAACTTAATGCGTCCAATGAGTGAAATTGGCAAGGCACCCGCCGATGGAAGTGATTTGAGCAAGGAACTGTCGGATGGTTGGAACCATTCTGATGATGAGATGTATTTTGTGGGATATTGGGGCTTATACCGCTACGCTTTTAGCAATGACTTGAAAGCCAAATATAAAGAAACGATCATCGATCACTGGAAGATTGAACGGTCAGAAAAAGAGGGAGCCTGGAATATATTTACAGCAATGGTAAGCGATGAATTTGACTTGAAAGAGGCCGTCTGGTATCTGCAGGAACACCCGATGGATCTGATTAACTGGGACATTATGAACAGTCAACGGAAAGACATTGAATTCGTTGCACCAAATTTCCGAAATCAAACACTCAAAGAAGTTCTGCCACCTGACGAAAGACCGGTTCAACGGCACAATGGAAACATGTTTAATATTGATAAAAAAGGAGGCAATGGAAATGGAGAGGAGAGTGCAGGAGATATCTGGTTATTACCTTATTGGATGGGAAGATATCTTGGTGTGATCAATGCACCCTTAAGGGAAGTAAAAAAGTAAAGAATGAAAAACATGTTCTCTAAACTATTGATCTGTTCTGTTTTTCTCTTTTCGGCAACCGGATGCTTTTTCAATGATGCCCGTCAGGAAATGTCGGTGAAGGAGGTCATGGACAAAACCATTTCAGGTTTGTACCGGACAATGAGTGCGAAAGAATTGTCCGGGTTGGATAATGACCAGGTAATGGCTTTATTCTCTGATCAGGACAAACAGGTACTCTCAACCCGGCACTGGATGTTCGATGTAAATGTGCCGGTTGTGGTTTCTGTGATGCGAAGTGCAAAACAAGAAATAGTCCCTTTTTGGTTATCCAAAAGTGGTTTTGTCAAAACAGAATTGACGATAAAAAACGAGCAGACTACTTATGAGGTATGGCAAAAATCTTTTGGTGTCGGCAAGGTTGGCCTTGGAGTTAATGGGTTTGAGGACTATCAGCTTCATTACTTTGTTTCAGTTGCTCCTCAAAACATAAAAGACAAACTCGAACTGAGTAATTTCTTTCCTGAAAATCAATTTGTTGGAATTCTAAAAGATAGTGCATTTACCTATCACGATTGGGATGAGCTGGTTTTAACAAATGTGCCTGAAGCTTTGAAGGGTCAAAAATTACTTACAACAATCCGTGGTCGCGGTGTAGAAACGCACCTGGTAGGCGCTTTCAGAACAACGAATTATCCTTCCTCTAAAACACCCGATCAGGTGATGTTGACATGGAGTTCTAACCCTTCAACAGGGATCGATATTCAGTGGCGTACCGATACAACTGTTGCCGACGGAACAGTGAAATACCGTGAGAAAGGTAGTTTGGAAGAATTATCAGCAACGGCCTTCAGAATCCGGATGGAAGATCGCGTTTTGATGAACGACCGGTATATCAATCATTTTACGGCTGAACTTCGGAACTTAAGACCAGGGACTACATATGAATACCAGGTTGCACCTCAGTTGGATTGGTCTGGGAATTCTACTTTTTCAACTGCCGCTGATGATGATCAGTTTTCATTTATCTGGTTTGGCGATACCCATTATTCCCCGAAATTCGGAGAGCTCTTTAATGTGGCTGAAAAAGCGCATCCCGATGCTGCCTTTTATTCCATTGCAGGCGATTTGGTAAGTGATGGATTGTACCGAAATCAGTGGGACGATCTGTTTGCCTATTCAAAAGATGTAATAAGTCGGAAGCCGTTGATGTCGGTCCCTGGCAATCACGACAACCGCCTGGGACTTGGAGCAAGGACATATCGCGAAGAGTTTAGTTATCCGAAAAATGGTCCCGATGGAGTTGAAAAAGAACAAACGTATGCTTTTACCTATAAAAACGCGTTGTTCCTGATGATTGATGCCACTTCTCCGATGGACGTTCAAACGCCGTGGATCGAAGAGCAGCTTGCCAAAACAAAGGCCACCTGGAAATTTGCGATGTTTCATTTTCCGCCATACAACTGGGAAGAACCCTATTTCAACATTCAAAAAATATGGGTGCCACTATGCGATAAGTATCACGTTGACATGGTGATGAGTGGCCACATCCATTATTACATGCGGTCAAAGCCAATGAAAGGTGGGCAGGTTGTTTCAACTTACAATAATGGAACTGCCTATGTAATTTCTGTTGGTATTCCAACTACCCCTCATCCAATTACAGACGAACCTTATGCTGCAGTCCGGAATACCGATGGCTACCTTTACCAGTATATGACCATCAATGGCAACGAATTGAAGTACCAATCAGTGAACTTTGAAGGCAAATTGATTGACTCATTCAGTGTAAAAAAATAGATTGTGAAGAATTGAAGGCCTGATTTTTATATAATATTGAAAACCCCCATGCTTTGTATTAATTGGTAAAACTTACATTATGAGATACATCATCGCGCAGCTATTTGTCCTCATTTTAATTTTTATTGATGGAAATCAAAACCAGGTCCGGGCTCAGACCGACGACCCGATCGATCATGTAAATCCATTCCTCGGAACGGATTTCTTTGGTCATACTTTTCCGGGAGCATCACGTCCGTTTGCAATGGTTCATTTAAGTCCCGATATGAATACGCAAGGCTGGACCTATTGTGCCGGATACATCTATTCCGAAAGTTCGATCATGGGATTTAGCCATACGCACTGGAGCGGAGTGGGAATGGTAAACGGGGGAGAAGTGATGTTGATGCCAACAGTTAGTGCTAAACTTCAGACGGTTCCTGGATCACCCGAAAATCCGGGTGAAGGATACCGTTCCAGGTTTGACCATGCCGACGAAATTGCAACTCCGGGCTATTATTCCGTAATTCTAAAAGACTACCATATTAAGGTTGAACTGACATCCACCCAGAGAGCCGGTTTTCATCGCTATACATTTCCAAAGTCTGAAAATTCACGGATCATTCTTGATTTGGGGCATCAGATCGGTAGTAATTCATCCAATGATTTATCGGAATTAACAATACTGGACAACAGCCGGATCGAAGGGGTGAAAAGTGCCGGACTTGGTAAAGTCTACTTTGTAGCCGAATTCAGTCAGCCTTTCAGGTACTATGGAACTTTCGACAACGATTTGAAGACGCCCGAATCGGGAGGAAGTATATGGCCTTATAAAAATGGGGAGACCGGAAAAAATATCGGGGCATTTGTCACTTTCCGCACTTCTGAAAAGGAACAGATATTGGTCAAAGTTGGGATTTCGTACACAAGTGTTGAGGGTGCTAGAAGGAACCTTAAAGCCGGGATTCCCGATTGGGATTTTGACAGGATCCGAAATGAGTCGCGCCAAATATGGGAAAAAGAGTTGGCAAGGATTAAAATCGAAGGTGCCACCGATGACCAGAAAGAGATCTTTTATACGGCGATGTACCATTCATTTCTGGCACAGTATATCTCGCAGGATGTGGATGGAAAATACATGGGATCCGACAAAAAAGTGCATGAAGCAAAGGGATTCGATTTTTACGGATCATTTTCCTGCTGGGACACCTACCGTTCGCAGCATCCGCTGCTGACCATCACAGCTCCGGAACATGTGAATGATTTTATCAGGTCTATTGTTGCAAAGACAAGGGATTATGGCTGGCTTCCAGCGCAACATTTTTTGAATGTTTATGGTGAAACAATGGTTGGCGATCACCTGATCCCGGTTATTGTGGACGCTTATCTGAAGGGGTACAGGGATTTTGATGTGAATTTCCTGTACGATGCCATGCGTAAAAAAGCATTGGAAGCGCCGAAACTTCCTGTTCCGCCAACTGCCGGAAGATCGGGCCTCCGGTTTTACCTGGAATTGGGATATACACCTGTCGACAAAGTAACCGAGTCGGTTCCAAATACATTGGAACTGGCGTACGACGATTGGTGCATTGCCCAGCTGGCCAAAGAATTGGGGAAGAAAGACGATTACCAGCTGTTTATGAAAAGGGCACACAATTACCAGAATTTGTGGGATCCCATTACCCGGTTTATGCGTCCAAAGATGACGGATGGGTCGTGGCTGGAGGCTTTGAACGGACACGAACAGGATATCGTAAAGGTAGGTGAGCATTCGTATTACAAATACTTTGATCCGCTGCTGGTCGGGAAACGCCCGAACCGTCACTATACAGAATCGAATGCCTGGCAATACATCTGGTCGGTTCAGCACGACGTGCAGGGTTTGATCAATTTATTTGGCGGGAATAGGGCATTTACCGCAAAACTGGATACATTTTTTGAAATGAGTCCCAATATCACTCCTCCTAAATATGTGGGAGTTGTCGGTACAATCGGGCAATATGTGCATGGCAATCAGCCCTCGCATCATGTGGCTTACCTATATAATTATGCGGGCGAACCCTGGAAAACCCAGCTCCGGGCACGGCAGGTAACAGAAGAACTCTACCGGAGCGGCCCCGGAGGTTTGTGCGGCAACGAAGATATGGGATCGCTTTCGTCGTGGTATGTTTTAAGTGCCATGGGCTTTTATCCGGTTACTCCCGGAAGTCCGTATTACACAATCGGCAGTCCCCTGTTTGGGAAAGTGACGATTGAGGCAGGCAAAGGCAAAACATTTACGATTCAGACCAACAATAACTCCCAACAAAATAAATACATCCAGTCGGCGATCCTGAACGGAAAACCACTAACCAGAACCTGGATTTCGCAAAAGGAAATTACAGATGGTGGAAACCTTCTGTTCGAAATGGGACCGGAGCCTAACAAAAACTGGGGAAATAAGCCGGAAGATGTGCCGCCATCGATGAGTCAAAAATAATTGCTGCATTATTTTCTTTTTCAACACATTTCAAAACTATTTTCGTTTTCTTTATTGAATATTTATGTCCAAAATTAAGGGTAAACGAATTAAACATGCGCGTAGAAATTTTTTTGATCCTTTTGAGTGCCATCCTGGTATTCTCGTGTTCTCCGGCAACGAAGAAGGACGGTGAAGCTGTCATCGAATATAAAAACATCGAAAAGCATATTGCTGAACTTTCTTCTGACCGCTACCAGGGACGGATGCCGCTTACCGCCAGCGAAGGAATTACAGTTGATTACATTGCCGCACAAATGAAAGAGATTGGTTTGGAACCTGCCGATAGCGGAAAATATTTTCAGGAAGTCCCGTTGCTGGCCGTCAGTTCTAAAATATCAAACACCCTTGATTTTGATACACCTAAAGGTAAGCTGAAATTTGATAAACTGGTCGATTATGTGACTTTCTCGCGCCGGATGGATGCTGAACAAACACTTGATCAGTCAGAACTTGTTTTTGCCGGATTTGGAATTACAGCACCTGAATATGCACGTGATGATTTCCAGGGAATGGATCTGAAAGGAAAGACGATTCTTGTATTTGTGAACGACCCTGGCTATGGAACTTCAGATGCCTATTTCAAAGGGAATACAATGACTTATTACGGTCGCTGGACTTATAAATTTGAAGAGGCTGCACGGCGTGGGGCGAAAGGTTGTCTCATCATTCATGAAACAGGACCGGCCGGATATCCTTGGCAAGTAGTAAGTAACAATGGCGAATCAACCAAACTGTATCTGAAACCTGATAATGGTTACCAGGATCGGTGTTCTTTTGAAGGGTGGATCTCGCAAACTGCAGCTGAACAACTGTTTTCATCATGTGGAATGAGCTTTGATATGGCAAAAAAGATGGCCATTCAGAAAGATTTTAAGCCCATCACTTTACCCGTAAAAGTTTCAGGCTGGATGAAAAGTACGTTCGAAACAAAAGCCTCCCGAAATGTTTGCGGATTGATCCGTGGCAGTAAATATCCTGATGAAGTGGTTGTCTATACTGCCCACTGGGATCATCTGGGAGTTGGTAAAAAGGTGAAAAATGACAGTATTTACAATGGTGCAACCGACAATGCAAGTGCAGTTGCCTGGATGCTCGAAATTGCCAGAGGATTTAAAGCGGGACTACCACCTGAACGTTCGGTTTTGTTTCTTTCTGTAACAAGTGAAGAATCCGGCTTACTGGGTTCCTCTTATTATGCTGAACATCCGTTTTTTCCGATGGCAAAAACTGTCGCTTGCATCAATACCGATGTAATGATGTTCCTTGGAAAATTTAAAGATGTGATGCTGACAGGAAGCGGACAGTCGGAACTGGACGAGTGGGTCAGGAAAGAGGCGGAAAAACAAGGAAGATACATTGCACCCGATCCGAATCCTGAAAATGGGATGTATTTCAGGTCCGATCAGTTTCCTTTTGTGAAAAAAGGGGTGCCTGCTATTTATGCAAAAGGCTACACAGATGCGGAAAAATACGGAAAAGCGGAGACGATGAAAATCGTTGATCGCTATTGGAAGGAGACTTACCACAGTCCGTTCGATGAATACCATCCTGCTACCGATGACTTAAACGGAATTGTTGAGGATGCGAAACTGCTTTATCATGTTGGTGCTGATTTGGCCAACTCCGAAGCCTGGCCCGCATGGAACGCTGATTCTGAATTTAAGTCAGCACGGGAAATATCACGAAAATAATCAATCCCGATTTTAAGTATTATCCGCACAAATAAAAGATAGAAATTCTAATTTTGTTTCTATAACTAATTTAAAGATCCACTCATATGACAGAAAGTATTTTAGGCGTTGGCTCGCGTGTAAAACACCCGCAAATGGGTAAAGGTGTAATCGTTCAGGTCCGTTCGGATGCCTGGGAAATTGGATTTATCGATTTTGGCGTAAGGCAGATCAAACGCGATTATGAAGGACTTGAGGTGATCGAAGCTATTGAAACGCCGACAGATTTACTTACCTACGAAAAGATGGAGAAAAGCCTGATCAGGGTCCTTCACCGTTTTAGTGATATCCAGGAAACAGTACCGCTTGGACAGAAATGGACCGGCGGGAAAATGGTACTTTTCCCGGGCGACAAATCATTGAAAGAGAAGGAAATTCCGATTGAGACCTTCTTCCATAAAATTGTGATGGTGCGTGACCGCGTGCGCGTGATGGAACAGCGCATCAATGCGAGTAACCTCACCGATGAGGAAAAAGTTGATCTCGAACAGTACATCACCCGTATTTATGGCAGCCTTACCACTTTCAATGTTTTGTTCAAAAATAAGGACGAACAGTTTGTTGGCGACAGGGGAAAAGAATAGACAATTAGTCAATTAGCCAATTTGACAATTAGCTAATTGACTTCGTTTCTGCAATGAAATCATTTTGTATCGCGTAGCGATTTTAGTATTGTAAAAATCGTATTCATGGACATCCTTTACCGCGTAGCGGTTAAACTTAATTGGGTGATTAATAATTTTTGTAAATGGCGCATATGTCTTTAGCTTTTCAATCATTATTGGTAGATGCGCCACGGATTTTTGACTTATTCAATTACAATACTGTAACCGCATACGCGGTTAGATTCTTTATTTAAAATGATTTTCAACCGTAACCTTAAACTTCCGAATCCATCTAACAATGAAACCACAGGAACCCGATAAACCACAGAACCCCCTTTTCTCCTTACTGGTCCTTCTAATCATCACCTCAATATTCGCGTGTAAACAACCCTCACAGGAGCGTTTGACCGACTATGTGAACCCTTTTATCGGAACCGATGAGGATGGACACACCTTTCCGGGTGCGCTGGTACCGTTTGGAATGGTGCAATTGAGTCCCGACAATGGCGATAACGGTTATAACTGGTGCAGCGGTTACCACTACACGAGCAGCCACATCCAGGGCTTTAGTCATACCCATTACAGTGGAACCGGCGCCGAAGATCTGTGTGATATTTCTGTGCTTCCGATGGTCAATACGGAAGCATCACCCAAAACCATCCGAAGCGAATTCTCCCATGCCGATGAGACCGCCAAGCCCGGTTATTATTCAGTGTTGCTTAAAACCTTTAATATTAAGGCAGAACTCACAGCCACCATCCATTGCGGATTGCATCGTTATACTTTTCCGGAAAATAAATCAGCGGCCATCAAGCTCGATTTAGGGTGGGGTAACGGCGCTGAAGCGAGGGTCGGTCACAATGGCGATTTACCTTTGGAGTGCTATTTCAAAAAGATCAACGATACCACCATTATTGGATTCCGGCGATCGATCGGTTTTGTGGGCGAACGGTGTGTTTACTTCGCTGCGCGGACAAGCAAACCGATGGGCGATGTGGTGATTTTTGCAGACAGTACACGAATCAACTCTAAGTTGGAAGCACGGGCCGTGAGGGTGAGCGCTTATCTTTCATTCCCGGAGACGAAAAAAGATGACCAACTATTGATGAAAGTAGCCATCAGTTCTGCAAATACCGATGGGGCAATGGCCGGATTAGAGGAGATCAAGGACTGGAATTTTGATGCTGTAAAAAAGAATGCCAGTGATGCGTGGGAGAATGAGCTCGGCAAAATAAAGGTAACCTCTTCGGATTCGGCTTTCAAACAAACCTTTTATACCGCGGCTTACCATTGCTATTTTGCGCCATTCCGTTTCGACGATGCTTTGAGCAATTACACGGGAGCTGATAAACAGATCTACAAGGGCAAAGATATCTATACGTTGAGTTCCCTGTGGGATACCTATCGTGCCGCGGCACCATTGTTTACATTGACGCAAACGGAGCGGTTGCCGGCGATTATCAATTCATACCTTGAATTCTACAAGCAACATGGTCTGCTTCCTTCGTGGGAGTTGTATTTCGACGAGGCCAATGTGATGCCTGGCTATCATGCGGTTCCGATCATTGCCGATGCGATTCTGAAGGACATTAAAGGTTTTGATGCCGGTTTTGCCTACGAGGCAATGATCACAACCGCCAGCGAAGATATCCGCGAATCTGATTTCTACCGTCAATACGGATATGTTCCCGACGACCTCGATCCGCGACAGCGCGGGGTCACAAAAACGGTGGAGTATGCTTTCGATGACTGGTGCATCGCGCAGGTCGCACGGAAAATGGGCAAGCAATCGGACTACGACGAATTTATGAAACGAAGTGGTTACTGGAAAAATGTATTCGATACCGCGACCGGCTTTGTTCGGTCCAGGGATTCCAAAGGAAAGTGGATGCTTCCTTTCAATCCCAAAGAATCCATCGGGTTCCAGGAGGGTAACGCGTGGATTTACACCTGGTATGTTCCGCAGGATTTGGATGGCTTGATTCAGGCGATGGGAGGCGCCGATCGGTTCACGGATAAACTGGATACGTTGTATAATGCTCCCGATGCGCCTTATCGGGACCGGAAAAATAACGGATATTACGGGTTGTCGGAGTTCTCCAACGAACCAAGTCACCATGTTCCCTATTTGTACAGTTATGTGGGCAAACCCTCGCAAACGGCTGAAAAGGTACATCATATTCTGACTAATTTTTACAGCAACCAGCCCAATGGCCTCTGCGGTAACGACGATTGCGGGCAAATGAGCGCCTGGTATGTACTGAGTTCGATCGGATTTTATCCGGTGAACCCTGCAAACGGCGAATATGTTTTTGGAAGTCCGCTGGCTGATCAGGCAGACTTAACGTTGGGCAATGGCAAACACTTTGTGGTCAAAGCCGAAAATGGGAATAAACAAAATATCTATATCCAAAAGGCTACGCTGAATGGCGTTCCTTATAAGCGTTCATTTATAAGGCATTCTGACATCATGAATGGCGGGGAGTTGGTTTTCACGATGGGTAGCAAACCGTCCGAAACCTGGGGAACCAAAGCAGAAGATCTACCGGGAAAAGCACAAAATGAAAAGTAAAAAAATGAAAATAGTATTTCTGGTATTGACAATGATTTGCACCACAATGCTCAAGGCGCAGGTGGTGCCTTTTTATTCGGCAACGAATGACAAGTATGGTTACAAAGACGAAAAGGGCAAAGAGATCATTGCACCCAAATATGATCTGGCATACACGCTGGAGGAAGGATTGGCGGCTGTCCGTTTAAATGGAAAGTATGGCTATGTTGACCAAAAAGGGAAAGAGGTCATCCATCCGAAATACGATCATACCTGGAAATTTATCGGAGGATATGCGGCCGTGAAGCTCGGTGATAAATACGGGTTCATCGATAAATCCGGCAGGGAAGTAATCCCCCTGATTTACGAAGACGCTTACAACTACCATGGAACCTGCTGCTACAAAGGACAGGCGCATGTCAGACAGAACGGGAAGTGGAAGATGATTGCAATCAACAAATAGGTGATGGAGATTTTTAATAATTGATCATCAACAGATTAAAATACTATTAACCAGTCGTTTTTAAGAACGCTTCCGTGTAAATAGTCTTTGAAAACAGCCAAATCCGGAGTGTATTTACCTTCTTCAAAGTTTTGAAGGAACCGATTGCAAGTGCATTTGGTCTCTTCAAAGTTTTGAAGAAGCCAATTGCAAATGTATTTGGGCTCTTCAAGGTTTTGAAGAAGCCAGTTGCAAATGTATTTGGTCTCTTCAAAGTTTTGAAGAAGCCGGTTGCAAATGTATTTGGTCTCTTCAAAGTTTTGAAGAAGCCAAATTCAACCCTATTTTGGGGAGTTTCAGTCATTATTTATCCCTTTCAGTACAGAAAATCATCAATCCAGAAAATCAATTCAATAATCAACAATAAAAAGTTGTTATTATGAAACAATAGTCTGTGATTGGAGTATAAATAGAACGATTACGCCTTCCTTTTTGATTCATTCATTTTTTATAACAACTAAAATAAATTTGTATGAAAACTTTGCCTTTTAGACTTTTGACTTCCAATGAACTTTATGCGATCGCGAATCGTATTGTCGAAGCCTGCAAACTGACCGTAAGCGAAAATGAGTATCTTATGAAACTGTGCGTGTTTATTCTTGAAGCGAACAGTGACCTTCGGAAAGGACTCGGGAGAACCTTTAACAGTGCATTTACTTCGGTTTTGCTGCTTGCCGATGAAAGACGCGACGGTTCCTTTATTGGTCTGAGAGATTACATTCACGCCTGTTGTAACAGTGGTGATGATGTAAAAGACGAAGCCGCCAGGAACCTTTTCATTATTGTCGAAGCTGTTGGCAATACAATCTACGCTTTGCCATTTGCTGCTGAAACAACGAAAATGGATGTGCTGTTTGAGAAATTCGATGCTCCTGTTGCCCGCGAGGCAATTTCAACCATTGCGGCCACCGATTGGCTCGAACGGTTGAAAGCAAGGCAGGTAGATTTCGAAAAGGTTTATCAGTCCAAGATAGAAACAGAGGCAGATGTTAATTTACCATTGGTAAAAAATTCAAAAGAAGCTATCACCAACTACCTGAAGGGATTGTTCGCTTACATTACTACCAATGTCATTAATGATGCGGCACAATTTGGTGCGATAGAAGAAAAAATCGACGGAATTATTACCGATGCTTTAACCATAGCGCGTAGCCGTGCGACACGTATTGAGAATGCCGAAAAAGATGCGGCAAAAGCCACTGAACAGATCGGTTAATATTCTTGAAATCTATATATGCGGATCTTAAAATTCCGACCGAACAGCAACATCAGCTTCGGCTTTTACAGGCCGGGCTGATTTTCTTATTGTCGCGTGAGGTTTATGACAGACGATTTTTGATTTATAAATAGGCAATAAATGATTACTTCACAATAAGTGTCAAAATATATGTTTGGCATTTGATTTATGTTTATAAAAAAATAAAGCATGGTAACTATCAGGCCTATACAACTAACGGTAATTGGCTAAGGATGATTTTAACAGGCCTATTAATGAGTTGGGCACAATGGTAAGACACAGCAACATGAAAATTAGTGAATTGATTGGATTAACAGATGATTTGATAAGTAATTCGAAGATTCATTTTGCCATTGGGGCAAAAGAACGATTTGAACCACTTTATTCTTTTTATCGCAATGATTTTAAAGATTGGCAAGAAGATCAGAATAATAAGAACTTTGAACGTGATTATATTTTGTCACTTATATATTTTGGCAAAGATGAATGGTTGTTTGCTGGACTTTATAAACGGATTGCAGTAAAACAAAACGGTGATAGATTTAAATATGAGACTGAGCTTCTCAATGTTGCATCTGATTTAATAGGCAGACTTGTAATAAAATTCACAAAGTCATTTAGACAATCCTATCCATATCTTGAAAATTATATCCATGATTTTGAATTACTTGAAATTCTTAGAGAAAGATATACTGTGGAGCCATTCCCAGGTTTTGAAAAAATTAAGATTAAATTTGAATTGTTAAGGTCAATTATCGCACAAGAGGAAAAATCATGGAAAACTGCTTTGTCGATAGTGAAAGGAGTATATTTAATTGCTGATTTAACAAATGGCAAACTTTATATTGGGTCTGCATACAACGAGTATTCTTTTTGGACACGGTGGAAAGAATATGCGAGCAATGGACACGGCGGTAATACATTATTAAAAGCACTCATAAACAAAAATGGGATTGATTATGCAAATAATTTTCAATTTTCAATATTGGAAACAAGGAGTATGAATGCAGAGAATGATGAAGTAATAAAAAGAGAATCATTTTGGAAAGATATATTGCTTTCTAGAGAATTTGGATATAATAAAAATTAACCACATGTGCCCAACACGCGGTATAAAACATTGGGGTTTAAGTGGTTATTTGAGCGTTCTACCTCGCATCAAGTTTTGTGGTGTATTGACAGTTTTGTGCTCCGAAATCCGCCACTGCGCCAAGCACCAAACCGTTGGGCTGATCCTGAAAACTTAAATGCAAATAAAAAGTAAAAACAGAAATATATGAGGACACTGTCATATTTTAGTCTTGTTCCGAACAAACCAGCTGAAACATATATTGATAGACAATTAGTTCATTTGCACAGTCTTTTGGCTGAGCATCCTGAAGACAAAGTTCAGCTCATGCATCAAATACTGGTGTATATGTTTTGTAAAGATCCGGACGAAATAATAAGTTATGCTTTTGAATTGCTGGATGCAGATCAGGAAATGGAATACACCGATGAAATTTATTTCGCAATGGCAAAAGCGTATACCGATAAAAACGATCTTAATCAGGCTATAGAATGTTACCGTAAAATAATTGCAATCGATCCTACTTCTGAAGAAGTAATATATGAACTTGGTGCTTTGTACGAAAAACAAAAAGATATTGATGCTGCCCTAAGCGTTTACGATTATTTGGATAATGAAGCGATTAAGGGTGGAAAGGAAGACATGTACCGCTACAAAGGAACGTTATATTACAACAGGAAAGAATTTAACAAGGCGCTTGATTGTTACCAAAGAGCCTATGAACTATCAACCGATGATACCGACGGTTGGATTATCGAAAGCCTGGGTGAAACATACTGGCAAATGAAAAATTACAAGGAATCGTCTACCTGGTTTAAGAAAGCTTTGGAAATAAATCCGCAATCATCGAACGCTCATTATGGTATGGGGCTATGCTATCAGAATACCGACGATGGTTATCGTGCCTTGCACCATTATTTCGAAGCAATTAAAATAAAACCCGACTTCGCAAATGCCTATAATAATATTGCTGCCGTAACCATTAACAAGGAAGGTGATATTAAAAAAGGTATTGAAATGCTTAACAAAGCTTTAGAAAAGAACAACGATAAAGAGTCACTGTCACTAATTTACCAAAACCTTTCGAGAGTTTATCACAGAACCTACGAGTACGACCTTGCCGAATATTACAAAAAAGAATTCATCAAAAGTGTAGGTTTAGAAGGTTTATTCACGGAATATGATGATGAAAGTGATGATGATGAAATCTAAGATTGGACGCGCCTGAAAAGATACAATGAGCAAGGCGGAAGTGATTTTAATTTTCTGAATGTGCTTTCAATGATTACTTCTCAACCGGCGCCAAAATTTCTTTCGGGCGATTCAATTTCTGTTTATACTTATCAAAAATAATGTCCGGCATCTTTCTGGCCTGCGCAATAAACATGAATTGGCTAAGGATGAGTTTTTTTGATTCGTAAACAAGTGATGTACAACTCCCAAATGACTGACAATTGAACACCGAAATAAAGAAATACGACTTTAAAGGCGGACTTCCATTGGAGTTTGAGATCATCGATTTACAGGATTTGTTTCAAAAAAGCAAGGAGATCATTTCAGCGCCGCATCGAAACAATTTTTATCATATCCTGCGGATACAGCGTGCAACGGCAACCCACTCGGTCGATTTTAATCCGATAAAATTAACGGCCAATTCAGTTTTATTTGTACCCAGGGATTGTGTACACGCTTTTGATACTGAAAGCGATTACCGCGGGAAAGTGCTCTTGTTTACAGATGATTTTTTCTGCAAAAACCAGAACGATCATCAGTTCCTTCAGGCCAACGTGCTCTACAACGACATTTACGGTATCACCCAAATACAGTTGAATCCTCCCTGTGAATTAAGTGGTATTTTAGGCGACATGGAAACCGAATTCTCAATGCCAACCGATACTGCGCAACACGACATCCTTCGGAACCTGCTCCATAACTTCCTTTTAATAGCCGAGCGCGTAAAATACAAGCAAGGATTTAAGCGGTTAAATGCTGGCACTGACCTCGATTACTTAATCCTTTTCAAAGATTTACTCGAGAAGAATTTCAGGAAGGAGAAGCTGGTGAGCAAATATATTTCCGATTTGAATGTCACGGAGAACCGGCTCAATAAGGCGACAACGCTGATTCTGGACAAAACCCCGAAACAAATGATTAACGAGCGGGTATTGCTCGAGGCCCGGCGCTTGCTCGCACACGATCACACAAGTATTAAAGAAATAGCCTATGAATTAGGATTCAATGAACCCACTAATTTCATCAAGTATTTTCGCAAACACATCCAAAATACGCCCAGTGAGTTTCGCAAAAAGTACCGTAGCGATCGTTCCGAAAGTATCATTTATACAGTTAAATTTACCTTTTCCCATTTTTATTATTCATGCAGCTTTGTGTGATCATTCAAAATTGAGAAAATGAAAAAGATAATTTTAATTGGAGCAAGCGGTTTTGTAGGTTCAGCTATCTTAAACGAGGCGATCAGCCGCGATTATAAAGTAACGGCAGTCGTTCGTAATCCTGAAAAGATTGCATTAAAAAACGACCATCTTACGGTTGTAAAAGCCAATGTTTCGTCAGCCGAAACGGTCGCGGAGTTGTGCAAAGGTCTCGATACGGTTGTCAGCGCTTACAATCCGGGTTGGGCAAATCCGGATATTTATAACGAAACCCTTTCGGTATATGGTGCAATTCTTAAAGGAGCAAAAGCTGCGGGCGCAAAAAGACTTCTTTGCGTTGGTGGGGCAGGTACCTTATTTTGTGCACCAGGTTTACGCGTTGTAGATGCAGGAGTTATTCCCGAAGTAATTCTGCCCGCCGTAAAATCATTGGGCGAGTTCTACCTGAATATACTTAGCAACGAAAAAGAGATTGACTGGGTATTCTTTTCGCCTGCCGGAAACATAGCACCTGGTAAACGTAAGGGTGAGTTCCGTTTGGGGAAAGACGATCTGATCGTTGACAAAGATGGTAACAGTAATATCTCGGTCGAAGATTATGCGGTGGCCACGATGGATGAAGTAGAAAATAAAGCGCATCACCAGGAGCGTTTTACGATAGGATATTAATATTTCAGGAATTGTTAATAGCTTTTCCAAATATTCAGAAGCGGTAAATTTTCATTTCGGTTTATTTACGCCTTAAGATCATCTTTTATAAAAAATTGCCTGACAATCATTTTGGTGACATTTAGTTTGAATGTCACTGAAATGATTGTTTTATTTATATCTATTTTTGACGTTTAAAGCTTATATTTTAGATTGCTGTTGATGAACGATCGCGATATAGAAGATAGGTTTAGCTATTGAAAAAGAACGAACAGGGAGGTTATGAGAAAAAAATACGCGATTGGTGCTGATACCGGTGGTAGTCATATCAGTGTTATCACAATGGATCTTGAAAAGGAGACGGTCCTTCGCAATGGTAAAGCATGTTGCGTGGTGGATAATAAGGCTTCTGCTAACGATATATTGGATTCCTGGAAAACTGCCATCGAAAAATCGATCTCAGGTATCGACAGGGATCAGTTATCGGGTATTGGCATTGCAATGCCCGGCCCTTTCGACTATACAAACGGGATTGCGCTGTTCACCCACGAAGTTAATAAATTCGAAGAGCTGTATGGCATCAACATTGCCGACCGGTTAAGACAACTACTCGATTTACCGGATGATATGCCTATCCGTTTTATGAATGATGCGACCTCATTTGCCGTCGGTGACGCGTGGAAAGGTAAAAGCTGCAAATCCAAAAGAATGATTGCCATTACATTGGGAACCGGTTTGGGTGCCGCGTTTATCGAATCTGGCATTCCGGTTTTAGAACGAAATGACGTTCCCCGTGGCGGGTGTTTATGGAATGTACCCTACAGCGAAAGTATCGCGAATGATTACTTTTGTACCGGTTGGTTTGTCAGGAAATATTTTGAAAAAACGGGCAAAACCTTACCAGGCGTAAAAGAGATCGCCAGGCAGGCTGCAATCCATCCGGAAGTAAACGGAATTTTTGAAGAATTTGGCGCTTTACTGGGTGAATTTCTGGCTCCCTATCTTCAAAAATTTGATGCGGATTGCCTGGTGTTGGGCGGAAATATAACGAGAGCATACAACTTGTTTGGACCTGCTTTTTCGGCAATGCTTGAAAGCAAGCATTTAAATATAAACATCGAATTATCGGTGCAGATGGAAACATCAGCGATGATCGGAAGTGCACGGCTGATGAACGAGGATTTCTGGAAACAGATTCAACCTTTATTACCCTTGATGTAATCTTTTG
>JANXZJ010000170.1 GCA_025355585.1 Mariniphaga sp. | reverse complement strand
AAAAACTAAAACCTTTTCACCCGAATCAATAATACTATCAATTAACTCTTTAGCTGTTGGTATTTTTCCCATAGCATTTATCTCTCTAAGTAGATTAAGTTTAACGAGTTTTTCCGCAGATAAAGACTTCTCAATATCTTTTTCGGTTTTATCTTTTTTATATTCTTTAAGATATTTAACTAAATTTGATTCGACTAAATCATATTGTTTTCTTTCTTCTTCAGGTAAATTTATCGCAGATTCGGAATCTTCAATGATAATAAGATCATCAAATAGATAACCCTTAGTTCCTGCGTAAGTAACTAAATTACTGGTTTGCTCGTCAAGTTGCTGTTGAATGCTTGAAAATCTGACTAATAGAATGGCTTTCATGATTGCAGCGATATAATATGTTCTGCAAATGTATGTATTAATATCGACAAACTATGTTATGTCAGCCCATCTTAAGGCGTCAATATTAGGTGCTTCGGTTACAATTCCGATTGTAAACGGCCGGCTTCATCTTGGAACATGGCAGGGAATTTACTTATGTGAGTTTCGCAATTTTGCTGACGTCAGAAAAATACTCGTAACCATTATCGGCGAATAAGTCTTTTTAATTGTCAATTGAATCCTATTTGTAGACACCGTTTGCCAAAAATCAGCTATTTTCACGGAAATTTTATTGTTCCGCAAAATTTAGTACAGGTTTTATGACAAAAAAGCTTTTGCTTGGGGTTGAAGCGATCGGACAAGGCGCTATAGATGGCGGTATGTCAGGTGTTTACGCCTACCCAGGCACCCCTTCGACAGAAATTACAGAATATATCCAGGAAAATGAGGTCGCAATCGCACGCAACCTTCATCGTGAATGGTCAGCCAACGAAAAAACAGCAATGGAATCGGCATTAGGGATGTCCTACGCCGGCAAAAGATCCATGGTCTGCATGAAACATGTAGGACTGAATGTGGCTGCTGACCCATTCATCAATGCCGCAATGACTGGAATTAATGGTGGAATGATTGTCACAGTTGCCGATGATCCATCGATGCACTCATCTCAAAATGAACAAGATTCAAGGTTCTACGGCAAATTTGCGATGATTCCTATTCTTGAACCCTCAAACCAACAGGAGGCTTACGATATGACCCGTACAGGTTTCGACCTGTCGGAGAAACTTGGAACTCCCGTTTTACTACGGATTACAACCCGTCTGGCTCACTCACGTGCAGGGGTTATTCCTGTCGAAAAAGCGGTATCAGAAAACAAACTTTCCATTCCGGATGATCCACGTCAGTTTGTACTTCTTCCGGCTTTGGCCAGAAAAAGGTATCAACTACTACTTGATAACCAGGTGAAATTTGAAGAGGCTTCAGAAAACTCTCCATTCAACAGCTATATTGATGGTGAAGATCACTCACTGGGGATTATTTGCTGCGGCATCGCGTTGAATTATCTGATGGAGAACTATCCTGATGGCTGTCACTACCCGATTGTGAAGGTGACCCAATATCCTTTGCCATCAAAAATGGTGAAGAAACTTGAAAAACAAGTTGACAAAATACTGGTGATCGAGGAGGGGTATCCACTTGTTGAAGAGCACTTAAAAGGATTTTTCGAAAACGGTAAAAAAATATTGGGCAAACTGGATGGAACGCTACCCCGGACAGGAGAACTGAACCCCGACATTGTTGCCAAAGCGCTAAATATCAAAACATCTTTAGGCTCTCCTATCCCCGAGATGCTTGTGAACAGACCACCTGCACTCTGCAAGGGTTGCGGACATCACGACTCTTTTAAAGCCCTTACCGAGGTGATGTCGGATTACGGTTACGGTCATGTTTTTTCCGATATCGGTTGTTACACGCTTGGTGTTCTACCTCCTTACAATTCAGGCAATTCATGCGTCGATATGGGCGCCTCGATCACAATGGCGAAAGGAGCTGCAGACGCCGGACTTTTTCCTGCTGTTGCTGTAATTGGTGACTCCACTTTTACCCATTCTGGAATCACGGGATTGCTGGATGCGGTCTACGAGAAATCGAATATCCTGATTATGATCGGTGATAACGAATCGACCTCGATGACAGGTGGCCAGGATTCGTCGGCTTTCGGACGCATTGAATCGATTTGTGAAGGTGCCGGAGTTGATTCCAATCACATCCATGTGATTGAAGCATTACCTAAAAATCATCAAAAGCTTGTTGATCTGATCAGGCATGAACTTGATTACAATGGCGTTTCGATTATCATTCCCCGAAGGGAGTGCATTCAGAAAAGTGCCAGAAGGATCAGCAAAAGCAAAAATCATTAGTAGGGACAGCTATCCCAAATAACAAATTTCAATTCAACTTAGAGCTTATCACATGAAGTGCGATATCGTTTTAGCAGGAGTCGGCGGACAAGGAATTTTATCAATAGCCACAGTGCTTGGCTATGCTGCCCTCGAAAATAATTTTTACCTCAAACAGGCTGAAACCCACGGAATGAGTCAACGTGGCGGGGCTGTTCAATCCTATTTGCGCCTGTCCGACAAGCCTGTATATTCCGACCTGATCCCATTTGGGAAAGCGGATCTGATCCTTTCTGTTGAACCCATGGAATCGTTAAGGTATCTGCCCTATCTTTCTCCCACTGGATATGTAGTAACCAATACAACTGCATTCAAAAACGTAACGAATTATCCGGAGACTGAACTGATAATGAACGAAATAAAAAAACTTCCGCGTGCAGTTGCGATCGATGCCGAAGCCATCGCCAAAGAGATTGGAAACTCAAAAGCTTCGAACATGGTAATGCTTGGCGCGGCCACACCATTTATCGATATAGACATTGAAAGTATTGAAAATGGAATTCGTGAGATTTTTGGTCGTAAAGGCGAAGAGATTGTGAACTTAAATCTCAAGGCACTTCATGCCGGCCGGGCGTTTGCAGAAGCCAACAAATAAAAAATGGAATATTGCAAAGACGCACAACCATGCGTCTCTACACATTAATCATCTGATATTTAATCATGAAATCACTGTTCTTTATTGTACTTCTCTTTCTTATTTCAGTCTTCACCGTAAAAGCACAATACAGTCCGGATGAATTGAATCTTGATCTTCAAACAGGTGATCTTCTTTTTTGCAGCCCCACCTCGGGAGAACTCTCAAAGGCAATCGACCAGTCAACACAGACAGGTCAGGAAACTCACTTTGATCATATCGCGATCGTTGACATCAAAAACGATACGGTTTATGTGCTTCACGCAGCACCTAAAAAAGGTGTATGCCGTGAGACAATCGGAAAATTTTTCTTTTCATATAAAGAGAAGATTACTATTTCGATCTATCGGCTAAATGAAAAATTTTCAAAAGCTATTCCGACTGCTATTCAAAAAGCTTATAAGCTCCGTGGACAACCCTATAACTATAGCTATATCATTAAAGATCCGGGGCTCTACTGTTCCGAATATATTTATGAGATCTTTGCCACAGATTCTATCTTCACGCTTAAACCAATGACCTTTAAGGATCCAAAAACAGGTCAATTTCTCGCTGGCTGGGTAAATTATTATAAGAAATTGGGAATACCGATTCCCGAAGGAGAACCGGGTTGTAATCCAAACGGAATGGCGGCTTCAGACAAACTTGAGATGACGGGCGAAGTGATCATAGACAACAACGCACTGAAATCAAAGTGATAAAATCCACCTTGATTTCAATGCATTACCTATTTATCATGCGTCCTTCCAATAAAAGCAGCAACTACGGTTATGGCTGTCACCAGCAAGCCACCAGTTGCTGATGATTTACTTTAATTGAAGTTCCAGAATTTTCGCGATATTTTCGGTGGTAAGGTCGCCACGTTCACCGATTGCTTTAATTCCTCTTTTTACAAAACGATCAACAACTTTGTTAATGATTTCGCTTCCAACGCCATAGTCTGCCAATTTGGTTTTAATTCCGACAGATTCGAAAAATTCAACCGTCTTCTGAATGGTGGCATCAATCCGCTGATCAACTGTTCCTTCGGTAATTTCCCATACCCTTTCACCATATTGAAGAATTTTTTCAGTTTTGTTTTCACGTTTCAGCTTCATGATTCCCGGCAGAACAATGCAAAGTGTCTGACCATGATCGATCCCATGAAATGCAGTGAGCTCATGGCCAATCATATGTGTCGCCCAATCCTGCGGCACACCAACTCCGATTAATCCGTTCAATGCCATTGTAGCAGCCCACATGAAATTGGCGGCAGCATCATAATTAGTGCGATCGGCAAGAACTTTAGGTCCCTCCTCAATAAGCGTCTTAAGAACTGATTCCGCAAAACGATCCTGGATAGGGGCATTAACCGGAAAGGTAAGGTACTGTTCCATTACATGGATAAAAGCATCCACAATTCCGTTGGCAACCTGAATCTGAGGCAATGAAAACACGACTTCAGGATCGAGAATCGAAAACTTCGGCATCACATGCTCGGAGTCAAATGCAAGCTTTTCATGTGTTTCCCAGCGTGTTACCACCGAATTTCCATTCATTTCGGAACCAGTTGCCGGAAGCGTGAGAACAGTTCCTATCGGCAAAGCCCTCTCAACATGCCTTTCACTCCGGCGGGATAGTATTTCCCATGGATCTGATCCTTCCCAAAGCGCAGCAGCAGCAATAAATTTGGTGCCATCCAAAACCGAACCACCGCCGACTGCCAGCAGGAAATCGATTTTATGCGCTTTTACAAGGGCAACTCCTTTCATCAGCGTTTCGTAGTGGGGATTGGCCTCAATTCCACTGAATTCAATGACTTTAAAACCTTTCAATGCCGCCATGACCTGATCATAAACGCCATTTTTTTTGATACTTCCGCCACCGTAAGTGAGCAGGATATTGGCTCCTTTGGGAACTAATTTCGAAAGCTGAACGATTTCACCTTTCCCAAAACAAATTCTTACCGGATTATAAAATTCAAAATTCCTCATACTAAATTCTATTAAATCAAATTATTATAAGATATTACCTACCAATATAAACAAACTTCAATTGCCTAAAGTTGCAACCATTACTGCTTTGATCGTATGCATCCGGTTTTCGGCCTGATCGAAAACGATGGATGCTTCACTTTCGAAGACTTCGTCTGTCACCTCCATCGATTCGAGTCCGAATTTCTGAAAGATCTCTTCGCCGATTTTTGTGTTACGATCATGATAAGCCGGTAAACAGTGGAGAAATTTTACTTTTGGGTTCCCCGTTAACTCCATGGCCGCTTTATTAACCTGGTAAGGCTTGAGCACCGCAATTCGTTGTGCCCAAACATCATTCGGCTCTCCCATCGAAACCCAGACATCGGTATAGAGGAAATCGCAATCTTTTACGGCTTTTGCAAGATCCTCAGTTATCATGATTTTTGCACCACTCGCTTCTGCAATTTTTTGGCATTCCAACTGTAATTCGGCAGAAGGCTGACACGATTTAGGAGCTGCGGCCCTGAAATCCATCCCCATTTTTGCCGCTCCAACCATCAGCGAATTGCCCATGTTATTTCTGGCATCACCAAGGTATGCAAATTTTATTTCCGAAAGCGGTTTGTCACAATGCTCACGCATCGTCAGAAAATCAGCAAGGATCTGGGTGGGATGAAATTCATCCGTTAAACCATTCCAGACAGGAACTCCGGCAAATTTGGCCAGCTCTTCGACAATTGATTGTTCAAAGCCACGATATTGAATTCCATCATACATTCTCCCGAGAACTCTTGCCGTATCTTTCATCGACTCCTTTGCACCAATTTGTGAGCCGGAAGGTCCAAGGTAAGTTACATGCGCTCCCTGGTCGTACGCAGCGACCTCGAAGGCACATCGGGTTCTGGTAGAGGTTTTTTCAAAGATAAGTGCGATATTTCTGCCGTTTAGCCGTGGTTCTTCGGTTCCGGATGACTTTGCCCATTTCAATTCGGCCGCAAGATCAAGTAAGTGTTCAATCTCTTCAGGTGTAAAATCCAGTAATTTCAAAAAATGCCTGGCGTGCAGGGAAGTAGCCATATTATCAATATTAAGGTTTAATTCTTTCAAAGTTGTCAAAAACATTCCAAAGCATAAGAATTTACAAGGAATATTTTTTACATGCCATATTCCATTGTTATTTTCGAACCGTACGATTTGTCCTCAAGTTTCGAGGCTTCAGTGATAATGCTCTTATCTCCACCACTTTTGATAAAAGATAAGGCAGCAATAATTTTTGGAGCCATGGATCCTTCGGCAAAGGTTCCGGCTTCAAGGTATTTCACCGTGTCGTTATAATCCAGAAATTCAAGTTTTTCCTGAGTCGGAAGGCCGAAATCTTTAAAAATAAAAGGTACATCGGTAAGAATGTAAAACTCATTGGCGTCGACTCCATTGGCGAGAACCGACGAGGCAAGATCTTTATCAATCACAGCATCAATGGTTCTGACCTCATTGTTCTCGTCGAAATAAACCGGAATTCCACCACCACCACACGTAATTACAATATTTCCCTGCCGCGCGAGGGTTTTTATTACTGTAAGATTGAAAATGGCTTTAGGAACCGGTGAAGGAACAACCCGACGCCAACCCTTTTCTCCCTTTTTGCTTAGTTTGAAGTTCCATCCTTTTTCTTTTGACAGTATTTGTGCCTGCTCTTCCGTATAATACGTTCCGATTCGTTTCGTTGGATTCTTGAATGCCTCATCACCCGGATCAACTTCCACCATTCCGACAATTGTAATCACGTTTCTAATGATGCCATGCTTGTTTAAAATATTTCTGAAAATCCGTTCAATCATATAACCAATACCTCCCTGTGTATCAGCCACACAGATATCAAGCGGCATTGGTGTGATTCCATAAAGCTGCAATCCGGCATCATTACGCATTAATATATTCCCCACCTGAGGTCCGTTACCGTGCGTAACGATCAGGTCATATCCGGCTTTGATTAGAAATATCAGATTTTCGAGAGTTTCTGCAGTATGAATTTCCTGCTCTTCGATTGTACCCTTTTCGTTATCCCGAAGAAGGGCATTTCCGCCAAGTGCCACAACTGCCAGTTTTTTCACAATTTATCGATTTTAAGTGTTGGTTAAATATTGGACTAAAGTAACACTATATCAAAGTACCGGAATCTGCAAAATATCATATTCCAAACAATAATTTTTGAATCACGATCATACAGTCTGTCTGTCTGCTCCAGTTTCGATGAAACGCTACTGGCATCCGGCGACTTGCTATAGATTTTTAGCATGTTTACCCTAAATACTTAAATCATACCGCCAAATTTACAAATCCCAACTGGCTTTCGCCGATCTTCAATTCATAATTCCTATTTCATTATTCCTTTGGTCTTTTTTAGTTAAATTTGCAGTGCAGTTCAATACAGTTTTTTTAGAAATAAATTTGATCTCAGATACATGGCCCGCAGCAAAAACGAAAAAACAGGTACAACTTCAACTAAAAAAGGCGGAATTGGTGGTCGGTTAGGAAATCTCAACACCTGGGAACGCATTGGTGGCATACTCGCAATTCTCCTGTTTTTCTTTTCAATATACCTTCTCATATCTTTCATCTCCTTCTTTATTTCGGGAGGAGTGGATATTAGTCACCTGAATATTACTTCAAAAGAATTATTGTCAAATCCCGATCTGAAAATTCAGAATGCAGGTGGACGTTGGGGTGCAGTAATGGCTAATTTGTTTATTAACAAAGGCTTTGGGATAGCCTCCATGGGATTTATATATCTCTTTGTGATTATTTCATTGCGATTAGGCAAGATCGGCAAATTTTCATTGAAACGAAATTTCGCGTATGTCCTGTTTTTAATCATCTGGACATCAGTTGCATTTGGATATTTCTTCTCCTCACTATACGAAAAATCGTTTCTGTTTCCGGGAGGAACATATGGCTATTTTATAAGTCAGTTATTGAATTCAACCATTGGGAAAATGGGTACGTTTTTTCTGATTCTCGCCTCCATCCTGATTTGTATTATCATTGCTTTCGAGGACGCCTGGCCGCTTCTGAAGAAGTGGGTGACTTACAAACGATTAAAAAGTTTGAAAGCTGCAGCTAAAAAAGAAGAAATTACAGAGGAAGATACTTTTTCAATTCCTCAGGCACCATTGATTCCGACCAAAGAAAAAGCATTTGCAAAAGTCGCTGTCGGAGATAATGTTGAGATTGTTTATGCCGGCAGTAAAGCGGCTGATCAACTTGAAATTGAGCGTGAAGAGATTCATCATGAAGAACCTTCTCCATTTACAAACCGGCCGGTGAGCATTCCGGAACTGCGAAAAACCGCTGATGATGACGGATTATATGAAGGTGCAGACGAAGATATGCCTGACTTTGATCCGACACTCGAATTGTCGCGTTACAAATTTCCGCCAATCGAGTTGCTCGAGGAGCGCTCAACAGGAAATCCGCAGGTATCGGATGAGGAATTGATTGCCAACAAGAACAAGATCCTTCAGACACTCAAAAATTACAATATTGAGATTGTAAAAATCAAAGCAACAACAGGTCCGACAATCACACTTTACGAGATTGTGCCGGCACCTGGTGTAAGGATTTCGAAGATAAAGAATCTCGAAGACGATATTGCATTAAGTCTGGCAGCATTAGGAATCCGGATAATTGCCCCTATTCCTGGAAAAGGAACGGTTGGGATTGAAGTTCCAAACAGTAAACCCGAGATCGTTTCGATGCGCTCGCTGATTGCCTCAAAAGTTTTTCAGGAGACCGATTATGAGCTGCCGCTTGCTTTGGGAAAAACAATTTCGAATGAGACATTCGTAGTCGACCTTACGAAAATGCCCCATATATTAGTTGCCGGCGCTACCGGACAAGGGAAATCTGTAGGTTTGAATGCCATCATCTCTTCGCTGCTTTACAAGAAGCACCCTGCACAATTAAAATTCGTCTTTATTGATCCCAAGAAAGTTGAATTAAACTTGTACGCGATTATTGAAAAACACTTCCTGGCGAAAATGGAAGGGGAAACCGATCCGATTATAACAGATGTTCAGCGGGTTAAAAATACACTGAATTCGCTGAATCATGAGATGGATATGCGGTATGACCTTTTAAAGAAGGCTCATGCCCGGAACATTAAAGAATACAACGAGAAGTTTATTTCTCGAAGATTGAATCCTGAGAAAGGACACAAATACCAGCCATATATTGTGGTGGTCATCGACGAGTTTGCCGACCTGATAATGACAGCCGGCAAGGAAATAGAATTGCCGATTGCACGCATTGCCCAGTTGGCAAGAGCCGTTGGAATCCATATGGTTATTGCGACACAGCGTCCTTCTATAAATATTATCACGGGAGTTATTAAGGCCAACTTCCCGGCACGAATTGCTTTTCGTGTGGCATCGATGGTTGACTCCAGAACGATATTGGATACTCCAGGTGCAAACCAATTGATTGGCAAGGGCGACATGCTCGTTTCGACTGGGAGTTCACTTATCCGTGTGCAATGCGCATTCGTTGACACACCCGAAGTTGAGGCCATCGCAAAATACATCAGTCAGCAACCTTCGTATCCAAGCGCCTACTTACTCCCTGAATGTGAAGTCGATGGATCGGATGATGCAAATACGATTGACTTAAAGAACCGCGACGAACTCTTCGATGACGCAGCACGAATCGTGGTTATGAATCAGACAGGTTCGACATCTGCAATACAGCGCAAATTCTCAATTGGTTACAACCGGGCAGGAAGAATAATGGACCAGTTGGAGGCCGCAGGAATTGTCGGACAAAACGAAGGAAGCAAAGCCCGCCAGGTATTATTACAGGACGAATACGCTTTGGAACAATTATTGAAGGGCTTAAATCAATATTGAGATTTTAATTAATGAATAGATAATGAAAGCTATATTACTATTTAGTGTATTAATTCTGTTTACCGGATCGTTGTTTGCACAGCAGGATACAAAGGCAAAAGAGATACTTGACAAACTTTCGCAGACAAGCAGGAGTTACAAAACCATTCAGATCGATTTTTCGTTTACGCTCGAAAACAAAACCGGCAGCGTTACCGAAACAAATGAAGGTTCAGTTGCATTAAAAGGGAAAAGTTACCGCTTGCATATGCCGGCAATGGGGATGGAAGTATTTTCTAACGGTACGGCAACATGGAGTTATCTGACCGAATCGAATGAGGTTAATATTACAGAAAATGAGGCTAATAGCGATGCGGCGCTAAATCCGGCCAATCTTTTTACGATTTATGAAAAGGGGTTTAATTATACCTACGTCGGTGAGGAAACGATTGGTGGTAAAGCTTCACAGGTAATTGATCTCTTTCCGACCGATAAAACCAAAGAGTTCACGAAGGTAAGGTTGTATGTCGACAAAGCTAAATCTCAGATATTGAAGGCAAAGACCTTTAACAAGGATGGAAATGCGTATACGCTCTCGATGAAAAATATGAAAACTGACCAGAATTTAACCGACGACTATTTTAAATTCGATGCAGCCAAATACCCCAAGGTTGAAGTCAACGATATGAGGTAACCATTATCATTCAAGCATCTTAAACCTATCTTCACCGTAAATAACCCTTAACTGGTGCGGGATGATTTGCAAAATAAAATTACTATTGCCGATCGATTCCCCATCGACCTCTCCGGAAATTGGTTTTTCGGCTGCAAGCTGAACCTGCCTGCCTGTATGCGTCGAAACGCGATAATCTCTTACAAAACTTCCGTTATACAATTTCAGAAAATTCCGGAGAATACCCCAAATTCCTAGATTCCTGATAATTGTGATGTGAAAACAGCCATTTACGGGATTCGCATCGGGTACCTGCATCATTCCCCCACCGTTGAATTTACCGATGCCAACACTTGAACTGAATAAATTCACGTTCAATTTCTCACCATCAATTACGACACTGGTTTGGTCTGCTTTATGATTAAAGTAACTCCACAGAAAGCTTTCGACATACACCCTGATTCCAGATAGTCCATTGTTTTTAAGATCATTGGCGCGTGTTGCGACCATCGCATCAAAACCAAAGCCCGCAATATTTACAAAAAACCTGCGGACATTTCTTTCCTGATCCGGATATTCGACCAGCCCAACATCCTGAACAACAGTTTTCCCTTTAAGTATAATATCCATTGCCATTTGGTAATGATCGGGAATTCCAAATGTGCGAATCCAGTCGTTGCCAGTTCCAACGGGCAACATACCTATTACAATATGATCACATTGGCTGTTTTTTCCATTGAAAATACCATTCACAATTTCGTTTAAAGTACCATCACCTCCGGCTACGATAAAATGGGTTTCACCATTTATTGCTAAATCTTTAGCCAATATAAAAGAATGGCCGGCATATTCCGACTCGTGTAAACGGTATCGTAAACCCGAATTATCCAGTATGGAAACAATCTTGCTTTTGTCCCTTCTTCCTTTGCCACACCCGGCATGAGGGTTGAGAATAACCTGCCAGCTTAAATCAAGTGCCACACTTCTATATTTGAGATTCGGTGATTGAAAAAATCCGGTTGAGTATATCTATATCGTTAATCTCTTTCGAAAAGGATTCGATGGTCGATTTTGGCACATCGAAGATATCAAGGATAAGTAAACCATCGATGCAATCATTGAATTTAGGATCAACATTGAAAGAGACAATTTTCGCATTCAAACCCAGGTATTTCTTCAGAAGAATAGGTAATCCGCTGTTGTATTGATCGATATCGCCAATGAATTTATCAAGCGAATGCAGATCGGGGGTCATGTTTTCGAGCGCAGTATTCAAATGCTGATCGTCGGTTGTTACCTTGAAACGGTTGCGCGGCTTTACAAACGCGGCCCTTTTATAATCGAAAAAATTCGCCATGATGTACCGGATAATTAACTCCTTGGATATTCCGGAGTAAGTATTGCTGATACTGACGGGCCCCATTAAAAACCGGTATTCGGGGTTCTTCAACAACAAATAAAGAATGCCTTTCCAAAGCAAAAACAATGGCATCGGTTTACGCTGATACTCTTTTACGATAAACGAGCGACCAAGTTCGAGCGACTGCCTGAGCGTATCGACGAAGCCCCTTTTCATTTTGAAAAGGCTTTGTGTGTAAAATCCTTTAATTCCAAACTGGTCGTAAATTTCGTTTCCCTTCCCGACGCGATAACCACCTACAATTTGCTGACCTTCGTTATCCCAAATTATCAATTGATTGTAATACAAATCAAACTCATCAACATCGGTAGCATGATTGGTTCCCTCGCCCACTTCACGAAACGTAATTTCCCGAAGGCGGCCCAACTCATTCATAATGACAGGTATTTTACCGGAAGGTGCACAAAACACTGAATAATTCTTGATCGTAAAAAGATGGTGATCCTTGAGTAGTCCTGCAATTTCATTAATAATCAATTCTGCAGGCTGCGGATCGACAATCGGTTCAGGCTGTGGGTGACTCTTGAGCGAATAATTAAAAAACCGTTTCACCTCAATACCCGAATCCAGACAATAGGTTTTTGATCGCAAATAACGTCCAAGCTGGCGGACATCGCTAAATTTATCCTGGTCTTTCACAGAGATCGGGTTGCCGATCCTGATCTTAATGGTTTTACCTTTCTTATTTATTATTTCGGAAGGAAGTTTCGCAGTACGTAAGGATGGATGAATTTGTCCCAGAAGGTGAAACAACCGGCTGTTACTTCCATGAAAATAGATCGGAACGATTGGAACCCGCGCCTTTTTAATAAATCGGAGTGCCGAATACAGCCATTCACGATCGGTAATTGTTTTTGACGTGTAACTGGTCGAAACTTCACCCGCAGGGAAAAAGCTTAATACGCCTCCGTTGTTAAGATGATCAAGAGCCGTTTTTAATCCGCCAATGCTGGACGCCGCACCGGGATTGTTCTCAAACGGATTGACGGCCAGGAAGTAATCGGATATTGGTTCTATTTTCTTTAATAGAAAATTGGCAATTACTTTGTGATCCGTTCGTGCCATTGATAGGAGTTTTATTAACAAAATTCCATCTATTCCGCCATATGGGTGGTTCGAAACCGTGATAAAACTGCCGTTTGCGGGAAGTTTCTTTAGGTCCTTTTCATCGAAGTCAAGGGTGACATTCAGGTATTTAATAATGCCGTCGATCGATTCGATCCCCTTTTTATCGCTGATATTATCATACAATTTGTTGATCTGGTTAAACTGTAACAAGTGCATCAACAGTCTGGCAAAATACTCTCCGCCCAGGTATTGCATTAAAGGGCTTACTTTCAGCAGGTCCTGCGGTTTGACTAATTTCATTTCTAACAAAATGGGTTTAGGGTTCAAAAATAGAAAATTGGAATCAATAAAAGCATTTTCATCATTTATAATCAAAGCAAATTTGAAATGCAATGTGATATTTGTAGTCAATGATAATAAACCCACCGGAATGGCGTAATTTCGCGGATAATAATGAGAGAGCTGGAAAAATATCCTTTGAGTGCATGGCTGCCAACCTCAGCTAAAGAGGTCGAAGCGTTGGGATGGGATCAACCCGATGTGATCCTGTTTTCAGGTGATGCATATGTCGATCATCCTTCGTTCGGAGCAGCCGTGATTGGCAGGATACTGGAGCGTGAAGGGTTACGTGTAGCCATTGTTCCACAGCCCAATTGGCAGGACGATTTACGCGATTTTAAGAAATTGGGGAAACCACGACTTTTCTTTGCCATTTCAGCAGGCTGTATGGACTCGATGGTGAATCACTACACCGCCAACAAGCGGAGACGTTCGAACGACGCTTACACGCCCGGTGATCGTGCCGGTGCCCGGCCCGATTACACGACGATTGTCTACTCAAATATTCTGAAGTCGATTTATCCGGATGTCCCCGTCGTGATTGGTGGAATAGAGGCTTCGCTGCGCCGGCTGACACATTACGATTATTGGTCGGATGAACTGAAACCCGGGATTCTGATCGACAGCAAAGCAGATCTTCTGGTCTACGGAATGGGAGAGAAATCGATTATTGAACTTACAAGGCAGTTGAATGAGGGTAAACCTTTTCATACAATTACGACAATTCCACAAACGGTCTTTATATCTGAAAGTTCAGAAAAATATTCAACGCAGGATGATTGGGGAGAACTGGAACTCAATTCGCACGAAGCGTGTCTTCAGGATAAGCTGAACTATGCCAAAAACTTCCGGCATATAGAGGAAGAGTCGAACAAAATGGTGGCACGAAAGCTTACGCAAACGATTCAGGATAAGCGAATCGTGGTCAATCCGTCGTGGCCGCTGTTGACTACCGAAGAATTAGACAGCTTTTATAGCTTACCGTTCACCCGGCTTCCGCACCCACGGTACCGGAACAAGGGTACTATTCCGGCTTACGAGATGATCCGGCATTCGGTGAATATTCACCGCGGATGTTTTGGAGGTTGCGCATTCTGTACCATTTCTGCCCACCAGGGAAAGTTTATTTCCTCACGATCGGAAGGTTCAATACTTGCCGAAATAAAGCAGGTTACCCAGATGGCCGACTTTAAAGGTTACATTTCGGATGTGGGCGGACCTTCTGCCAATATGTACCGGATGGCCGGCAATAATCTTTATATCTGCAAATTATGCAGGCGTCCTTCGTGTATCTTTCCTGCCGTATGCAATAATCTGAATACCGATCATCGCCCGATGACAGCGCTTTACCAAAAGATTGCCGCCATGCCCGGCGTTAAAAAAGCGTTCATTGGCAGTGGTATTCGGTACGATCTTGTATTCCATCGCACCGATGATGAAAAAATAAACGCCGGTAATCAAAAATACCTCGAGGAGGTCATTCTCAACCATGTTTCCGGAAGATTGAAAGTGGCACCTGAACACACTTCGGATAAGGTGTTGAAAATTATGAGAAAGCCTTCCTTCGGACTCTTCTTTAAACTGAAAAGGTTTTTCGATTCGGTGAACCAGTCCAATGGGCTCAAACAGCAATTGATCCCCTATTTTATATCGAGCCACCCGGGAAGCAGCACCGCAGAAATGGCAGAACTTGCCGCCGAAACAAAAGATCTTGATTTCAAACTTGAACAGGTGCAGGATTTCACCCCAACTCCAATGACACTGGCAACAGTTATCTATTACTCGGGATATCATCCTTACACTATAGAAAAAGTCAGCACCGCCAAAACAGCCGCACAGAAACTTGCCCAGCGGAAATTCTTTTTCTGGTATCAGAAAGAGTATCGCAATGAATTGATTGCTGAATTAAGAAAGATCAACCGGCCTGATCTGGAAAAGAAACTGTTCGGGAAAAGATAATCGTCTGAACTAATTATCCTCTTCCAAATCATTCAGTTGCGTTAGAATAATCGAGTTCTTATTCTTTTTAAGGATGGTAAATTCGTAATCATCGAAACTGATTTTCTCATTGATATTAGGGATTCTTTTGAATTTGAGAATCAGGTAACCGGCAAGTGTTTCGTATTCTTCATTCCGGGTTAGGGGATGCGGCAACAAATCGTTGATATCGTCGAGTGATGCAGAAGCGAGGACCGTATAACTCTTCTCCCCGGTTTTCTCAACAAAGGGAATCTCATTATCGTATTCGTCCTGAATCTCACCAACCAGCTCTTCCAGAATATCTTCCATCGTTACAATCCCCTGCATGCCACCATATTCGTTAATAACTACGGCTATTTGCTGGTGCTTTACCTGGAACTCTTTAAGCAGTTGGGCAATTCGTTTTGTTTCAGGAATTACCAATACCGAACGCATAATGGCTGATATTTGAATAGGTTCTTTCTTCTGAATTTTTATCAGGACATCTTTAAGGTAAACGACTCCTACAATATTGTCAAGCGAATCGGCATAACATGGAATACGCGAATAATTTTCACTGATCAAGGCATCCAGCATATTTTCCTGGAAATCGTTTACATCAATCGCAACAACGTGCGTACGCGGAATCATGATCTGTTTGGCCATCCGTTCCGAAAATTCAAACGCATTTTTAATAATGTCGTAATCGCCTTGTTCAATTTCGCCACTCTCCTGCCCAAGCTTGATCAGGTATTTCAATTCATCACTGCTATGCACGTCAAGTCCCTGAACAGTAGAGATTTTAAGCGCTTTCAATAAAAGGTTGGCGAATCCGTTTAACGCCCATATGAAAGGCCGAAAAACATAATAGAAGAATTGCAGTGGCAAGGCAATAATAAGAACTGTTCGCTGCGGCCGCTGAATCGCAATTGATTTAGGAGCCAATTCCCCAAATACGATGTGCAATATGGTGATAATTAAGAATGCTGTTGGTAAGGCAATCTGATGTGCGAGCTCGGGTGCAATTTCGATGCCGACAAGCGTCATCACAGTAATAATTATCTTAGAGACAACTGGTTCGCCGATCCAACCCAAACCAAGACTTGCAAGTGTAACTCCAAGCTGTGTGGCAGCAAGATACCGGTCGAGTTTAGCGACAATGTTTTTAGCAATAATTGCAATCTGGCTGCCACTTTGAGCTTTCATTTCGAGCTGGGAGGCTCTGACCTTCACAATTGCAAATTCTGCAGCAACAAAAAAACCGTTAAGGGAAACCAATAATAATGTGATGAGTATATCTGAGAACATCAATTTTATATTAATCCAAGCCGCAAATATAGATAAAATGGCGTAGATATATTTAAAGTTAATTTAGCATCGCGGACATAGCAAGTTGATAAACCGATAGTTTCGGCCGTTTACCATGAATAAAAAGTCTTGTTAAAGAATTTGTTATTAATTCAACTGGGAATTTTAATATTTAAAATCGCAATTCTATAATCAGTCGATTCTTAATCACCGGCATCCTTAAGGTTTCCGATTGAGTTCCATATCACCAAGATGAAGATCGAGTGCCTTTACCGAAATCTGTATCTCATGAATAGACACACCTAATGAAGCAATCAATAATAGCAGTGCGAGTCCAAAAACCCACATAGCTGGTATTGAGCTTCCGACAAATATCAGAAACATTGTGAAAACGCAAAGAAATAGACTCGAAACGCCTAATATCTGCATATACTTGGTAAGGTAAAGCCGTTTTCTCAGATTGGCTATTTGCCCCAGTAAAACCTCATCTGGTTTTGCTTTAAATTTCTCATGAAGATTTCTAATCAGCGTAGCATAACCCAGGAAACGATTTGTATAGGCCAACATAATCAGCGAAATGGCTGAGAACAGAAGGGCAGGTGTGGTAAGGGTGATCTCTTCGTGCATATTAAATTCTATTAGTGAGCGAATAAAAACTCATAAACTTAACAGTCAGACTGTCACTTATGTTCCGCAAAAGCAGGGAATAATGCTTTGCCTGAGATTGATAATCAATAATCATCATTCTTAGAGATAAGGCAGCCTTGTCTCTGCAGGTTAGTGCGAAATACTTTAAAGATGAACAAACCTCTGTTTTTAATAGTGAAAACCAATCTGAACGTAAAACGATGCAACATGGCTGCACCGAAAAATGCGCTGAACATGACGCGGTGTCAAATTCATGTACCGCGGAATGGTCTTCGCCTAACGCGGTGTCAGATTGAGGTGCCGCGGGACGATTTTCACATGGCGCGGAGTCCGATTCACCTAACGAAAAGTTGTTTTTATGGGGTAGAGACGGACGGCCGTCCGTCTCTACAATTAACGTCCGTCTCTACAATTAACGTCCGTCTCCCTATTTACGCAAAAAGGGCGGATTGAATCATCAAACCGCCCTTTTCTGATACTTTTTTAAATCGAGTTATACATCACAAATCAAAACCGATTTGCGTAAAGATTCCAGTTTATCGGGTTGTGCCGGTACGAATTCCTGTCCTACATATCCTTTATAACCAGCCGCAACCAAAGCTTTCATAATGGCCGGATAATACAACTCCTGCGTATCGTCGAGTTCGTGACGTCCGGGAACACCGCCGGTATGAACATGCCCGATGTATTGTATGTTTTTTTGGATTGTATCAATTACATTACCCTCCATGATCTGCATGTGGTAAATGTCGTAAAGAAGCTTAAACCGTGGTGATCCCACCATTTCGCAAAGCGCGGCGCCCCAGACAGTTTTATCGCACTGATAATCGGCGTGACCATAACTGTTCAGCAATTCCATGATAATCGTGACACCATGTTTTTCTGCCAATGGTGCAAGTTTGCGCAGCGCAATGGCACAATTGATCATACCGACATTGTCATTCTGGCCTTCGCGGTTTCCTGAAAAGCAGATCAGGTTGGGAACACCCGCCTCAGCAGCCTTTGGAATCATTGTCTCAAAATCGGCAATCAGCTTTGCATGGTTGGCAACACGGTTAAATCCCTTTGGAATACCGTAATCTGTCGCATATCCGACAGCACATTTCAATCCAAATTTCTTAACAACTGCCCAATCTTTCTCACCCAGCAATTCAATCGACTCAAGACCCATATCGACACAATTTTTGGCAAACTCTTCAAGCGGTATATTTCCATAACACCACTGACTGACAGAATGGTGAATATTACCTTTGAGTTTTGTAACCGCTGTTGCGGATGTGGCAAAAGCGCTGGCGGAAGGAAATCCTGCGGCAGTTACGGCAGCTATACCTGCCGTACTTCCAATCATTTGTCTCCGGTTCATATTACAATTTGGTTTTAATTGAGTTATATGATGACGAAAATACACAAAAAAGACCGGCATTGGCCGATCTCTTTATTTATTTTCTTTTGAATGAGCTGTATTTTAATTACCAATTTTCAGATTCCAACTCCAATTGATCATGTGACTTAAATTTTCCGGATACATAATCTCCTCATTAGAACGCTTTGCCCTGTCGACTAATTGTTTCGGGGTAAAATGTGGTAATTCTGTTTCCTTTTCAGATTTAAATGTATCAATGGTCGCCTCAATTTTTCTAAATATTTTCTCATCCTGAAGATTTATCAGGTATCGAATAGCATTAAGTTTTCTTGTTTGCAAATCCATATCAGTAAATTTTTAAACAAAGATAAAAAACCTTCAATTAAAACCTGATCAAAACGGCACCGGCAGAATAACCTCCTCCAAATACGGTTAGACCAACCAGTGAATCTACGGGTATCTTATCGATATTCTGTGACAGACAGATACCTGTACTTGCGCAACCTGTGTTTCCCAACTCCTGAATATTGTTCAGCACTTTTTTTGGCTGAAGATTCAATTGCTTGATCAGGTTTGCGATAATACGGTGATTGGCCTGGTGAGGAATAATAAAATCAAGATCTTCGATGGTCAGACTGCAATTCTCGAGTGTCTTTTCGAGCGCAACCCGCATGAAATTACAGGCATGCATAAAGACATCGCGTCCGTCGGGCATTTGAAGTCCGCCTTCGCCCGGACGCAAAAATACAGCTTCCGTACCCTTTCCGATGTGACCCAATCCCCTCGTAAAAATATTCAGGATTTCCCCAGGCTTCGGTCCGATAGGTTCTTCTGAAATAAACAAGGCAGTTGCGCCGTCACCCCAGAGATGCCCGCTCTTCTCGCAAGTTTCGTCGCTGTAAAAAGTGTTGTGTTCCGAAGCAATTACCAAAGCACGCGTAGCTTTACCCATCGCAAAGTAACCTTCAACGATCTCAAGGGCATTTACAAGCGATGAACATGCAGACGACACATAAACAACCTGTGCCTCCTGAATTCCAAACTCGCGTTGTATGCAATGACCAATCGTGGCAACAGTATCGTAAGGCGTATAGGAAGCACCAACAATTAAGTCCACCTCTTTGATATCAAAAGGTAAATCCTTCAATCCCTGCTTAACAGCTTCGATTGCCATTGTGTTGGTATTCTCGTCTTTAGCAGCCTTAGACCGCGTCCGGATGCCAGTCCGGTCAAAAATCCATTCGTCATCAAGACCGTTCAGATTTTTAAAATATTCGTTAGGAACACGCTGCTCCGGAACGTAATGCGAAATTGTATTAATAAACATTCTCATATTAAAAAATCAAATTGCAATAATTTAAGCGGAGACTTTAATTCCCCGAAATAATATTTTCTGCCAGAGATCGAGCGTCTCACGGCAGGATTTTCCAAAATTGTCAAGTATAAACTGCTGTTCAAGTCCTTTCAAGGTAGTAAGGGCAAGGACGGCTGTGTTTTCGTAGTCGTCAACCAGAAATACTCCCGATTGGGTCCCTTCCTGAAGTGTGGTAGCAAAGCACTCCTTTTCATGCGAATCGATTACTTTACGAAAGTTTTCGATTCGCTCACTTCTTCTCAGGAATTCCATCCTTAAAATGCGGTCTTTTCGGATCAGATTTTCGATCGTTTTCATATGATTGACCATGAAGCGGCCTATCTTCTTTTCAGGTGATATCCTCATACCGGCAACCCTGTTGAGTTGTTTCAGAATGATATCAACTTCCCGGTTAATCACTTCAAGATAAAGCTCCTCACGCGTCTTAAAATAGGTATAGATGGTTCTTCTTCCGAGTCCTGAAGCCTTGGCGAGATCGTCCATTGTAGTGTTGTCGGCTCCTCTGTGGGCAAAAACAATCCGGGCTACGGTAAGAATAGTATGACGGGTAGTGTCTCTCAAAATAGAATTAATTGCACAAAATCAAATTGCGTGTGCAAAAGTAACCTATTTTTAATACCATGAACGAATTTTAAAATTTGTTAACTTTTAAAATGCTTCGATCTGATTCCACCACATTTTATCCTTCCACTCCCTTTTAATACCGTCATTAAATTTGATATCCTGTAATGTAAACCGAACAAGATTCAAATCCCCGGCAGAAGCTTCAGCATAACCCGATTGCGTTTCGTGTACCCTTACAGCATGCAATTTCACATTTCCCTCACCATTGACCAGTTTGGCTTTTGAGATAATAAGGTTGATGACGAAAAAAAACAGCAAGGCATAACCTTCCGCCGAAGGTGAAACCGGGATTTCTGCAACCCGGGTATTAATCCGGTAAATCGCATCTTTCACTTCACCGGCTTCCCCATCCCATAATGTGTAGGAATGATCGAAACTATGGATGAACTCTGCCACATTGTTAAGAAGGACAAAATCCATCACCATAAAACCGTTGTCGAGCTGATCTGATTTTAAAAAAACCTCTACCTCATAAGAGTGGCCATGGATGTTTTCGCGACAACGTTGCGAAGTACAGTTGCGAACGATGTGGGCTCCTTCGAACCTGAATTTTTTTCTGATGATCATTCTTTAATAATATTTCGGGCAAAATTAGAAAAGATAAAGCACAATACTGGTTTTTGTGTGAGACCTGAAGAATTTAGAGAATTGCCGGCGGCCTGATCATTTTAAATTGATTTAGTTCCCCTACCTGGAAATCAACTGACCAGCTCTTTAGGCAATCGTATATCCAAACTGCCGGTTTGCAGTGCAGATTTAAAAGAACTGTTTGAAGGATTTGCATCAGCTTCAAAGATTTATGATACCACAAAAAAGCCGCCCCGGAAATGGGGCGGCTTCTATAATTATCTAAATTGCAAACAATTACTTTTCGAAGCGAGCTTCAATTGCAGTAACCTGATTTGCCAGTTCTTTTGGAAGATGAGCTCCAAATGCAGCATATTGTTCACGTACAAGATCAAGTTCGTCTTTCCATTGACCTTTGTCAACAGCAAGTAAATCCGCCATGTTTGCTTCCACTCCGTCTAAACCTGTTGTATTGATTGAACCTAATTTAGGAACAAATCCAATTGCAGTTTCGTTGGCAGTAGCAGTTCCGGTAACACGTTCGAAAATCCATTGCAGAACACGAATGTTGTCACCATAACCCGGCCAAAGGAATTTTCCATCGGCACTCTTACGGAACCAATTAACATTGAAAATTTTAGGAAGTTTTGCTTTGTCAGGTGCGGTTTCCCCAATTTTGATCCAATGACCAAAATAGTCACCCATGTTGTAACCACAGAATGGTAACATTGCAAACGGATCGCGACGAACACCGGCTTTCAAACCGATAGCGGCAGCAGTTACTTCAGAACCTACGATTGATCCCATGAATACACCATGATTCCAGTCGAATGACTGATAAACCAATGGCACAGTTCCTGGACGACGTCCGCCGAAGAGGATCGCAGCGATCGGAACACCTGTTGGATTTTCCCAGTCTTTGTCAATGCAAGGGCACTGGAAAGCAGGAGCAGAGAAACGAGCGTTTGGATGTGCAGCAGGTTTGCCGCTTGCTTTATCGTAAACTTCGTTTGTCCATGTGATTGTTCCTGCAGGAGCATCGTAACCAATACCTTCCCACCAGATGTCACCATCAGGTGTTAGGCCTGTATTTGTGAAAATTGTATTTGCCTTTGCAGACAACATTGCGTTTTGGTTGGTATCCATTGAAGTAAACGGTGCAACACCAAAGAATCCGGCTTCAGGATTGATCGCATATAGCTGACCATCTTTACCGAATTTCATCCACGCGATATCGTCGCCAACTGTTTCAACTTTCCATCCCGGAATATTGGGAACAAGCATTGCTAGGTTTGTTTTTCCGCATGCGCTTGGGAATGCAGCAGCAATGTATTTCTTAACACCCTGAGGATTGGTGATACCCATGATCAACATGTGCTCAGCCAGCCATCCCTGACGTTTCGCCATATTGGATGCAATACGAAGCGCAAAACATTTCTTTCCAAGTAATGCATTGCCACCGTAACCGCTACCATAAGATAAGATCTCGTTGGTGTCGGGGAAATGACAAATGTATTTATCTTCAATCGGGGCACAAGGCCATTTTACATCTTCCTGTCCTGGCTCAAGCGGAGCACCAACAGAGTGAATACAAGGTACAAATTCGCCGTTTCCAAGAACATCAAGGACAGCTTTTCCCATGCGGGTCATGATCTTCATATTAGCCACAACATAAGGAGAGTCTGTAATCTCAATACCGATGTGAGCAATATCCGAACCAAGAGGTCCCATGCTGAATGGAATCACGTACATCGTACGGCCTTTCATACACCCTTTGAAGAAACCTTTTAAGGTAGCCTTCATTTCAATTGGATCAGCCCAGTTGTTGGTTGGACCTGCGTCCTCTTTTTTTGCAGAACAGATATAAGTTCTGTTTTCAACACGTGCAACATCACTTGGATCTGACTGAAAATAGTAGCTTCCAGGACGCTTTTTTTCGTCAAGTTTTACAGCCATTCCGCTGGCCACCATTTCACCAAGAAGACGATTATTTTCTTCTTCTGAACCGTCGCACCAGTAAACTTTTTCAGGCGTGCAAAGCTCTGCCCATTCGTTTACCCAATTGATTAATTTCTGATTACTAGTCATTAAATTGCGATTTTTGATAAATGTTTATTAAAAAATTCTAAATCAATCTGTATTAAATCTATTTCTGTTCGATATAGTCTTTACAAGCAGAATATATATTTTCGATAAGCTCGTGAATTTTTGACTGCGGTACGGCTGAAAATGCCAATCGGATCAGGTTTCCAAAAACAATTACTCCCGTGCTGTATTTATCGAGAAGAATTTTTCGGATCGCTTCAGCATTTAACTGATCATTCAATCCCACACACATGAAATAGCCTGAATTAAAGGGCAATGCAGTAAAGTATTTAAGATATTTCGGTTCAGCAAGGACTTGCTGAAC
Source organism: Mariniphaga sp. (assembly GCA_025355585.1). GTDB lineage: Bacteria > Bacteroidota > Bacteroidia > Bacteroidales > Prolixibacteraceae > JAAFHB01. The sequence goes on along the minus strand of JANXZJ010000170.1, from coordinate 14,785 downwards.
GGTCTGATACCTGGATTGGAGTGTAGCATATTTCTCTATTTTATCCGATTGATATGCTGCTGAGAAATACGCCTGGTATAACAATGATTGTGAAAGGTTACTCACATTCGAAATGTTTCCCCTTACGGCACCTGCGGTTTTATTTTCAAGTGCTTCATAAAGTTCGGCTGTACCATTCTTCACTCCAAACGACATAAATCCAACCCTGAAACCCCAGACATAATCCTCTTTGGTTGGTCCGTCAAGTTTCACGGCCAACACATTTTCGCTTAAATTGCAAAGCTGTGTAAATATTGATTCGGTATAAACGTTCTTTTCGTACACCAAACCAAAATAGGCATCGTCAATTATTGCAACAACGTTTTTACCGTGATCAGCTTGCTTTTGAACCGCATCTACTATCAGATTTATCTCTGGAACAAGGGGAGTATATCCTGTGGGATTATTAGGAAAATTCAATAAAAGAACGATTTTCCCATCAATATTATCAAGTGTTTCTGTGAATCCGTCAATGTTGAAACCACCGTTTTTAAAAAGCGGGAATGTAACCACTTTGCCTTTGTAGGCGTTTTCGAAGATCAGGGAATAATTCTCCCAGAAAAGATCAGGAATTACGACTGTATCGCCTTCGTCAACAAATAAATAACCCGACATGCTGATTCCATGCGTCAACCCACAGGTTACTATAGGCGTACTTATTGAAGTAGTTCCGAGTGAAGGATTCTTCTGGTAAATAAATTCTTTCCAGCAGTCACGCAATTCCTTTTTTCCAAAACTGGGAGCGTATGGGTAAACGGATCCCAGTGGAAGTTTGATCAGTTTATCAAATTCAGAAAGGTGCATTGAAGTACTATCGTCCTCAATAGCCTCGCCGATAGTAGCATTTATGTTTTTCCCTTTGGCCTGTCCTGATTGAGACAAAATCCCGAGTTTCGGAAAAAATATATTCTTGCCTCTGTCAGACAATAGTTCAAGAACGTTTTTATTCAGCTTTTGAATGGTTTCATTCAAGTTGATTGCTTGTGGATCCATTAAGTACTGTTTAATTTATTTAATTGCTACTTAATCGCAAAATTATTCAATTATCCTGAGAAATTGAAACATCATCCTTGAAAATAGTCAAAACTTAACAATGATTTGATATAGAAAAACCCAGTCTGATGTTTAATCAGATGTTTGGAGGAGTGACTACCCACAATACTTTTGCCGAGGAGGTATGAATATTTTTCAAAGTATGAGGGATTGTGGAGTTGTAATAGAAATTATCCCCCTTTTCGAGAATATACTGGGAATTGTCAAGTGTGATCATCAATTTACCTTCGAGGACATATATGAATTCCTGGCCAGGATGGTTGAGCATTATTTCAGAAGAATCGGAATTCTCTACAAATTTCAGGATGTAAGGCTCCATCTGCTTGCTGTTTTCGTGGTGCGAAAGGAGGAAGAGCGTGGTTCCACTCGAATTCACCTTCACAAATTTTATATCAACAGCTTTGATTAATGGATTTTTAGTAAGAGACTCATGCTCGCCAATCAATTCGCCTACAGTAGTATATAAACTATTTGCAATACTCTTTAGCGTAACAATTGAAGGAAAGGCTTTAGAATTTTCGATTTGCGAAAGTGCACTGGCACTAATCCCTACTTTTTTCGACAGATCACTTAAGGGTAAACTTAACATCTCTCTCTTACGCTTGATTCTTTCTCCTAACCGATTCATTTGTAACATCTTAAATACAACAACATTTTTCTTTCACTTACGGATCCAAAGATAATTCATTTTAACGCATACACACGCCTATGCTTAATAATTTAAGTAATACTTAACAAACGGTATTTCAACAGTGTATTTATCTGAAAATGGAAGAGGGTACCTGAATAAGATGAGCAAGTTGGCTTACAGAACCTTTAAACTGCTTAAATATCAAGATTGGGTAGGATGAAATTGCGCAAATGATACGATCAATTCAGAAAAATTGTTTTTCCGATCATCTACCTTTGAGTTGACTTTCTATTAACGAAATAAAGATTAACGCTCAAGACTTTATCCTTCACTAAAAACTTTTCTTAAAGAAGTAGGGCTACTCTAAACATTGCAATGCCTAAAATAACAAAAGGACATGCAACCATATGGTTACAACGTCCTTCTGTTGTAAATTACCTATTTACAGGAAACCAGCCAATTAATCTTACGACCTTGGATGAAATTTATTTACTGTATCCTTTAGATATTCTTTATCTAAATGAGTATAAATCTCGGTAGTAAGAATTGATTCGTGACCTAACATCTCCTGTACGGTTCTTAAATCAGCACCACCCTGCACAAGAGCAGATGCAAATGAATGCCTGAAAGTGTGAGGACTAATATTCTTTTCCAGTTTGATTTTGTCAGCAAGATTTTTAATAATGGTGAAAATCATAACCCTGCTTAATTTCTTTCCTCTTCTGTTTAAGAATACGATGTTCTCGAAGCCTTTTTCGATCGTCAGTTTTTTGCGCGAGTTAATCAGATATTTCTTGATATCTTCAATGGCTCTTTTACTGATAGGAACCAGACGTTCGCGTTCTCCTTTTCCGGCGATTCTAAGAAATTCCTGCTCAAAATGAAGATTCGAAAGCTTAAGATCAACAAGTTCAGAAACTCTTAATCCACAGCTGTACAGTGTCTCAAGAATTGCTTTGTTGCGTAGACCTTCCGCCTTTGTATCGTCGATGGCCTCAATTAACCGATTGATTTCGTCGTCAGTTAGAATCTCAGGAAGTTTACGTCCAATTCTAGGAGATTCTACGAGCGTTGTTGGATCATTTTCTACCGCTTCTTCAATTAACAGAAACTTATAGAAAGATTTAATCCCGGAAATCGTTCGGGCTTGTGTACGGGGACTTATCCCCTTCTGGTTCATCCACTCAACAAATTTTCTTAACTGAGCCAATTTGACCGTTTCCGGTGTGAGGTTTGGATAAAACTCCTCAACAAACGATATAAGTTTGTTGATGTCATTCACATACGCACTTACTGAGTTCGGAGAAAGCGATTTCTCTATCCTCAAAAATGTTTCATACCCTTTTTTGCTTTCTAACCAATTCATAATACTTTTTTTTAAATTTAAAGTTGAAACAATTTAGCTAATCTTATTATATATTACCAAACAAACGTAAATACGAAAAAGTTGTTACATTTTTTCGCAAATTGCACACGATAAATATACAAAATATTTTACTTTGATGAAAATTATTATTGTAAACGGCCCAAATTTAAATTTACTGGGGGTCAGAGAAAAAAGCATTTATGGAAGTACTTCATTTACAAATTATTATGAAATTATGATTTCCAGGTTTCCTGACATCGAGTTTGATTATTTTCAATCGAATGTCGAAGGCGAACTCATAAATTATCTTCAGAAAGTCGGATTTTCTGCACACGGCATCGTATTTAATGCAGGAGCATACACTCATACCTCAGTTGCATTGCGTGATGCGATAGCTGCAATCACCACTCCTGTGGTAGAAGTTCATATCTCAAACATCCTTACGAGGGAAAATTTCAGACATGAATCTTTAATCGGTCCGGTGTGCAAAGGGAGCATTATGGGATTTGGACTCGATTCGTACAGACTCGGTGTTGAGAGCTTTCTTGTACCGGTATGATGTAAATTGTGATGGAGCATGATTAACAATTCGTTAATTAATCGGTCACAACCGGTGCCGGTTGAATCGCTTGGGTGCGCACATATTCAAATATTTGTGTTATATTTGACGTAATGGTATTCTAGCAGGCTGACCTGGGAGCAATCCCTTGCGTCCTGAAATTGGACTACCTTTGCATCAAATAGAAATTTAATATTGTTGAACATGAATACAATGAAGCACACTAAGATAGTGGCCACGATCTCAGATAAACATTGTGAGCCGGAATTCTTGCAATCCCTTTTTGATGCCGGGATGAACGTTGTCCGGATAAATACCGCTCATCAAACCCCTGATACGGCACTGAAAATTGTCAATAATGTAAGGGAGGTGTGTGATTGTATTGCAATCCTTCTTGATACAAAGGGACCCGAAATCAGAACTAAAAATATCGTAAATTCCATTCCGGTAAAAGCAGGGGACAAACTTCTCGTTAAAGGCGGGGATGAACAATCTTCAGCGGACTTATTAATTGTTGATTACGCTGATTTTGCAGACAATGTTCCCATCGGAAGTACCATGTTAATTGATGATGGCGAACTTGAGCTAAAAATCACTTCAAAAATTGGCGATGCGCTTGAAGTTGTTGTATGCAACGACGGTGAGATTAAAAACAAAAAGAGTATAAATACACCAGGTGTCTCTTTCTCACTACCTCCAATTACAGAAAAAGATAAAATGTTCATCGAGTGGGCCGCTGATCATGATATTGATTTTGTTGCTCATTCCTTTGTCCGCAATAAAGAAGATGTTTTAGCAGTTCAGAAAATTCTGGATGCAAAGAATAGCCGAATAAAAATTATCTCCAAGATCGAAAATACCGATGGGGTTAACAATATCGACGAAATACTTGATTATTCGTATGGGATTATGGTTGCCAGAGGTGATCTTGGTATAGAAATCGCAGCGGAAAAGATTCCGGCAATACAGCGTGTGCTGATCAGAAAATGTGTTGAGCGAAAAAAACCTGTCATTGTTGCCACTCAAATGCTGCACACAATGATCAACAGTCCGCGGCCAACAAGAGCTGAGGTTAGCGATGTTGCCAACGCAATTTTCGATCGGACTGATGCTATTATGTTATCTGGTGAAACTGCTTATGGACAGTATCCGGTTGAAGCCGTCGCTCTGATGACCCGAGTTGCAATTGAGATCGAATCAAGTAAAGATAGGCGTAATGACTTGCCGGTTCCACGTTTAGATAACGAGGTATCTGCTTTCCTGGCTGAAGCTGCCGTAATGGCCGCCAATGAATTAAATGTTGCTGCAATCGTTACTGATACACTGACTGGTAAAATTGCCCGTTACATCTCTGCTTTTAGAAGCCCCCGACCTGTTTATGCCAAGTGCCACAACGGACGTGTCAAGCGCGAACTGGCTCTCTCATACGGCGTTCAGGCCAGCCAGATCATCTCGAAAAAGAATAAACATAAACTGGTAGAATCATCATTGCTTGATCTCGAGGCTCGCGGTAAAATTACAGAAAACGATACAGTTGTCTACGTAGGTGGAAATTTTGGAGTAGGAGGAGGAACATCTTTTATAGAAATTGCCTCTGTAGAACGAATGACAAAAGAGAAAAAAGATAGCAAACATATCACTACCGAAAACTAGAACATTTGAATAGAAGATTCTACAATATTCGCCTTAAAGACAAAAGGCTAAAGGACTACATCCTTTAACCTTTTGTATTTAAGGCGAATATAAGTATTTATGACCGGGTTCTTCGTAATTTAACCTTTATTGCAATTGAAAACTCAACTGTTTTTAATTTTCCTATTTCCGGGAGCAACAGCGCACCCCGAGCAAGAGCTGCCGCATCCGTTACAAGTATCCGATTTATCAAACGACTTTAAAGATTTTAACGCCTTAATCAACAAAAGAATAACGGCGCCAAAAATAATAATCCATGTTACAATTTCCTGCATAGCTGAAGGTATTAAATAAAATAAAGCGCAATATTATAAGTAATAAAGGCAGTAATCCACGCAAAGGCAGTGGTATAAAAGACAGTAAACAATGCCCATTTCAAACTGCCGGATTCCCGTTTTATAGTAGCAATTACTGCAATACAAGGGAAATATAGCAGTACAAAAACCAGGAAGGAAAGTGCAACAGCCCGATTAAATACCTTCTCACCTATTTTTGGTCCGGTATAATAGGTTTCCGACTGTAGTATTTCAGGCAGCAATTCCCTGCTTTTCTGATCATCTTTTCCGGTTTCGTACAGGACACCCATCGTACTTACAACAATCTCTTTTGCAGGTATCCCGGCAACAAGACAAATACCCATGCGCCAGTCGAAACCCAGTGGTCTTATTAAAGGTTCAATTGTGCGACCTATCATTCCCAGATACGAGTTTTCGATCTGAGACTGCACATGCCAGTCATGTATTACTTTGGAAGTTGCTGTTCCTGTTTTCTGATGTAAATTTTCCTCACTTCTTGGGAAATACTCGAGTGCCCAAATGATAACCACTGCAACAAGGATAGTACCTCCGATTTTTTTGAAGTATTGACTTGCCTTGTCCCACATGTGCAACAACGTATTTCGTAAAACCGGCATCCTGTAGGGAGGAAGTTCCATTACAAACGGAGTTTCTTTCCGCTTGAAAATGGTTCGGTTTAAAATTTTAGCCATAACAATCGCCATTGAAATTCCCAGCAGGTACAAACCTGTCAATACCATGGCAGGATAATCCTTAAAAAAGGCAGAGATCAACACAATATAAACCGGCAAACGCGCCGAGCACGACATGAACGGGATAATCAGCATCGTAAGCAAACGGTCACTGCGATTGCGGATCGTACGTGTTGCCATGATTGCAGGTACGTTACACCCGAATCCCATCACCATCGGGATAAACGAACGCCCGTGCAGGCCTATTTTGTGCATCAATTTATCCATTATAAAAGCAGCACGAGCCATATAACCCGTATCTTCCATTAACGAAGTGAAGAAAAATAAGATCAGAATATTAGGAACAAAGACAATTATACTGCCGAGACCATTGATGATCCCATCCGTAAGCAGGTCTTTAAACATTCCGAAAGGCATGGTAGCTTTGATGAAATCAGAAATAATTGTGACGCCTTCACTGATCCAGTTCATGGGGAATGCACCCAACCTGAATGTTGCAAAAAAAGTCAAAAACATGAAAAACAGGAAAATCGGGAATCCGAATATCCGGTGCGTAACAAGGTGATCAATCTTTCCCGTAATAGCATAACGCCATTGCACACCCTGAACAAATGTTTCCTTCAGAGCACCAGCTATAAACCCAAATTTAGCATCCGTAATCAGATGGGAGCTCTCATCATTCAGCCTGGATTTAAGCCTCAAGATCTCGCCCTGGGTTATCTCGCTAATCCGGGCAAAATTAGACGATGTCTCAAGGACTTTCAATGCTTCCGGATCTTTATCCAATAGCCGGATTGTCAGATATCTTGAAGAAAGAACAACACTTCCTGGCTTATCTTTTTTTATTTCCTTCCGGATGACCTTTATCGATTTTTCGAGTTCTTCGCCATAATTAATATGGATGTGTCTTACAACCGGGTTCCGGTCCTCGTATACCTCAATAATTTCATCAAATAGCTTGTCCATTCCTTCTCCTTTACTCGATATGGTAGGAATGATTGGAATACCAAGCAATTTACCCAGCTTTTCACAATCCAGTTTTGCACCGCCAGCTATAAGATCATCATGCATATTAAGCGCAATCACAACCTTAATATCCATATCGATCAACTGCGTCGTGAGGAACATATTCCTTTCGAGATTAGTTGAGTCAATTACATTCAGAACGATATCGGGGGCTTGTTCGATAATGTAATTTCTTGCAAACAATTCTTCCGGAGAAAAGGTTGTTAATGAATAGGTTCCCGGAAGGTCGACAAGTTTGAATGTATAACCATTTCTCCGGAATGTTGCGATCTTGGCATCCACTGTAACACCACTGTAATTTCCTACATGCTCTTTAGAATTCGTGACACGATTAAACAGCGTTGTTTTACCACAATTCGGATTTCCAGCTAAAGCAACATGAATCGTTTTCCCATTCTCCCGTGCCGAAGTCTTCAAGGTCTCAAGGTCGATGGTACCTTCAAAATTCGGAGCGGCAAGTTCCATTGCTTCTTCTGCGGTAATCACTTCAATCAACTCAGCCTCGGCCCGACGCAATGAAACATTGTATCCAAGCAATTGGTATTCAACCGGATCACGAAGTGGTGCATTTTTAAGTACAATCACCTCTTTCCCTGCAACAAATCCCATTTCTGAGATCCGACGTCGAAATGAGCCATGACCCAGGACTTTGGTAATTACAACCCGCTTATTTTCTTCTACTTCCGAAAGACGCACACTAATTCTTATTAAGAACAATTACAAATAGCATGCAAATATATGGGAATTTTTGATAAATTGAGGAATATTCAGGTGAATTTTTGGGGACATTATTCAGATACAACCATCCGGCGACTGACATTTGTTGCAAGGCTAACGTTCAATAAAAATTACACATCGCATTTAAGGATTAGGTCATGAAAGCAGAATTTGCAAAATTGTGTTGAAGTTTGATTGAAGGTGATTATCTTTAATCCGGATGAATTAATGTTGTGATTCTACTGTTATTCAAATTATTACATGACAAATCCTACCATCTTATCAATTTTATTTATCTCATGGATTTAATGATTAGTACCAATCCAAACTTCTCGTTTCCAAAGATCATCCAGTAATAGCATACGATTGATCAGTTGCTATACGTAACTGTCATAACTCTGAATTACGATCCACACTTACTTTTATCATGCTATATATCTGAGACTTATCGCATCCAATTGTAAAGACTTCCTATAAGATCGTTGATAAATGCCAAAAAAATCAGGATGCGTTGCATTGATCTCCAAAATCTGATTATCTTTGCACCGCTTTCATCAGGAGATTTAATTGTTATTTTATTGGCCTGATGGAACATCGATAAGAATTCATCGTTTTTATCCCGATTTTTTGGGATTAATGTTTCAAACAAAAATGGCCCCGTAGCTTAATGGATAGAGCATCTGACTACGGATCAGAAGGTTGGGGGTTCGAGTCTCTCCGGGGTCACCTATATCCTTGTAAACATCTGATTTACAAGGATATTTTTTTGATATCCAATCCACCAATTGATTCTTCTTTGACACAAAATATTTGTGGAAACTTTAAAACCTTGCAAAAATGAAAGAAGTAAGGAACACTCAAAGTAAAGCGCTAAAAAAGATCAAAACATCTCCGGAAACATTAAATTCGCAAAATTCTCAGGTATGAATCTGATTTGTTACAAAATTGTTTTCCAAATTTTGTCCAACTATTTAGGGGACTAAGACAATTACTTGAAACCATTGTTCTATTTTTATATTTTTTTAACAAAAATTATTTTGATAGATTCCAGATAAACGCATATCTTTGTTGTACATTTTTTTCATAAGTTTAGGTTTAGTTAGGTTAGTTAGTTTGGTTAGTTTTAGTAAAAGGATGGAACCGCCCGGTTTCATCCTTTTCAATTTTAAGAGGACCCTCTAAAAACTCATTGTTAAAAATCACAGGAACAGAATCAATGCATTTTAATTTCAAAAAATCCTTCTGCACCAGGACAGAATGTTTTACTCCGGCAAAATATTCAAAATTAAGTTGCTTCATTGATTACGTAATGTAAGGTTCTATCCTTAACATTCTGTACAAATTTAAATACTCCTGAAACACATTTCCATTAAATTCGTAGAACTGCTTATTATAAGGTATTTCACTTTAAATTCACTTTAAAAAACACACAAATGAAAAAATTCGCAGCGGAATTTATCGGAACTTTTTGGCTGGTTTTAGGAGGTTGTGGCAGCGCCGTATTGGCAGCAGCGTTTCCGGGAGTGGGAATCGGACTTCTGGGCGTTTCACTCGCTTTTGGTCTGACCGTTTTAACCATTGCCTATTCTTTGGGGCATATTTCGGGTGCTCACCTGAACCCGGCTGTCTCAATCGGATTGTGGGCAGGCGGAAGATTTAGCGGGAAAGAGCTTCTTCCTTACATTGTTGCCCAGATTTTGGGAGCAATTACTGCTGCCGGAGTTTTGTATATCATTGCGACCGGGAATGGCAGTGCGATCGGGAACTTCGCTGCCAACGGATATGGCGTAAACTCACCAGGTCACTACAGTCTGCTGGCTGCACTTGTAACCGAAGTTGTGATGACTTTTATGTTCCTGATTGTCATTCTTGGCGCCACAGATGACAATGCTGCAAAGCCATTTGCAGGTATGGCGATTGGTCTTGCGCTCACGTTGATTCACCTGATCAGCATTCCGGTTACCAATACCTCTGTAAACCCTGCCCGTAGTATCAGCCAGGCCATTTTTGTCGGTGGAATCGCACTTGAACAATTGTGGCTTTTCATCGCCGCGCCAATTGCAGGTGCAGTTCTGGCCGGATGGGTTTATGGTTTTATCAGTACGAAAAAATAATAACCCGTTTAGAACACTTCTTTTTCTTGCAGACAATCTGGGAAGATGAATAAATCAAGCGCCCTGCGATAGCTATAGAATCTAAATATCAATTTACTATATTGCCCTTGCAGTGCGCCTGAATGTTTCGTAATGCGCGAACCCAACGCGTTACATTACGCTATACCGGACCTTCAACCCGTTGATTGTGCCAATACAAAGATTATCCGATCACGCCACGAAGTGGCAATATATCTCGCCCTGGAATTAAACCGCACCTGCGAAAGCCTCCTGAACCAAAAGTCAGCGCAGCTAAAGAACAGTACAGAATCAAATATATCACACATGATCAGACATTAACATCTTACCGCAAATCAGTCTTTTCCTGTTCTTTTTGTTCCTTTTTCAGCGTTTTTTTTGTTTCACGGTTCATCTTCCGGTTCTCTTTCGAAGGGAGCATGGTCTCCTGTAAACCGGAGAGGACCGATTTGACTACCAGATTCATAAATCCCTTGTTCATATCGCGTTCAACATCGAATTTTACCACCCTGGCGGCTTTATCAATCGACGCCGGATTGCTTGAATTCAGATAGCTATTCGCAGCAAACGAAATCAGCGAGTTTTTTAACTTCGAGTATTTCTTTACATCAAACGTGATCCCAAGATCATGGTAAAGGAATTCCATATCACCGGCTGCATACTGTTTATTAGCATTTCCGGAAAAGTTAATTGCATCAACGTATCCATTCTTTGCACTGGTAGGTGCGAATGCCTCGATAACCGGATTTAAATCTTTCAGATCAAACGGTTTTATGGCACCTTTAAAACTAAATTCAGGCATTTTATAACTGAATGACAATGCCAGATCAATCGGGACTTTGTTTTCGAGGAAACCTTCAAGCTTTACCGAAAGCCGGGAACCGGGTTTTTGATTGGTAATATTCAGGGCGCTTAAATTCAGCTTTCTGATTTTCACACTGGCCAAATCGCCATCCGCCTTCTTTTCCTGGTACTCAAGCGCCGATTCCGATATCTTCAGCTCGTTAATTGTCAATGGAATGCCAATGCTGTTTACCTGTTGTCCGGGAAATTCAGGAAACCGCTTCAAATCTACATCCTTCGTTTTATCCTTATAAATTAACACATTGGTACTGTCGAGTCGTACCTGACCAACCAATATCGTCTTGTAGAACTGAAGGCTGTCGAAGCTGATGTTCAAAATATCAACCTTTTTTACGGAAATGGAATAGAGCTCTTTCTGATATTTATAAAGCTGGTTGAAAGCATTGTGACTAAGTGCCGGCTTCATAACCACTCCGCTGATGTGCAAGGCCTTCGCTCTTCGTAATAACTCCGCCGATTTAGCACCGATCACATAAATACTGTCAGCCGTTACAAGCTCCCAATCCTGAATCAGTGTCTTAAAATCGGCAACCTGGTAAAAGACCGTATCCGGGCGTTGCTGAATGGAAAACGAATCGATCCCCAGCCCGAAACTTTTCGATATCATCGATTTAAAACCACCGGATTTCATATGAATCGAAAGCGCGTTTATTTCCAGATCTGCTTTCCGGAACTTCAATGAATCGACGCCGGGCTGCTGGCTGAGCTGAATATCACTCACAGAAATATTCAACGCACCGATTTTATAACTGCTGCCTTCACGCTCGTCCTCCATCGACAACGAGGCATCGCGGAGTACAAACTCTTTCAGGAAATAGGAATCGAAGTACTTTTTAAGTTGCTCCATTTTGGCTTCCGAAGTTTTATCGCCCGCCTTAAAAGGAAACAGTACATGATTCCGGCCTTTCAGCTGTACGGAAATCTCCGGCTTTTCAATTTCGATTGAGCTTACCTGCAACCGGTTATGTTTTAATAAGGTATAAATATCTACCCTGTGAAGATCGATCCTCCGGGTCAGCAAAACGAACGAGCTGTTGATGTATGGATAAGTCTGTAAAGGCGTTTTTTTCGGTGCGATGACGACATTGCGGATTTTCACCTCTCCAGTGACAATATTGATATTCAAATGATCGAAGCTTAGATCATACACATCGGAAACCACATTCGAATTGAAGCTCCGCATAATTGCATCAGAGATCAGCCTGTTGAAATTCGTATAAATATAAAACGAAAGAACCGTTACAATAACGATCACAGCCAGTACTGAAAGCTTTCGCCATTTGTGCACAATCTCATTCATCAATCGAAAATTTCAATTCAAATACCGGTCGGCTTCCCACATTCTCAGGAACTTCTTTATTGGGAATAAATAACTTGATTCGCGTGGAATCGTCAACGGCATGCAGGGCCGCTTCAATCTTACTGATCCGTTTTTGGCTAAAACTATTTTGTATCGAATCGAGCTGATGACTTCCGATTAGCTGCATACTTCCCGTGAGGATACTTACGGTGTCGGACTGAAGCTTTTTGGCAATGAAAGACCTGAACTGATCCTTCTCCTTTGTGTAATCGGTCCCGGTGGCGGTATTAAAGAGCTTGCCAGCCTCTTCAACGGCAATTGCCTGTTTCTCGAGTTCGACATCGTCGTAATAAGCCATCTCAATTTTCATGTCGGGCTTTTTCTTCTCCAGTTGCGTAAACAATCTGACCCTTCGCAAATGAGCATCGGTAAGCGTTGTATCGGCATAGTTAAACTCTATTCCCTTGATCTCATCCGGATTGACGCCCATCAGACCCGACAACGCCCTGAATGGAGAGGAGACAATTTTCACAATAAAGTTTTTAAATACCTGCCATACAAGCTTGCCAACTTTTGTCTTGGGATCGTTTAAATCACCCGAAACCGGAAGGTCGAGGATAATGTCTCCATGGACATCTTTTAACAGGTAAAGCGCCAGTTTGAGCGGTATATTCATTAATCCTTTGCTCTTTTTACCCAGTTTGGCATTGCGGACAATCAGTTTATTCTCGCTCGTCAGCTGCCGTGCAGTGATCACCGTTTTCCCTTCGTAATACATATTTCCAAGTAAAAACGGGAATCCCACGTAATACCTCGAGATTGTATTCAGATCACTCAGCTGAAAATTTGTGATCACATAATTCACCTTGAGTTCATAAGGATCGGAGGGATTAATTCCCAGTTCGGCTTTTAGTTTCCCCCTTTTATTCAGACGCGCCGTCGAGTAGGCCGTAATCCATTTGGTAACGGAAGTAACCGTATCAACTTTGAGCGCTATATTATCGAGGTGATAATCAAATGGGTCTCCATATGAATTATCCCTGAAATCGACCATCCCATTGTCTATTATGAAATGGTTGACCCTGTAGTAATATTGAAATGGTTCGCTGCTTCCGGCTGTGCTGCTGACTGTGTCGACCATTAACGCAAGGAAGTTATTGGACGAGTCTTTCATCTCGAAATACATGTAGGGTTCAGTGAGTGTAATCTGATCGAAATTAAAAACATACTTCATCGGGTAAGAATCAGCCATCGTAACGTTTCCTTTCGCTGCACCCAAAACCTTCCGGTCTGAAAGGTCTTTCGCCGCGAAATCTGCCACGTTCGCATCGCCGCGTATCAGTACCGAATCGAGGTTATTGATATTTCCCTGTATATGAAATTTTCCATCGACGATTCCTTCGTAGCTTTTAAACCTGACATAGGGTTTCAGATAGGGCAGGAATGGCGAGATATCCAATTTATCGACCGTAATATCGGCATTGTACGCCCCGAATTTCTGATTATAACCGGCCATTGCCTGGAGAAAACCGCCATTTTCGAAATAAAATTTGAGTCCTGCTTCGCTGATTTCCTCGCGGTTGTAACTGACATAGGGGACCGTAAATCCCAGGTTATTCATGATATTCGTATAACTGATTCCCTTATCATTAAAAGTAAGCTTCCCGCTGACCAGTGAAATATTTCTCATTACATATTTGAATGGACCCGATGGCTTGCTCAGGGTATCTGTCTTCGATTTTGAATTGAAGAAAGCGATGATATCGTCGAAATTAAAGACACTGTCCTGTCGCGTGATGGTCGCTTCGGGTTTGACAAGCCGTATTTTTTCGATGTCAAGCTCAGAAGAAAACAGGCGCAGCGGATTGATATCGACCGTTAATGAATCGAAAGCGACGAAAGTGGCCTGGTCATCGGCTTCAAACATTTTGAAACCGATCACGTGGAAAGTCGATGTAAAGTAGTTGATCCGGATTTGGTTGACGGATAATTTCCGTCCCGTGTATTCTTTTCCATGTTTGTTGATGTAATTCTTTGCGACAGGAGGCAAAGCGACTAAACCAATAATAATTAACGCAATAAGAACTGGCAAAACAATGAAAACGATAATTTTGATGGCTTTTTTCATAACACGATCCGACATTTTAAAGGTTTCAATCCAATGATCAACAACTGATTCTGGATGATGTTCAAAGATAGTATAAATTGATGAAGGTGTGATTCAGAGCCAGTTTTAAAATTTCAAGTGATGCTGAACGAACCTTGTTTTGACCCAAAAGTGGAACGAATGGACCGCGGATGACGCGGATGCAAACAACGCAGATTTTCGCCAATTTTGTTGAATCATCCATCCGGTAGAGACGTGATTAATCGGACCATTCATCCGCAGAGACGCGATTAATCACGTCTCTACAAACA
>JANXZJ010000133.1 GCA_025355585.1 Mariniphaga sp. | reverse complement strand
AGCCTTCGATAGTATTGTGGAAAAAACGAGGGAAATCATACGACCTGGGAGAAGTGAACCCAGAAATATGAAACCCAAGCGACCTTACTCGATGAACTACAAACGTTTATAATAAAACGTTAACTAAACGACATTGATTCACAATCTTTAATTAATTGACCAAAATGAAAAAAAGAAAGATCTTTATTCCGGTTGTTTTCTTATTCGTTTGCATGGCGGCGAATGTCTATGCACAAGACTGGCCTCAGTATCTTGGGCCACATGGAAATAGCACTTCAGACCAGAAAGGTATTTTACGAACCTGGCCTCAGAATGGGCCTGAAGTTTTGTGGACTGTGAATATGGGCATCGGTTACGGTGGACCCGTTGTCAAAGACGGTAAGGTTTATTTACTCGACAGGGATGACAAGGTAGGTGATAATCTGAGGTGTTTTGAATTATCAAGTGGAACAGAACTCTGGAATTTTAGTTATGAAGCCCCAGGATCTGTTATGTTTCCCGGTTCCAGAAGTGTCCCGGTTGCAGACGGCAATCATGTTTATTCCTGCGGTCCCAACGGCGACCTTTATTGCATCGACATCAACACGCATAAACCAGTCTGGAATAAAAATGTCTGGAAGGATTTCGGTGGTCAGGAAATTCCAAGGTGGGCGATTACACAGTGCCCTATCATATATGGTGATTTGCTGATTCTGGCATCACAAGCTCCCGAGGCTGGTGTTGTGGCTTACGAAAAACTCACAGGTAATGTGAAATGGAAAACTTCTGCAATCGGACCTGTTGGATATGTGAGTCCTGCCCTTGTAAAAATTGCCGGAGAGAATCATGTGGTAATGATAAGTGCCACCGACAGAAAAACTTCCAGCGGAGGTAAAGTCGTTGGAATTGATCCGCGCACAGGAAAAATACTGTGGGAATATACGAACTGGCAATGTGGTATTCCAACCCCGGGTGCTTTTGATGCCGGCGAGGGTAAAATTCTTATTATCGGAGGATACCAGGCGGGTGCGGCCATGATAAAAGTTGAGAAGAGAACAGATGACAGCTTTGGTGTTACAGAACTTTATAAAACCATCGAATTTGGTGAACATACAAAGCCACCGGTATTGTTTAATGGTTATTTCTATGCCCAGTACTCAAACAATGAGCGGCGCGACGGCCTCGTATGTATGGGTATGGATGGTAAGATCATGTGGAAAACGAAACGGGAACCTGATTTTAATAAAGGCAGTATGATCCTTGCTGACGGGCTGATTCTTGCTACCGACGGAGCCAAAAAATTGTACCTCATTGAACCCGATCCAACGGCATTCAAACCAATTGCATCAACCGAATTACTAAAAGAGGCAGGAACAGGCAGTGATCCGATGGCTTCAAGAATTGGAGGGTCAGCTCAAAACTGGGCGCCGATAGCACTTGCCGATGGCAAACTGTTAATCCGCGATCAAAACCGGTTAATGTGTATCAAAGTGGCTCAATGATTTATCGTAACAATCACTGAAACTCGTTATAATTAAATTTGACTAAACCATCGTTATGAAAACAAATGTTAGCATGATGCTTATGATCGTATTGGTCATCAGTATGTACTCATTCAACCTGCATGGAATCAATAAGGTAGATACCCGTACTACCTCATTCGACGAAGGCTGGCGTTTTGTAAAGGACAACCCTACCGGTGCTGAAACCCTCTCTTTTGATGATTCGAAATGGCGAGCGCTCGATCTTCCGCATGACTGGAGCATTGAAGACCTGCCCAATCAAATAAAAGATTCAATCATCGGCCCTTTTTCAAAGGCATCTGTCGGTAAAATGGGAACAGGCTATACAATAGGCGGAACCGCCTGGTACAGGAAGAACTTCACAATAAACAAGGGAGACCAGGATAAAACCGCTTACCTGATGTTCGATGGTGTGTATATGAATTCAGATGTTTGGATCAATGGAAAACACGTTGGAAATCATCCTTATGGCTATACCTCGTTTTATTACAATATTTCCCCTTACCTCAATCCGGCAGGACAAAACAATACAATTGCCGTTCAGGTTAAGAATGAAGGCAAAACAGCCCG
>JANXZJ010000124.1 GCA_025355585.1 Mariniphaga sp. | reverse complement strand
AGGGGAAATGTACTTGGTGTAGTTGTCGTAGCAAGAGATATAACCGACCAAAAAAGAATTGAAACGGAATTGATAGAGGCGAAAGTATTTGCCGAACTGGCCACATTAATTGCCGAAGAAGCAAAAGCCAAGGCCGAAAGTGCCACAATAATCGCTGAAACTGCTGTAAAGGCGAAACAGCAGTTTTTGTCGAATATGAGTCACGAGATCCGCACACCAATGAATGCAATCATCGGATTTACAAAAGTGGTGTTGAAAACAGAACTCACATCAAAACAAAAGGAATATTTAACTGCTATAAAAATGTCGGGTGATGCACTTATTGTGTTGATTAACGACATCCTCGACTTGGCGAAAGTTGATGCAGGGAAAATGGTATTTCAGCAGTCGCCTTTCAAAATGAAGTTGTCTATATCAGCCATGCTTCATTTGTTTGAGACAAAAATTCTGGAAAAGAACCTGGAGTTGGTTAAAGAATATGACCAGAATATTCCTGAGGTGCTGGTAGGTGACCCTGTACGTTTACACCAGATTATTTTGAATCTTGTGAGTAATGCGGTTAAATTTACGTCAAAAGGGAAAATTACGGTAAGTGTTCGTTTACTTTCGCAGGATGAAGAGAAAGTAACCATTGAATTTTCAGTATCGGATACCGGAATTGGGATACCTGATAATAAGATAGACAAGATTTTTGAAAACTTCCAGCAGGCATCCAGCGGCACATCGAGGTTGTATGGCGGAACCGGATTGGGATTGGCCATTGTTAAACAACTGGTAGAGCCTCAGGGTGGAAGCATAAGTGTAAAGAGTGTAATAGGTGAGGGTTCTACTTTTAGTTTTATATTGAGCTTTATGAAAACGACCGAGGACGCTGAAATAGAAACAGAAATTGAGGAATTAGATACAGAAATTATAAATATAAAAGTATTGGTAGCAGAAGACATCCCGCTCAATCAATTACTGATGAAAACTTTGTTGGATGATTTCGGATTCGAGCGCGATATTGCGGCCAATGGAAAAATTGCGATCGAAAAGATGAAGGAAAAAACTTACGATATAATTTTGATGGACTTGCAGATGCCCGAAATGAATGGGTTTGAAGCCACTGAATATATTCGCAATGAAATGAATTCTAAAATTCCGATTATCGCTTTAACTGCCGATGTTACTACGGTCGATCTGGCAAAATGCAGGGCTGTAGGGATGAATGATTACATTGCAAAACCTGTCGACGAAAGGTTATTGTATAATAAAATCGTTGGGTTGGTTAAAAAACCGACACTTGTAAAATACAATGAGCACGAAAATGATGAACTGATGGATGGCAAGAAGTCACGCTGTATTGATCTTGAATATTTAATCCGGCGTACAAAATCGAATCCGAATTTGATGATGGAAATGATTTCACTTTATCTGGAACAAACACCTCCATTGATCAGTACAATGAAACAAAGTTTTAAGGATAAAGATTGGCACTTATTGTATTCGGCGGTTCATAAAATGATACCTTCGTTTTCAATAATGGGTATCAGTAAAGATTTTGAGAACATGGCAAAGAAAGTCCAGGAATTTGCCAGTACACAAAAACAATCAGAGGGAATAAGCGACTTGGTTTTACAGCTGGGGAATGTCTGTAATCAGGCTTGTGAAGAATTAGAAGAAGAGCTATTAGAATTAAAAGAACACAATCATGAATAAAGAAAAAATAAAGCTTTTTTTGGTCGATGATGACGCCGTATTTTTAAAATCATTGGAAATTGATTTTCTTGAGCGCGCTGATTTTATAATTGAAACATTCGCAACAGGTGAACTGTGTATGGCGAATTTATCACACGACCCGGATGTAATCATACTTGATTATTGTCTCGACGGAATTGATGCAACTGCGATGAATGGAATAGAAACTTTGGACAAAATAAAAGCTTTTAACCAGGATATTCCCGTAATAATTCTCTCTTCACAGGATAAAATTGAAGTTGCCGTAAACTGTATGCACCACCGGGCTTTTGACTATGTGGTGAAAAGTGAA